>NZ_BAABFB010000072.1:0-186719 GCF_039540555.1 Rhodococcus olei | reverse complement strand
CTGCCGCCGGGAACCGGCCGCCAGCGACCCGACTCCACACCGGCGTCACCAACGTCATGGCCTCATACACCTAGCCGAACCGCGGCGGAACGGTTCGCTGCGCGGGCTCCGGTCACAGCTGCTGCCAGCCGAGCCGGATCACCATCACCACCACGACCACCAGCAGCACGATCCGGATGAACCCGGCGCCCTTCGCCAGGGCCATCCGCGCGCCGATCACCGCACCGATCACGTTGCACGCCGCCATCGTCAATCCCAGCGACCACCAGACACTGCCCGTGACCGCGAAGTACGTCAGCGCACCGACGTTGGAGCCGAGGTTGATCACCTTCGCCATCGCGGCACTGCGCACGAACTCGGTGCCGAGCGACACGGCGAACGTGATGATCAGGAACGTGCCGGTACCCGGGCCGAAGAGTCCGTCGTAGTAGCCGAGCGCGCCCCCGGCGACGAGGACGGTGGTGATCACCCGCGCCCGGGACGGCCGATGGTGCGCGAGGGTCGTGCCGACGGTCGGTCGCAGCGTCACGAACACCGCGACCGCGACCAGAAGCCCCATGATGATCGGGATGAAGAGGTCCCGGTCGATCAGTGACACGGTCGCCGCCCCGAGCGCGGCGAACACCGCGGCGAGCACCGCGGCCGGGACCATCAGCCGCCATTCGAGACGCACCTTCCGGGCGAAGGTCACCACCGCGGCCGCGGTACCGTTGACCGCCGTCAACTTGTTGGTCGCCAGCGCCTGCTGGGGAGTGAGCTGCGGCATCGTCAGCAGGATCGCGGGCAGCAGGATCAGCCCGCCGCCGCCGACGACGGCGTCCACCCAGCCTGCCGCCAACGCCGCGGTCATCAGCACGCCCCAGTCCGTCCACGCCACCGACCGACCCAATCACAGAGCGGTGCGTCTCACCGGCTGGGCGTCACAACCCCAACGACGTGACCGCGTTGCCGTGCAGGCCCGCGTGCTGGCGGGAGTAGAGCGCGATCATGCGCTGGTCGGTGTGCCCGGTCTGCGTCATGATCTGCTCGGCGCTCGCGGCGTTGCGGACCGCCTGGGTGACGAAGCCGGCACGCAGGCTGTGGCCGCCGAGCATGGTCACGAACTCCTCCGCGTACCCGGCCTGCACGGCCCGCCGTTGGATCATCGACGCGACCGCCTGCCCCGACAGCGCCGTCGCCCCCAGACCTCCGGTGCGGTGCACACTGCGAAACAACGGCCGCGCCGCCGTGTCCGGGGACCCCGCCACACCTCGGCAACGGTGCTCGACGTGCCCGTCGTCGGGCCCGGACAGCAGCGCCGCCGCCCCCGCCCGACCGGCCTCGTCCCAGGTGTCGACGACCTCGCGCCATCGCCAGTACGCGCACACCGGACACGTCGCCGGGGACGAGCCGTAGGGGAGGGTGACCGTGCGTCCGGCGGCGGCCTGGTCGGTCTTCGACTGCCGGATCGTCACGTACAGCCCGTCGGCGCGGTGCGGTCGGACGTCGGAGACGAGCAGACCCGCCAACTCGGAGCGCCGCATCGCCCCGGTGAGCCCGAACAGCAGCAACGCCGAGTCGCGCCGCTCGGCGACTCGCTCCGGCCAGGTGCCGGTGGCCGAACGGTCGCGCATCGCGTCGACGATGATCCGCACGTCGTCGGTCAGCAGCGGCTCCCGGCGGGCCGGCGGGGTGGCGCGGGTGCGTGCGATGCCGCGCAGGATCTCCCGCACCGCCGACGCCTGACCGGGTTTCGGGTGGCCCGCCAGCGAGTGCACCTTGTTGATCGTCGAGACCCACCGGGTGAGTGTGGACGAGGCGAAGGCGGGTCGGCCGTCCGGCCGCAGCTCGGCCGACTTCTCCGTCAGGAACCAGGAGACGAGTTCGGGGGAGGCCGGCAACGGGACCTGTTCGACGCGGTCGCACCACCGGGTGAAGGTCGCCCAGTCGCTCAGCTGCGCGGCCCGGGTGTTCGGGGACATCGACGCGATGCGCAGTCGCTGCATCGCCGCCTCGACGTCCGCGGGAATCACGGCGGGGGCTGCGGGCGCGGACGCACCTGTGACCGGCACGATCTCGGCCGGCTCGATCACCTTGGGCGGTTTCGTCACTGCGACGGCACTCCGGTTCGTGCTCGGGCCACACCTACTTCTGTACGCGCGACGATACGCCGACCCCCCGACACCGCCCGGACGGTGTGTCAGATCATGGCGAGCCGGTCCACCAGCAGGTCCACTCTCCGCTCGGCGTCCCCCGGGGGCAGCCGTCCCGCCCGGCTCAGGGATGCCAGCCCGTGCAGGGCCGCCCAGAACACCTCGGTGAACAGTCCCGGGTCGACCCCGTTCCCGGCGACCTCGCCGAGGCATTCCAGCAGGGCGGCGAAGGCGTCCTTCAGCGGCTCCGGGGTGTCCTCCTTCGCGAACGCGAGGCCACCGTCGAGCCGGAACATGGCGTCGTAGACAGCCGGGTTGTGCTCGGCGAAGTCGAGGTAGGTGCGGGCGAGGGCGGTCACCCGGGCGCGAGGGCCGTCCGCGGCGGAGGTCGCCGCCCGCAGCGCCACGGCCATCTCGGCGGCACCCTCGAGGGCGACGGCGCCGATGATCTCGCGTTTGCCGCGGAAGTGGCTGTAGAGGACGGGCTGGCTGTACTCGATGCGCTCGGCGAGCCGGCGGGTGGTGACCGCGTCCCAGCCCTGCTGCTCGGCGAGTTCGCGGGCCGTCGCCACGATCAGTCGCTCGCGGTCCGCGCGTTCGCGCTGCTTGCGTTCCTGTACCGACATGGCCCGATCCTAGCAGCGCTAGACAATCGAGCGGCAGAAGAACTAGCGTTGCCTCATCGGCTAGCAACACTAGATTCCTCGCACCGTCGGATTCCAGGAGGTTGGTCATGCTCAACGCACTCGAGGTCGTCACCACCGTGGTCGTCGGTCTGATGGTGGGGGTGGAGTTCGCCGTCGCCTTCGTCCTCAACCCGATCCTCAACGGACTCCCCGACGACTGCGCCGTGCGCGGCCGCAGCCACGGGGGCCGGATGCTCGGCGCCGTGATGCCGTTCTGGTACATCGCCTCGCTCGTCCTGACCGCGGTGTGGGCCGTCGCCGGATGGGGTGACCGCGGCACCGGCCTCGTCGTCGTTGCCGCCGCACTGCTGATCTCGAGCGTGATCATGTCGATCGCTCTGCTCGTTCCGATCAACAACCGGAGCAAGACGTGGACGCCCGAGACCCTGCCCCACGACTGGAAGGAACAGATGGGCCGCTGGGACCGCTTCCACTACGCCCGCGTCGCCGTCATCGTCGCCGCCTTCGCACTGCTGGCCACGGCCCTCGCCTGAGCCCGCGGGCGTGCCCCGCAGGCAGGGCCGCGGCTCTCCGCCACTCCTCGGCCGGTGCGGATGCCGCTCAGGGGCGCAGCAGGTGCCGTACGCGGGCGGCCTCGCGGGTGAGGTGGTCGCGTTCGGGCACGCTGGTCGCCGCGTGCGCGGCCTCGGCATACAGCGCGGCGGCCCGGTCGAGGTCGCCGGCGCGCTCGTACAGGTGGGCCGCGACCGCGGGATACCGGGGCAGGTCGGGGTTCACCTCGGCCAGCGCCGCCAGGCCGGCCCGCGGTCCGTCGGCCTCACCGACCGCCACCGCGCGGTTGAGTCGGACCACCGGGCTGCCGGTGAGGCGCAGCAGTTCGTCGTACCACTCCACGATCTGCACCCAGTCCGTCTCGGCGGCGCTTCGGGCGTCCGCGTGCAGGGCGGCGATCGCGGCCTGCGCCTGGTACTCGCCCAGCCGGTCGCGGACCAGCGCCGCCTGCAGGATCGCCACCCCCTCGGCGATCAGGTCGGTGTCCCAGCGCGCTCGGTCCTGCTCACCGAGCGGGACCAGGCGGCCGCCCGGCCCGGTGCGGGACGCGCGGCGCGCATGGTGCAGCAGCATCAGCGCGAGCAGCCCGTCGACCTCGGGCTCGTCGGTCAGCGCGGCGAGCTGGCGGGTGAGGCGGATCGCCTCGGCCGCCAGGTCGAGCTCCCCGCTGTAGCCCTCGTTGAAGACCAGGTAGAGCACGCGCAGCACCGTCCCGAGATCGCCGGGCCGGTCGAGCGGCAGTCCCGCGATCCGCCGCTTGGCCCGGCTGATCCGCTGCGCCATCGTCGCCTCGGGGACCAGGTGGGCCGTCGCGATCTGCCGTGTGGTCAGGCCGCCGACCGCGCGCAGCGTCAGCGCGACGGCCGAGGCCGGCGGCAGGGTCGGGTGCGCGCACAGGAAGTAGAGCCGCAGCGTGTCGTCGCTGGCGGGCACCGGACCGGCCGGAGGCTCGGCGTCCACGGCGAGTTCCCGGCCACGCCGCGACGCCTCGGCCCGGGCGGCGTCGAGGAACCTGCGCCACGCGACCGCGACGAGCCAGGCCTTCGGATCGCGCGGTGGATCGTCCGGCCAGGTGTCGAGCGCGCGGACCAAGGCCTCCTGCACGGCGTCCTCGGCCGACGCGAAGTCTGCTCCGCGCCGGACGAGGACACCGATCACCGCGGGCACGAGCTCCCGCAGCAGCGATTCGTTCACTCGGTCACCGTGGGCGAGGCGCCGAGAAACGGCCGCACCTCGAGCCACTCGTGGATCGGTTCGCCGCCGGCCCCGGGTGCGGCAGACAGCTCCCCGGCCAACTCGACCGCGCGCTCCCACGACTCCACGTCGATGACCATCCAGCCCGCGATGAGGTCCTTGGTCTCCGCGAACGGACCGTCGGTCACCGGCGGACGACCCTCGCCGTCGTACCGGACGAACGTGCCCTCGGGAGCGAGTGCCTGGGCGTCGACGAACTCGCCGGTCTGCTCGAGGCGGGCCGCGAAGTCGCTCATGTACTGCATGTGGGCGTCGACCTCCTCCGGCGTCCACCGGTCCATCGGCTCGAAGTCGACCGCGGGGGTCGGGCCACCTCGGTAGTGCTTGAGCAGCAGGTACTTCATCGTGGTTCTCCTTCGTCGCGCGGCCCGTCGTGGCCGCTCCTGTCTCTGGGACGGAGCCGGCGGCGCGTTCTCGACACCCGGGCGCGTGGCGTGTTTCGCGGGGCGCCCGGCCCGCCCCACTCAGTACAACCCGCCCGGCGCATCGGGACCGGGTCGCCGGGCGGACACGCCGAACCCAGTCCGGCCGGCTCGCTCGCGGCAGGCCGCCGGGCGGCGTTCCGGCCGCGGATTCCGCGGAAGTTCAAGCTCACGATAAGTGGGAGTTATGACGATCAGAAACTCTCGTTTCATTACAACTCACGTAACGTTACTATGAACGAAACGTTACTGAACCCGGTGATCTGGAGGGTTACGCGAATGAACGCCGCACCGAACAACGGAGCCCCGTCCGACACCGACGGCGAGGCGCCCCGGCCCCGCGCCGGCCGGCCCCGCATGTACGCCAGCGACGCGGACCGGGTCCGCGCGTTCCGTGCCCGGCAGAAGGAGAAGGAACAGCGCGGCGCCGTCGAGGCGCTCGAGACCGCCGGCCCGACCGAGGTGGTCGGGACGCTCGAACGGACCCTGAACGACCTGCGGACCGTCGCCGGGACCTCGCTCGAGCAGTTCTCGGTGGCGGCCCGCCAGATCACGGCGGCGGTGGACCGGCTCGCCGACCCCGCCGCCCTCGACGGCGCGCTGCACCGGGCGAACGTCGAACTCGCCCAGCTGAAGGCGACGTACGAGACCGAACTGGCGGAGCTGCGCGCCAAGCACGACGCCGCGGTGGACGACCGCGCCAACGCGGACGCCGCGGTGGCGGCCGTCGATGCCGAACTGACCGCGGCCCAGGAGGCCCACCGCCTCGACGTCGAGCGCCTCACCGCCGACCACCGGGCCCAGATCGAGGACATCGACCGGGTGCACGAGGCGCGGACGCGGGAGGCGGCCGACCGGGTCACCGCGGTCGAGGCGGACCGCGACGCCCGGCTGTCCGCCGCCGCGGCGGAACTAGAGTCGCTGCGCGCGCAGCTGCGCGAATCGCAGGGGCAGGCGGACGCCGCGCGGCAGCGGGCCGCGGCCGCCGAGCAGGCGACCGAGGCCGCGCAGCAGCGGGCCGCGGCCGCCGAGCAGGCGACCGAGGCCGCGCAGCAGCGGGCCGTCGAACAGGGCGAGATCGCGGCCGGGCACCTGGCGCAGGTGACCGCCGTGTCCGAGCAGCGCATCGCGGACCTGCGGTCCGCGGCCGAGGGCGCCGCGGCGACCGCGGCGGCCACCGTCGCGCGGCTCGAGAACGCGGTCGAACAGGAGCGTGCCGCCGCGGCCGCGGCACGCGAACGCATCGACGCCCTGCGCGACGAACTCGAACGCGCCCGCATCGACGCCGGTCAGGCGCGCACCGCCGAGGCCGCGCTCCGGGACCAGCTCACGGCGCTGCGCATCGACCCGTCGGAACCGGACCCGGGCGCGCCGGACCGCGTCGGGCCCGCGACCGCGACCACCGAGAAACAGCACTGACCCGACACCGGCGTCGCCGCGACTCGCGCCGGTCGAGGCCCGGTCGGTGCCGTGACAGCATGTGGCCCATGACCGACGTTCGGATCCTGCGCGACGAGGCCGACCTGCTGCGCGCCAACGACATCTTCCGCACCGCGATGGTCGGGCTCCCGCATCTCGGGCCCCTCGAACCGGGGGAGGTCGCCGAACTCCTCGAACCGGGCCGCACGCTCGGCGCGTTCGTCGACGGCGTCCTGGTCGGCACCGCCGACTCCACCGGCGGCGAGCTCGTCCTGCCGGGCGGTACCCGCGTCCCGCACGCGGCGGTCACCCACATCGGGGTGCTGCCCACGCACACCCGACGCGGCCTCCTGCGCGCGCTGGTCACCGCCCAGCTCGTGGACGCCCGCGAGCGCGGCGACGTGGTCGCCACGTTGCGCGCGTCGGAGGCGACGATCTACGAGCGGTTCGGCTACGGCGTGGCGTCGACCGCGACGAGTTGGGAGGTGCCGACGCGCCGCGCGCACCTGCGGGTCGAGCCGTCGCGGGCGGTCCGCCTCGTCGAACCCGACCTCGGCCTGTGTGCTCGTGTCTGCGCCGCCGCGCTCGGCGATCGTCCCGGCGGCATCGACCGGTCGCCGCAGTGGTGGGCGTTCGCCCGCCGCCGCGCCACCGGCAACGCCGCGCACCCCGGATACCTCGCGGTGTGCGGGGAACCCGGCTCGGAAACCGGGTATGTCCGCTACCGGCCCGCCGACACCGGCGCCTGGTTCACCGCGGAGCAGCGCACCGTCGTGGTCGAGGACCTGGTGTCGGACGCCCCGGAGACCACCGCGGCGCTGATCGGCTTCCTGCTCACGCTCGACCTCGTCGACCGTTTCGTGTTCACCGCGCTGCCCACCGACACCGCCCTGCCGTGGCTGCTCACCGACCACCGCGCCGCCCGCCTGCTGTCGATGCGGGACGAGACGTGGCTGCGGGTCCTGGACGCACCGCGCGCGCTGGCCGGGCGCCGCTACCGCGGCACCGGCGCCGTCACGATCGAGGTCGTCGACGACCTGCTCTCCGGAAACAGCGGCCGCTACCGGATCACCGCGGACGGCGCGCATCCGACCGTCGACGACGCGGACCTGGTCGTCGACGCGGCGGCCCTCGGGTCGGTGCTGCTCGGCGGGGTGCGCTGGCACCAGCTGGCCGACGCGGGCCGGGTCCGGGCGCTGGACCCCGGCGCCCTCCCTGTCGCCGACGACCTCTTCGGCTGGCCGCGGGCGCCGTTCGCGGGGTTCACCTTCTGACGTCGCCGGGAGAAAATCGGGCGTCCCGGACGTTGAACGGGCAAGACCTTCCGAGCGAAAGGACCGCCATGATCCCCGCGCTGTTCGTGCTGTACCTCGTCGTCGAGGTCGCGGCGGTGGTCTGGATCGGCGGCGCCATCGGCGTCGGCTGGACGATCCTGCTGTTCCTCGCGACCTGGGCCGTCGGGCTGTGGCTGGTCCGTTCGCAGTTCCGGCGGGTGTTCGACCAGTTCCGCCGGGCCGGGCAGGGCACCGAGTCGGTGGGCGGTGCGGTCGCCGACGGTGCCCTCGTCGCCGCAGGCACCGGGCTGCTGATCGTTCCCGGTCTGGTGACGAGCTTCCTGGGCCTGCTTGTGCTGACGCCGCTGACCCGGCGAGTGCTGCGACCGCTGGCCGTCCTGCTCGGCGGCCGCAGGCTGGCCGTGGTCGCCGCGACCGGCACCGCAGGCGCCGGGGTCTACGCGCGCACCCGCCGGACCACCGTCGTCGACGGGGTCGTCGTCGACGACGTCCTGGTCGAGGAGCCGGTGCCGGCCACCCCGCGGCCCGGCGAGCCGCTCGCGATCGAGGGGGAGGTCATCGTTCCCGATCCCGGTGCGCAGTACCGGCGGCCGGGGCGGGCAGACTGAAGCCCCGTGAGTACCCAACTGTTGGTCGGCGGCCGGATCTACAGCCCGGCCGCACCGGATGCGACTTCGATGGCGATCACCGACGGCACCGTCGTGTGGGTGGGGGAGGAGCGGCCCGGTCGCGCCCTGCACTCCGACGCCGAGGTGATCGACCTGGACGGCGCCTTCGTCGGCCCCGGATTCGTCGACACCCACGTGCACACCACCGCACTCGGCCTGGCCCTGACCGGACTCGATGTCGCCGGCGCCGGCTCGCTGCGCGAATGCCTCGACCTGGTCCGTGCCTACGCGGCGACCCACGACGACGCCGTCATCTGGGGGCAGGGCTGGGACGACACCGGCTGGCCCGACGCCGACCGCGGCCCGACCACCGCCGAGCTCGACGAGGCCGCCCCCGGCCGCGCCGTCTACCTGGCGCGCATCGACGCGCACTCCGCGGCCTGCTCGACGCCCCTGCGTGCCGCGGCGGGCATCCCCGGCCAGGACCCGGTGACCGCCGAGGGCCACCACCGTGCCCGCGCCGCCGCCCGTGACCTGCTCACCGCCGGTCAGCGGGCGCGTGCCCGCGGCGCCGCCCTCGACCGGGCCGCCTCGCACGGGATCGTCGCCGTTCACGAGTGCTCCGGCCCCGACATCGCCGGCCGCGCCGACTTCACCGAACTCCTCGCCACCGAGCACGGTGTGCAGGTGCGCGGGTACTGGGGACAGCCCGTCACCTCCGCCGAAGAGGCGACGGCGCTGCTCGCCGACACCGGCGCCCACGCCCTCGGCGGCGACCTGTTCGTCGACGGCGCGATCGGCTCGCGCACCGCCTGGCTGTCCGAGCCGTACGCCGACCGCCCCCACACCGGCACCGCCCTTCTCGACGCGGTCGCGATCGCCGCCCACGTGCGCGCCTGCACCCTCGCCGGTGTCCAGGCCGGATTCCACGTGATCGGCGACGCGGCCGTCGCGGCCGCGGTCGCCGGCATCGAGCGGGTCGTCGCCGAACTCGGCGGGCCGGCGGTCGCCGCGTGCGGGCACCGCCTCGAACACGTCGAGATGATCGACGCCGAACGGTCCGCGAAGCTCGCCGCCTGGGGTGTCGTCGCGAGCGTCCAGCCCGGCTTCGACGCCCAGTGGGGCGGCACCGACGGCATGTACGCCCGCGCGCTCGGCGCCGACCGCGCCGCCGCGATGAACCCGTTCGCGTCGATGGCGTCGGCCGGGGTCTCCCTCGCGATCGGGTCGGACGCCCCGGTCACCCCGCTCAGCCCGTGGGACAGCCTGCGGGCCGCGGCCCACCACCGGACCGCAGGCAGTGGACTGTCCCCGCGCGCCGCGTACGCGGCCGCCACCCGCGGCGCCTGGCGTGCCGGCGGCGTCCGCGACGGCCTCGCAGGCACCCTCGTCCCCGGCGCGCCCGCCTCGTACGCGGTGTGGGACGCCGGCGACCTCGTCGTCACCGCCGCCCAGGACACCGTGCAGCGCTGGTCCACCGACCCGCGCTCGCGGGTGCCCGCGATGCCGCGCCTCGACGATGACGCACCGAACCCGGTGTGCCTGCGCACCGTGCACCGCGGCGCCACCATCTACGAGCGCTGACCCGATGAGTGTTGTCACGGCCGGCGGCAGCAGGCGCGGCCTGCTCGTCGCCCGGGACGCCGCCGCCGCGGTCGGGGCGGGTCTGCTGCTGTTCGCGAGCTTCCCGCCCCGGCCGCTGTGGTTCCTCGCCCCGATCGGTGTCGGGCTGCTGGTCCTCGTGCTCACCGGATGGGGCACCGCGCCCCGCCGGTTGCGCGCCGGGTTCGGCTACGGCTACCTCGCCGGACTCGGATTCCTGCTGCCCCTGCTGCCGTGGATCGGCGAGTACGTCGGACCGGTGCCGTGGCTGGCGCTGTCGGCGGTCGAGGCGCTCTTCATCGGACTGTTCGGGCTTTTCGCGGTCGCGGTGGCGCGGCTGCCGCTGGCACCGCTGTGGATCGCGTGCACCTGGTCGCTGGCCGAATGGCTCCGCTCGTCGGTGCCGTTCGGCGGATTCCCGTGGGGCCGGCTGGCGTTCGGCCAGTCCGACGGGCTGCTGCTGCCGATCGCCAACCTCGGCGGCGCGCCGCTGCTCAGCTTCGCGGTCGCCCTGACCGGCACCGGACTCGCGGCGCTCGTCACCGCCGCCCGCAACGACCGGGCACCGCGGCGCTGGATCCCCGCCGCCGCGCTCACCCTCGTCGGCCCCCTGCTTGCCGCCGCGACCTGGCCCACCCTGCCGGGCATGGACGCCGCCGAGACGGGCACCGTCACCGTCGCCGCGATCCAGGGCGGTGTTCCCCGCCTCGGCCTCGACTTCAACTCCCAGCGCCGCGCCGTGCTCGACAATCACGTCCGCCAGACCCTCGCGCTCGCCGACGACATCGACGCCGGCCGCACGCCCCGACCGGACCTCGTGATCTGGCCGGAGAACGCGTCCGACATCGACCCCTACCGCAATCCGGACGCGGCCACCGCGATCAGCACCGCCGCCCGCGCCGTCGGCGCCCCGATCCTCGTCGGCACCGTCCTCGTCCGCCGCGACGGCACCACCACCAACACCGTCATCGCCTGGGACCCCGCCACCGGGCCCGGCGAGCAGCACGACAAGAAGATCATCCAGCCGTTCGGCGAATACCTGCCGTACCGCGACTTCTTCCGGCACTTCTCCCAGTACGCCGACCGCGCCGGCAACTTCGTCCCCGGGACCGGCGACGGCGTCGTCCACGCGGCGGGTGTGCCCGTCGGCGTCGCCACCTGCTACGAGGTCGCGTTCGACCGTGCCCTGAACCAGGCCGTCCGGGCCGGTGCCCAGCTGATCGCCGTGCCCACCAACAACGCCACCTTCGGCGACACCGAGATGACGTACCAGCAGCTCGCGATGTCGCGGGTGCGTGCCGTCGAACACGGTCGCGCGGTGGTGGTCGCCGCGACGTCCGGGGTCAGCGCGATCGTCGCCCCCGACGGAGCCGTGGCGGAATCTTCGTCACTTTTCGCCCCCACGACACTGGTGGCGCAGGTGCCGCTGCGCGCCTCCACTACGCTGGCAACTCGACTGGGCCCGATTCCGGAGTTCGCTCTGTGCATCGGAGCCGCACTGGCCCTGCTCGCCGCAGCGCTGCACACCGCACCGCTGCGCCGACGGCGGCCGACCGCGCCCTCAACTGACGGTGCGGATGCTGACGGAAAGAACCAGCCTCGGCTGGGGGAGAGGATCGAATGAGCGCGGGTACGCCGACCGGGGACAAGCCGAGCGCCCACACGCTGGTGATCATTCCGACGTACAACGAGCGGGAGAACATCGGCTTGATCATCGGCCGCCTGCACGCGGCACTGCCCGCCACCCACGTCCTCGTCGCCGACGACGGCAGCCCGGACGGCACCGGCGAGATCGTCGACAAGCTCGCCGCCGACGATCCCGACGGTCGCATCCACGTCCTGCACCGCACGGAGAAGAACGGGCTCGGCGCCGCATACATCGCCGGATTCCAGTGGGCGCTCGAACGCGACTACCAGGTTGTCGTCGAAATGGACGCCGACGGCAGCCACGCCCCCGAGCAGCTGCACCGTCTGCTCGACAAGATCGACGCCGGCGCCGATGTCGTCGCTGGCTCCCGCTACGTTCCCGGCGGCAGCGTCGTCAACTGGCCGCGACGCCGGGAGATCCTCTCCCGCGGCGGCAACATCTACTCCCAGCTCGCGCTCGGAGTGAAGATCAAGGACATCACCGGCGGCTACCGCGCCTACCGGCGCGTCGTGCTCGAGACCCTCGACCTCGGCGCCATCGAATCGGCCGGCTACTGCTTCCAGATCGACATGGGCTGGCGGGCGCTGCAGGCCGGCTTCACGATGGTCGAGGTGCCCATCACCTTCACCGAGCGCGAATTCGGCGAATCGAAAATGTCCGGAAACATCATCACCGAGGCGTTCACCAAGGTCCTCGGCTGGGGCATGAAGAACCGGTGGAACAAGCTGCGCGCGCTCGTCGGCAAGAAGTAGGACACACGCGAAACGCCCCGGAGGACGAATCCTCCGGGGCGTTTCCCGTTCGTGCGAGTGCCGGCTACGCTCCGCGACGGAGTGTCTCGGGCGCCGGCTCCGCTACGCTCCGCGACGGAGTGTCTCGGGCGCCGGCTCCGCTACGCTCCGCGACGCTTCGTCTTCAGCAGGTCCAGACGCTCCTTGAGCAGCTCCTCGAGCTCCTCGATCGAGCGCCGCTCGAGCAGCATGTCCCAGTGGGTGCGCGGCGGCTTGACCTTCTTGGCCTCCGGGGCGGCGCCTTCGAGGAGGGTGCCCTCGAGTCCGTTCTTGCACAACCAGGTGCCGGGGATCTCGGCGTCGTCGGCGAACGGGACGTCGAACTCCTCCCCGTTGTCGCAGCGGTAGCGGGCGATGCGGCGCGGCGCGAGATCGTGATCACGGTCCGTCTCGTAGCTCACGGCTCCGAGGCGGCTCCCTCGAAGTACGCGATCTGCCATGGTGGTGTCCTCTCCTCGGTCGTCACGCGAGCACGCCCGAATCCGTGGACCAGGCGTTCACTCAGGTACAACGACACGTACTCCCGAATGGTTCCCGCGCGCAGCGCAGAATCAACCGCTCCATTCTACCGACTCGGCGAGCACGCCCCGTACCGGTGCGGGGTGTGGCGCGGTCGCCCGGGGGTGAGCGAATTCCCCACCTTGGGTGCCTGTCCGGGCACTGCCCGATCCGGCAATGTCGACAGCGAGCAAGCAGGACACCCTCACCGGCAGGACCACCTCATGATCACCAGCAGCCGTGCGCACCGTCACCGTCTCGGTGCCCGCCCGGCGCCGTCGGCACCCAGTAGGGTGACCGGCGTGGCCACCCCCTCCCGTCGACCCGAATCGTGTCTGTGGTGCGGTCGGGAGGTTCCGGACGCCGGCGTCGGCCGGCGCCGGCGGTACTGCCGCCAGTCGTGCAGGCAGCGCGCCTACGAGCAGCGGGCCGCGGTGAAGGGGACGTCCATCGCGGTGGACTCGACCGTGCTGACCGCCGCGGAGGCCGCGGCGGCGATGGATCGGATGTTCGCGGTCCGCTGCGCCGCCGAGGACGTGGCGACCGCGGCCGCCGAGGGTGCGCACGCGAACGAGATCGCGGAACTGTGCGACACCCTCGTTCACCTGGCGCGGGACGCCGAACGCCTCCGCTGAATCTCCGTACGCCGTCCAGGGTCGAACCGGCTAACGCCGGGGCTCGTGGTACCGACAAAGCTACAGACGGCGAAATCGAAGGACGGCGAGCGGGCCGCCGATTACTCTGAACCGAAAGTGAAGACATGCCGATACCGCACCGCAACTGTTCCCTTGCGTGAGGATTACGATGAAGGATTCTTCCTCTGTTGATCCCAGCCGAGACGCGACGCAGGCCCGGGAAGCCAGCAGCACACCGACAGGTTCTTCCGGCACGTTCCCGCTGTCCGCCGTGCAGCGGTCCATGTGGTTCTCACAGCAACTCAGCCCGACGGTGCCCACGTTCATCGCCCAGTACGTCGAACTGCACGGCGAGGTGGACCTGTCCCTGCTGCGTGAAGCGGCGGTGACCGCGGCATACGAGTTCCAGTCACCGTTCCTCACGCTCGTCGAGATCGACGGCGAACCGCGGCAGATCGTGGACCCGTCGGTCGGCACACGGGTCGGATTCTTCGACTTCCGGTCCGAACGCGATCCGATGGCGGCCGCGCACGCGTGGATCGACAGCGACTACGTCACCCCGATCCGGTTGACCCGCGACCGGCTGGTCGAGATGACCATCCTGCAGGTCGGGGACCGGGACTACCTGTGGTACACCAGAATTCACCACGTCGCGCTCGACGGTTACAGCGGCATGACGATGGTGAACCGGATCGCGGCGCTGTACACGGCCGCCGCGAAGGGCGTCGAGCCCGAACCGAGCCGCGCACTGGACCTGCGGGAGCTGTACGAACTCGACGTCAAGTACCGCACGTCGACACGCTTCACCGCCGACCGCGAGTACTGGGCCGAACACGTCAAGGGCATCGAGTCCGGGTCGACGCTGGCGCAGCGGGAGGGCCCGGTGGCCGCCCGCAGCCGGCTCGAGAGCGCCGCATTGTCACAATCCGGCATCGACCGGCTCGGCGACTCCGACACCCTGCTCGGCGGCACGTCCGCGGCGGTTCTGATCGCCGGGTTCGCGTGCTACCTCTCGCGGATGACGGGTCACCGCGACGTGCTCGTCAATCTTCCGGTGTCGGCGCGCACCACCGCGCCCCTGCAGCGCTCCGGCGGCATGCTCGTCAACGTCGCGCCGCTGAAGATCACCGTCGCCGACGACGACACCGTCGGCTCCCTGGTGCAGCGGGTGCAGCTCGAACTGATGGGGGCGTTGCGGCACCAGCGGTGCAGCATCGAGGACATCCGCCGTGACGCCGGGCTCGGCGGGGCGCGGCAGGGTCTGACCGGCCCGATGGTCAACGTGATGCTGTTCCGGCAGGAGATCACCCTCGGGTCGGTGGTCGGGGAGTACCACATCGTCACGTCCGGGCCGGTGCAGGACCTGCTGGTGAACATCTACCAGAGTGGTTCCCCGGCGCGGACTCTCGTCGACTTCCGCGGCAACCCCAACCGCTACGGGGCCGACGAGTTGCGCACGCATCACCGGGACTTCGTCGCGCTCACCGAGGAACTCCTCGAGGCCCATCCCGACACCCCGATCGCCTCGATTCACCGCGACAGCGCCGAGGTCGGCGCCGTGCGCCTGCGCGAGAGCGCCGACCTCGACTTCTGGCGCGAGGAACTCGCGGGACTGCCCGCCGCGCCGGTGCTGCCGGGCGCGCACCCGACCCTGCGCCAGCCGGGATACACCACCACGGAGTTCGAGTTCGACGTCCAGGACCAGGTCCCGGTGGCGGCGCTGGCCGCCGACCTCGGCGTGGACACCGCCGCGGTGGTGCACGCCGCGATCGCGCTTCTCGTCGGAAGGCTTACCGGTGCAGACGAATTCGCGATCAGCACGAGCGTCGCCCACGCGGCCGACAAGCCACCCGACGGGCCGGACGCCGCCGCCACGAATGCGGTACCGATCCGCACCGAGTTCTCCCCGGTCGTGACGTTCGCCGATCACGTCCTGCGCACGAGCGCCCGCGAGCGCCGCGCCGCCGCCCACGCCGGCACCCCCTTCCCGCGTCTGGCCGAATCGCTCGACGTTCCCTTCCTGCCGATCGCGATCACCGCACCGGACACCGAACCCGCCGACGCGGACCTGGTCCTGCAGTTCCTGCCCGCCGCGCCCGGTCGGGCGCCGGCGGTCGTCGCACATCACGCCAACGACGTGTTCGAACCGGAGGTCGTCGCCGCCCTGGTCACGCGGCTCCGGCTGGTGCTGTCCGCGGTCACCGCGGATCCCGAGACCCTGTGCGGCGACGTGCCGATCACCTCGGACGCCGAGGCCACGGCCCTGACCCCGGTGTGGGGACCGGAGGCCGTCGCCCCCCGCACCCTGGGCCGGATCCTCGCCGACGCCGCCGCGGCGCAGCCGGATCACGACGCCGTCGTCGCCGGTGACCGGACCGTGACCTATCGGGAGCTCGACCGCCGGTCCCGAGCGCTGGCCGCACGGCTCGTCGCCCGGGGCATCGGACCGGGTTCCGTGGTGGCACTGTCGATCGCCCGGTCCGTCGAGTCGGTGACCGCGCTGTGGGCGGTCGCCAGGAGCGGGGCCGCGTTCGTCCCGGTGGACCCGAACTACCCGCCGGACCGAACCCAGCACATGCTCACCGACTCCGGTGCCGCGCTGGGCCTGACGGTGCGCGCCCACCGGCACCAGCTGCCCGCCGTCGTCGACTGGGTCGACGTCGACGAGCTCGACCTCGACGCACCCGCCGGGGTCGAGGGCACGCCGGTGCACCCGCCCCGGCTCGACGACGCCGCCTATCTGATCTACACCTCCGGCTCCACCGGTGTGCCCAAGGGCGTGGTGGTCACCCACCGTGGCCTGGCGAACTTCGCGGAGGAGCAGCGGCAGCGGTTCGCGGTGACTCCGGACGCGCGGACGCTGCACTTCTCGTCGCCGAGCTTCGACGCGTCGATCCTGGAACTGCTGCTGGCCGTCGGGTCGGCCGCGACGATGGTCGTCGCGCCGCCCACGATCTACGGCGGCGCCGAGTTGACCGCGCTGCTGCGCCGCGAACGCGTGACCCACGCGTTCGTCACCCCGGCCGCGCTGGCATCGGTGGACGCGGACGCGCTGCCGGACCTGGTGTGCGTCGCGACCGGTGGCGACGTCTGCCCGCCGGAACTGGTGCGGCAGTGGGTGACGCCGCCGTCCCCGGGTACCGCGGCGGGCCGGCGCATGTTCAACGCGTACGGACCCACCGAGACGACCGTCGTCGCCGGGATCAGTTCCCCGCTGGCGCCCGGGGCGCCGGTCACGATCGGTGGGCCGTCCCGCGGCAGCGGGTCGATGGTCCTCGACTCGCGTCTGCATCCGGTTCCCGTCGGGGTGACCGGCGAGTTGTACGTCACCGGACCGAGTCTCGCGCGCGGCTACCGGGGCCGGCCCGGCACCACCGCGGAGCGGTTCGTCGCGGACCCGTTCACCGGCGGGCGCATGTACCGCACCGGCGACCTGGTGCGCTGGAACGACGTCGGCGAACTGGAGTACCTGGGGCGCAGCGACTTCCAGATCAAGATCCGCGGCTTCCGGATCGAGCTGGGCGAGATCGACTCGGTGCTGCGGGCCCATCCGACCGTCGCGTTCGCGGTCACCACCGGCCACACCCGCCCGTCCGGCGACGTCGCCCTGGTCGGCTACGTGCGGCCCGCCGCAGGCGCCACCGTCGTCGAGTCGGACCTGCTGGCGCACGCCGCCGAGTCGCTGCCCGCGCACATGGTGCCCGCGACGATCGTCGTGCTCGACGAGATCCCGCTGACGCCGGCCGGGAAGGTGGACCGGAAGTCGTTGCCGCAGCCCCGGTTCGACACCCCGGTCGCCGAGTACCGGCCGCCGCGCACCGACACCGAGACCACGGTCGCGGCGGTGTTCGCGGACGTGCTCGCGGCGCCGCGGGTCGGTGTCGACGACAGCTTCTTCGATCTCGGCGGCGACTCGCTGATCGCGACCCGGGTGGTCGCCCGCACCAACGCCGCCCTCGGCACCTCGCTGGGCGTCCTGGACCTGTTCGAGGCGCCGACCGTCGCCACCCTCGCCGCCCGCGCGGACCGGGCCGCGGCGGCGCCGACGCGACCCGAACTGGCGCCGCGACCGCAGGTCGGCCCGGTGCCGGTGTCGATGGCGCAGCAGCGCATGTGGGTGGTCAACCAGTTCGACACCCGTTCGGCCGTCTACAACATCCCGATCGCGGTGCGCCTGTCCGGCACCCTCGAAGTCGCGGCGCTCACCGCGGCGCTGGGCGACGTGATCGCCCGGCACGAGACGCTGCGCACGGTCTTCCCGAACACCCCGAGCGGACCGGTGCAGCAGGTGCTGCCTGCCGCCGATGTCATCCCGGATCTGACCCCGGTCGACGTCGACGTCGACGAGCTGCGACCTCGGGTGCGCGCGCTGGCGACCGCCGGATTCGACGTGACCGCGACGATCCCGCTCCGCGCCACCCTGCTGCGCGTCTCGGAGTCCACGCACATCCTGGTGCTCGTCGTGCACCACATCGCGGCGGACGGGCTGTCGATGGGCCCGCTCGCCCGGGACGTGCTCACCGCGTACACGGCCCGGGTCGCCGGCGACGCCCCCGACTGGGCGCCGCTGCCGGTCCAGTACTCGGACTACGCGCAGTGGCAACGCGACCTGCTCGGCGACCCCGACGACCCCGACTCCCTGATGGCGCGGCAGCTGCGGTACTGGACCGCGGCGCTGGAGGGCGCACCTGAGGTGCTGGCGCTGCCCGCCGACCGGCCGCGGCCCGCGCGGGCGTCGATGCGCGGCGGGACCGTCGACGTCACCGTCGACCCGGTCCTGCACGGCCGCCTGCAGGACCTGGCGCACGCCCACGGCACCAGCCTGTTCATGGTGCTGCACGCCGCGCTGGCGGTGCTGCTCGCCCGCTCGAGCGGCGACACCGACATCTCGATCGGGTCGCCGGTGTCGGGCCGCGGCGAGGCCGGACTCGACGACCTCGTCGGCATGTTCGTCGGCACGCTGGTGCTGCGCGCGCAGGTCGATCCGGCGGAGCCGTTCACCGCCCTGCTCGACCGGGTCCGCGCCGACGACCTCGCCGCGATGGGGCAGACGGACCTGCCGTTCGAGGCGCTCGTCGACGCGATGCACCCGACCCGCACCACCGCCCACTCGCCGTTGTTCCAGGTGATGCTCGTGCTGCAGGGCGCGGTAGAGGCGCATCTCGAGATGCCCGGCATGACCGCGGACATCCGCGACGTCGACACGGGCACCGCGAAGTTCGACCTGCAGGTGATCGCCACCGAGCACACCGGCGAGGACGGGCGACCCGGCCAGCTGCACACCCAGTTCGCCTACGCCCTGGATCTCTTCGAGCACACCACGATGTCCGCGATGGCCGACCGGTTCCTCCGGCTGCTCGAGGCGGTGGCCGCCGACCCGGCGGCCGTGGTCGGGGACCTGCCGTTCGTCGGCGCCGACGAACGGCGTCGCGTCGTACAGGACTGGAACGACACCGCCGCCGCCGTCCCGGTGGACACCCTGCCCGGACTGCTGCACACGCAGGTCGCCCGCACTCCAGACGCGGTCGCGCTGGTGTTCGGGGACCGCCGCCGCACCTACGCGGAGTTCGCGGAACGCGTCGACCACCTCGCCCGCGTGCTCGTCTCGCGGGGGGTCGGCCCGGAGTCCCGGGTCGCGGTGGCGCTGCGTCGTTCGGAGGAGCTGCTGGTCGCGATCCACGCCGTCGTCCGCGCCGGCGCGGCGTACGTGCCGCTCGACCCGGACCACCCGCCGGCCCGCACCCGGCACGTCCTCGAGAACGCCGAACCGGTGTGCGTGCTCACGACCGCGTCCCACCGACCGGAACTGCCCGAGGGCGTCGACGTGCTCGAGCTGGACGGCCTGGACGGGGTGACGGCACCCGAGGTCACCCTGCCCGTGGTGCGGCCCGACACGGCCGCGTACGTGATCTACACCTCCGGCTCCACCGGCCGGCCGAAGGGTGTCGCCGTCTCGCACCGCGCCATCGTCAACCGGCTGCGGTGGATGCAGGACACCTACCCGCTCGACACCTCCGACGTGGTGCTGCAGAAGACCCCGGTCACGTTCGACGTGTCGGTGTGGGAGCTGTTCTGGCCGCTGATGACCGGCGCCCGCCTGGTCGTCGCCGCCCCCGACGGGCACCGCGACCCCGACTACCTGTCGCGGACCATCGCCGCCGAGCACGTCACGACCGTGCACTTCGTCCCGTCGATGCTCGCGACGTTCCTGTCCGCCGCCCGCCCCGACGACTGCGCCGGGCTGCGGCGGGTGTTCTGCAGCGGTGAGGCGTTGCCGCCCACCACCGCCGAGACGTTCCGCCGGTTGTGCGGTGCCGCCCTGCACAACCTGTACGGCCCGACCGAGGCGGCCGTCGACGTCACCGCGTGGGAGACCTCGGCCGCCGACACGGTCACCGTGCCGATCGGCGCACCGGTGTGGAACACCCGCCTCTACGTCCTCGACTCCCGGCTGCACCCGGTCCCGGTCGGGGTCCGCGGCGAGCTGTACCTCGCCGGCGTGCAGGTCGCGCGCGGCTACGTCGGCCGCCCCGACCTGACCGCCGACCGGTTCGTCGCGGACCCGTTCGGCGGCCCGGGCGAGCGGATGTACCGCACCGGCGACGTGGTCCGCTGGCTGGAGCGGCCCAGCCGGGCCCCCGGCCGGCCCAGCATCGGGGTGCTCGAGTACCTGGGCCGCACCGACTTCCAGGTCAAGCTCCGCGGCCAGCGGATCGAGCTGGGGGAGGTGGAGGCCGCGCTGCTCGCGGCACCGGGGGTCGCGCAGTCCGTGGTCCTCACCCACCGCGACGACATCACCGGCGAGTCGCTGATCGGGTACGTCGTCGCCGAGCCCGGCATCGCCGTCGACCCGGCGGCCGTGCGGGCCGCCGCGGCCGGCGAACTGGCCGCGTACATGGTGCCGGCCCAGATCATCGTCCTCGACGAGTTCCCGCTCGGCCCGTCCGGCAAGCTCGACCGCCGGGCCCTGCCGGAACCCGAATTCCTGGTGTCGTCCGCCGAATTCGTCGGACCCCGCAACCCGGTCGAGGAGATCCTCTGCTCGACCGTCTCCGACCTGCTGTCGATGCCGCGCGACGGTGTCGCCACGATGCGCCGCGTCGGCGTCCACGACAACTTCTTCGACCTCGGCGGAAACTCGCTGATCGCGGCGCGCCTCGTCGCCCGGGCCAACAGCGCCCTGGGCGGGCACATCGGTGTCCGCGAGGTGTTCGACGCGCCGACCGTCGCGACGCTGGCGCTGCGGGTGGAGTCCGGGATCGCGGCCGCGGCGAACCGGCCGCCGTTGCGGGCCGCGGACCGCCCGGACCCGGTGCCGATCGCGTTGGCGCAGCAGCGGATGTGGTTCGTCAACCAGTTCGACACCGCCTCCCCGGCCTACAACATCGCGATCGCGATCCGGCTGTCCGGTGCCCTCGACACGGGGGCCCTGCAGGCCGCGGTCGCGGACGTCCTCGACCGGCACGAGGCGCTGCGCACCCGGTTCCCGCTGGTCGGGCGCGAACCCGCCCAGGAGGTCCTGCCCGCCGACGCGGTGACCCCGGATCTGACGCCGGAGCCGGTGCCTGCCGCGGACCTGCCTGCCCGGATCGCGGAACTGACCGGCACCGGATTCGACGTCACGACCGCGGCGCCGCTGCGGGCCCGGCTGCTGCGCCCGGCCGACGACGAGCACGTCCTGGTCATCGTCGTCCACCACATCAGCGCCGACGGGTTCTCGATGGCCCCGCTGGCCCGCGACGTGATGGCCGCCTACGGCGCCCGCACCGCCGGGCTGGTGCCGCAGTGGACGCCGCTGCCGGTGCAGTACGCCGACTACGCGTTGTGGCAACGCCACGTCCTCGGCGACCCCGGCGACCCGGCCGCACTGATCGCCGAACAGCTGGCGTACTGGACGCGGACCCTCGACGGGCTGCCGGACCTGCTGCCGCTGCCGACGGACCGGCCGCGACCGGCCACCCAGTCGCTCCGCGGCTCCGCGCTCGCCTTCGACATCGGCGCCGACCTGCACCACCGGCTCGTGGCGACCGCCCGTGAACGCGGCACCACCGTGTTCATGGCGATGCACGCCGCACTCGCGGTCCTGCTCGCCCGGTCCACCGGCACCACCGACATCGCCGTCGGCACGCCGATCGCCGGACGCGGCGAACCCGAACTCGACGACATGGTCGGCATGTTCGTCAACACGCTGGTGCTGCGCAGCGAGGTGCCGCCCGAGACGTCGTTCACCGAGCTGCTCACCGCGATCCGGGAGACCGACCTGCAGGCGTTCCACCGCTCCGACCTGCCGTTCGAGCGGCTCGTCGACGCGCTCGCCCCGGAACGCAGCACCGCGCACTCGCCGCTGTTCCAGGTGATGTTCGAGTTCCGCAACAACGAGCGGCCCCGCCTCGAGCTGCCCGGGCTGTCGGTGTCCGCACTGGACCTGGGCACCGAGATCGCGAACTACGACCTGCAGCTGACCTGCACCGAACAGTTCGACGACACCGATGCGCCGGCCGGCATCGCCGCCGGATTCACCTACGCGTCCGACCTGTTCGAACCGGCCACGATCGAGGAACTGTCCCGGCGGCTGCGGCGCGTCCTGGCCGCCGTCACCGCGGACCCCGACGCCCCGGTCGGCGACATCGAGATCCTCGACCCGGCCACCGCGAGCGCACTGACCCCGGTGCCGGGCCCGGACCCGGTACCGCCGCGGATGCTCCCGGACCTGCTGTCCGCGGCGGCGGCCGCGAACCCGGACGGCGTCGCCGTCGTCGCCGAACCGTGGAACGGTTCCGCCGGGGCGGCGCTGTTGGACATCGCCGCCGTCGGCGACGGCGAACTCCGTTACCACCAGCTCGACGAACAGTCGAACCGGTTGGCCCGGATGCTGATCGGGCTCGGCGCCGGACCCGAAACCGTGGTCGCGCTCGCCCTGCCGCGGTCGCTGCCGTCGATCCTCGCGGTGTGGGCGGTCGCCAAGACCGGCGCCGCCTTCGTGCCGGTCGACCCGACGTACCCGCGGAACCGGATCCTGCACATGCTCGAGGACTCCGGTGCGGCGCTGACGGTCACGCTGGCGCAGTACCGGCAGATCGTGCCCGGCGACATCGCGTGCCTGGCGCTCGACGACCAGCTGACCGCCCTCGCCGTCGACGGCATGTCGGCCGCCCCGATCGACGACCGCGACCGGACCGCGCCGCTGCGTCTCGACCACCCGGCCTACCTGATCTACACGTCCGGGTCGACGGGTGTGCCGAAGGGTGTGGTGGTCACCCACCGCGGACTGGCGAACCTCGCCGAGGACGAACGCGTCCGCTTCGGTGTCACCGCGCGGTCGCGGACGCTGCACTTCTCGTCGCCGAGCTTCGATGCGTCGATCCTGGAGCTGCTGCTGGCCGTCGGGTCGGGCGCGACGATGGTCGTCGCGCCCCCGCAGATGTACGGCGGCACGGAACTGACCGCGCTGCTGCGCCGCGAACGCGTCACCCACGCGTTCGTCACCCCGGCCGCGCTGGCGTCGGTGGACCCCGACGACCTGCCCGCCCTCGTCTCCGTCGTCACCGGCGGCGACACCTGCCCGCCGGAACTGGTCCGGCAGTGGACCCGTCCCGGCCGGAGCCTGTTCAACGCGTACGGCCCGACCGAGGCCACCGTCGTCGCGGCCGTGACCGGACCGATGACCCCGGACGTCCCGGTCACGATCGGCCGGCCACCGACCGGTGCCGCGGTCGTCGTCCTCGACGACCGCCTGCACCCGGTGCCGATCGGGGTGACCGGCGAGCTGTACGTCACCGGGCCCGCGGTCGCGCGCGGCTACCGCAACCGCCCCGGCACCACCGCCGAACGGTTCGTCGCCGACCCGTTCACCGGCGGCCGCATGTACCGCACCGGCGACCTGGTCCGCTGGACCGCGGTCCGGGCGGACGAGGCGACCGGGGAGGCCACCGCGGAGCTGGAGTACCTGGGCCGCAGCGACTTCCAGGTCAAGATCCGCGGGTTCCGGATCGAGCTCGGCGAGATCGAGTCCGCGCTGATGCGGCACCCGTCGATCGCCCGCGCCGTGGTGACCGCGCACACCGACGACACCGGCCGCTCCCGGCTCGTCGGCTACGTGGTGCCGGACGAGGCGGTCGCGCCGATCGTCGACGTCGCCGAGGTGCTCACGTTCGCAGGCACCCAGCTCGCGCCGTACATGGTCCCCGCCACCCTGATGGTGCTGACCGAACTGCCCGTCACCCCGGTCGGCAAACTCGACCGTCGCGCGTTGCCTGCACCCGACTTCACCCGACGCACCACCACGCGCCGCGCCCCGACCGGCCCCACCGAGACCGTCCTCGCCGAGCTGTTCGCCGACGTCCTCGGGGTCGACGAGGTCGGCGCCGACGACTCGTTCTTCGCGCTCGGCGGCGACAGCATCATGTCGATCCAGCTCGTCGCCCGCGCCAAGGCGGCCGGGGTGTACCTGTCGCCGCGAGAGGTGTTCGAGCACAAGACCGTTGCCGCACTCGCCGCGGTCGCGCAGACCGGCGACGCCGAGACCGCGGTGCTCGAGGAACTGCCCGGCGGCGGGGTCGGCGACGTGCCGGCGACCCCGATCGTGCGGTGGCTGCTCGAGCGCGCCGGTCACCGGGGCGCGTTCGACCGGATGTCGCAGCCGACGCTGCTGCGCGCGCCGCAGCACCTGACGACGATCGAGCCGCTGATCGCGACCGTGCAGGCCGTGCTCGACCGGCACGACATGCTCCGCGCACGGTTGCGGTACGACGACGACGCCGCAGGCGGGGCGGTGCTCGAGGCGCGCCCGGTGGGGGCGGTCGACGCCGCGACCTGCGTTCGTCGCGTCGCGATCGACGCCGCACCCGGCACCCCCGCGTACACCGACGCGGCCCTCGCGGTCCTCGACGACGCCCAGGACCGACTCGACCCGGCCGGTGGCGTGATGGTCCAGGTGGTGTGGCTCGAGTCCACGACCGGTGAGGACCGTCTGCTGATCGTCGTGCACCACCTGGTGGTCGACGGCGTCTCGTGGCGGGTGCTGGTGCCGGACCTGGCGACCGCGTGGGCGCAGATGACCGCCGGGCAGGCCCCGACCCTGCCCGAGGTCGGCACCTCGATGCGCAGCTGGGCACACGCCCTGGTCGACGCCGCGCCGGGCCGCCGCGACGAACTGGCGTTGTGGCGCGCGGTCCACTCCGGTGCGGACCCGCTGCTGGGGTCGCGGCCGCTCGACCCGGCCGTCGACGTCGAGGACACCGTGCGCCGCGTCACCGTCGCACTGCCCGCCGAGGTGAGTGCCGCGGTGCTGACCACGGTCCCGGACCGCTACCACGGCACCGTCACCGACGGGCTGCTCACCGCGCTGGCGATGGCGCTGACCCGGTGGCGGCGCCGCCACGGGCAGCCCGCCGACGGCGGCACCCTGATCGGAATCGAGGGCCACGGCCGCGAGGACCAGGTTGTCGGCGGCGCGGACCTGTCCCGGACCGTCGGCTGGTTCACCGCCGTCCACCCGCTGCGCCTGCACCTGCCCGACGTCGACCTCGACGACACGTTCGCCGGCGGTCCGGCCGCGGGCGCCGCGATCAAGGCCGTCAAGGAACAGCTGCTCGCGATCCCCGACCACGGCGTCGGTTACGGGATGCTCCGCTACCTCGACCCCGAGGCCGGCGCGGAACTCGCCGACTTCGCCGCCCCGCAGGTCAGTTTCAACTACCTCGGGCGGATCGCCGCCGACCTCACCGAGGAGGGTCCGGCGACGGGGTGGACGCCGTCCGCCGACGTCGACCTGCAGCGCGTCCAGGACCGGGACCTGCCGATCGCGTCGACGCTCGACGTGAACGCCGTCACCACCCTGGTCGGGGACCGCCCGCAGCTGCGGGCGACCTGGGCGTACGCGTCGGGTGTCCTGACCGCCGAGCAGGTCGACGAGATCACCGGCCTGTGGGTCGAGGCGCTGACCGCGCTGGCCCGGCACGCCGCCGGCCCCGACGCCGGCGGACTGACCCCCTCCGACGTCGACCTCGTCGACCTCGACCAGCCGACGATCGACCGGCTCGAGGCCCGCCACCCGGGCCTGCAGGACATCTGGTCGCTCTCGCCGCTGCAGTCCGGACTGCTGTACCACGCCGACGCCGCCCAGACGCCCGGCTCGGTCGGCACCCGCGCGGTCGACTCCTACACCGTGCAGCTGACCCTCGAGGTGCGGGGCGCGGACCCGGCACGCGTGCGGCGGGCCGGGCAGGCGCTGCTGGACCGGCATCCGAACCTGCGGACCGCGTTCGTCACCGACGACGGCGGCCGGCCCGTCCAGATCGTGCACCGCCGGGTCGACCTGCCGTGGGCCGAGGTCGATCTCGGCGATCTGCCCGCCGCCGAGCGGGACCGCGCGCTGGCCCGGCTGACGGACGAGGACCGGGCCCGCGGCTTCGCCATGGACACCGCGCCGCTGCTGCGGATCACGATGGTGCGCACCGGCGCCGACGAGCACCGGATCGTGCTGACCAACCACCACATCCTGCTCGACGGATGGTCGATGCCGCTGGTGCTGCGGGACCTGCTCACCCTGTACGCCACCGACGGCGACGCGGGCCCGCTGCCGCGGGTCCAGCCGTACCGCGACTACCTGACGTGGCTGTCGCGCCGGCCGGTCGAGCAGTCCCTCGCCGCGTGGCAGCAGGCCCTGGCCGGGGCCACCGATCCGACGCTGCTCGATCACGGGACCACGCCCCCCGCGACGGCCGACGAGATCGCCGTCGACCTCGGCACCGACGTCACCTGGGGGCTGCGCGCGCTGTCCCGCGAACGCGACGTCACGATGTCGACGATGATCCGCGCCGCCTGGGGAATCGTGCTGGCGGAGTTGACCGGACGCGACGACGTCGTGTTCGGCGGCACCGTCGCCGGCCGGCCGCCGCAGATCCCCGGCATCGAGTCGATGGTCGGCCTGTTCATCAACACCCTGCCGGTGCGGGTGACCCTCGACCCCCACGACACGCTCGCCGGGCTGCTGGCCCGACTGCAGTCCGAGCAGTCCGCCCTGCTCGACCACCACCACGTCGGGCTCTCCGACATCGTGACCGCCGCCGGGCCGGGTGCCGTGTTCGACACCCTCACCGTGTTCGAGTCGTACCCGATCGACCGGGACGCGCTGACCGCCGACACCGACATCGCCGGCATGCACGTGACCGGCGTCCACGACACCGCGAACGCCGCGCACTACCCGTTGGCGCTGATCGCGGGCGACGACGACGCCCTGACCCTGACGCTGGCGTTCTCGCCGGAACTGTTCGACGCCGCGCTCGTGCACCGGCTGGGGGACCGGATCGCCGGGGTCCTGCGCGCCCTCGTCGACACCCCGGACCTGCCGCTGGCGCGGCTGCGGCTGCTCTCCGACCGCGAACACGCCGACCTGGTCCCGGCGCGCGGTGCCCCCGCCACGCCGCGGCGGACCCTGCCGCAGATCCTCGCCGACGCCGCCGCGATCGACCCCGACGCGATCGCGCTGCGCAGCGGCGACCGGTCGGTCGGCTACCGGGAGCTCGACGAGACGTCGAACCGGCTGGCACGGCTGCTGATCGCCAACGGCGCGGGCCCCGACACGCCCGTCGCGTTGTGCCTGCCGCGGTCGATCGAGTCGGTGACCGCGATGTGGGCGATCACCAAGTCCGGTGCCGCGTTCGTGCCGGTCGATCCCCACTACCCGCCGGACCGGGTCGCGCACATGCTCACCGACTCCGGCGCGGTCCTGGGCGTCACCGACGCGGCCACCGTCGACCGGCTGCCCGGCGAGACGGTCTGGCTCGTCCACGACGCCGCCGACACCGCCGACCTGCTCGCGTCGGTGTCGGCGGCGCCGATCACCGACGCCGACCGCCGGGCGCCGCTGCGGCTCGACCACGCCGCGTACGTCATCTACACCTCCGGGTCGACGGGCACCCCGAAGGGTGTCGTGGTCCCGCACCGCGGCCTCGACAACTTCGCCCACGAACTGCAGCAGCGGATGGGCGCGGACCGGCACAGCCGCACGATGCACTTCGCGTCGCCGAGCTTCGACGGATCGGTCCTCGACTACCTCCTCGCGTTCGGTCCCGGCGCGACGATGGTCATCGTCCCGCCGACCGTGTACGGCGGCGCCGAACTCGCCGACCTGATCGCGCGCGAACACGTCACCCACTCGTTCGTCACCACCGCCGGCCTCGAGTCCGTCGACCCCTCCGGGCTGGACGAGTTCGAGTCGGTCATGGTCGGCGGTGAGGCCTGCCCGCCCGAGCTGGTCGCCCGCTGGGCGGCACCCACCGTGCCGAGTCCCCGAGGAGTCACACCCGGCACCCCGCATCCCCGCCGGTTCTTCAACGGCTACGGACCGACCGAGGCGACGATCATGGTCGCCATCAGCGACCCGTTGGAACCCGGGGAGCGGGTCGGGATCGGCGGACCGCTGCTCGGAGTGTCCGTGGTGGTGCTGGGTTCGCGGCTGCAGCCGGTGCCCGCCGGGGTGCCCGGCGAGCTGTACCTGTGCGGCCCCGGCCTCGCCCGCGGCTACCACGGCCGGCCCGGCTTCACCGCCGGCCGCTTCGTCGCGAACCCGTACGGCGAGCCGGGGGAGCGGATGTACCGCACCGGGGACCTGGTCCGCTGGGCACCGGACCGCACCGGCAGCTACGCGATCGAGTACCTGGGCCGCAGCGACTTCCAGGTCAAGATCCGCGGTTTCCGGATCGAGCTCGGCGAGATCGACTCCGCGGTCGCCGCACACCCGGACATCGACTTCGCGGTCACCGTCGCCCACCAGGTCGGGGGCGACACGCACCTCGCCGCCTACGTCACCACCGCCGACCCCCGCCCGACGGCCACCGCGATCCGCGAGTTCGTCCGCGGCCGGCTGCCCGCCCACATGGTCCCCGAATCCGTCACGTTCCTCGACGCGATCCCGCTGACCCCGGTCGGCAAGCTGGACCGGTCCGCCCTGCCCGCCCCCGATTTCGGTGCGGCACAATATATTCCGCCGTCGACACCGCTCGAACAGACCGTCGCGGACGTGTTCGCCGCCGTCCTCGGACTGGACCGGGTCGGCGCCGACGACGACTTCTTCTCGCTCGGCGGCAACTCGCTGATCGCGACCCGGGTCGCCGCACGGCTCGGCGCCACGCTCGGCACCACCGTCGGCGTGCGGACCCTGTTCGAGGCGGGCACCGTGCGCGACCTGGCGCACGCGCTGGCCGACGTGGACACGGGCGCCGACCGGCCGCCGCTCCTCGCCGGACCCCGACCCGCCCGGCTGCCGCTCTCGCCCGCGCAGCAGCGGATGTGGTTCCTCAACCAGTTCGACACGACCTCGCCCGCGTACAACATCCCCCTGGCGGTCCGGCTGTCCGGCGACCTGGACGTCGACGCCCTCACCGCGGCCCTGCGCGACGTGCAGGAGCGGCACGAGTCGCTGCGCACCGTGTACCCGCTCGGTGCCGACCGCGAACCCGAGCAGGTGATCGTGCCGGTCGACGAGGCGACGACGGAGCTGCCCGTCCACGACGTCACCGAGGCCGACCTGCGGGCCCGCCTGGCGGAGTTCGTGGGGACCGGCTTCGACGTCACCGCCGCGGTCCCGGTCCGGGTCGCCCTGCTGCGCCTCGCGCCCGACGACCACGTACTCGCGATCGTCGTGCACCACATCTGTGCGGACGGCTTCTCGATGGCCCCGCTGGCCCGGGACGTGATGGTGGCCTACCAGGCGCGGGTCGGCGGGGACGCCGCGGTGCGCGACCCCCTGGACGTGCAGTTCGCCGACTTCGCGCTGTGGCAGCGGGACCTGCTCGGCGACGCCGCCGACCCGTCGTCGCGGCACGCGACCGAACTCGCGTTCTGGACCCGGGAACTCGCCGGTCTGCCGGAGGTGCTGGCGCTGCCCACCGACCGGCCGCGGCCCGTCGCACGCACGATGCGCGGCGACCGCGTCCCGCTGCGCATCGACGCAGGCACCCATCGCGCCCTCACCGAGATCGCGCACACCCGCGGGGCGACGATGTTCATGACGATGCACGCCGCGCTGGCGGTGCTGCTGGCGAAGCTCACCGGCACCGACGATCTCGCGATCGGCACCCCGGTCGCCGGCCGCGGAGACGCGGCGCTCGACGAGATGGTCGGCATGTTCGTCGGCACACTCGTGCTGCGCAGCCCGGTGCCGCCGGAGCAGTCGTTCCGGGACCTGGTCGGGGACCTGCGGGCCCGCGACGTCGCCGCGTTCGAGAACACCGACCTGCCGTTCGAGGTGCTGGTCGACGAGCTCGCCCCGGACCGCTCCACCAGCCACACGCCGCTGTTCCAGGTGCTGATCGAGTTCCAGAACAACGAACTGCCGTCGTTCGCGCTGCCCGGGCTGACGGTCACGGCGGTCGAGCCGGACCTGCCGGTCGCGAAGTTCGACCTGCAGCTGACCCTGGCCGAGTCGTTCGCCGCGGACGGCAGCCCCGCCGGGATGACCGGCGCCCTGACCTACGCGACCGACGTCTTCGACGCCCGGACCGCGGCCACGATCGCGGACCGCTTCGGCCGCCTGTTGACGGACGTCAACAGGCACCCGGATCGTCCGGTCGGCGACCTCGACCTGTGCACGGACACCGAACGCGACGCGATGGTGACCGAGTGGAACCTGCCCGGCAGGAGCGCCCCGGCGATCACCCTCGCCGACGCGTTCGCCGCGGCCGCGGCCGCCACCCCGGACGCGCCCGCCGTGACGTTCGGCGAGGACACCGTCTCGTACGCGGATCTCGCCGCGCGCGCGAACCGCCTCGCCCGCGTGCTGATCGACCTCGGCGCCGGGCCGGAAACCCTGGTGGCGGTGGCGCTCCCACGCGGCATCGACCTGGTGGTGGCGCTGCTCGCGGTGGTCGAGTCCGGCGCCGGCTACCTGCCCCTCGACGTCAGCTACCCGCCGGACCGGTTGGCGTTCATGCTCGCCGACGCCGGGCCGGTGTGCACCCTCTCGGTCGCCTCCGACGTCGACCGGGTCCCCGACAGCGACGTGCCGACCGTCCTGCTCGACGACCCGGACGTCGGCGCACGACTCGCGGCCGCGTCACCCGCACAAGTCACCGACGCCGACCGGACCGCACCGCTGACCCCGGCCGCGACCGCGTACGTCATCTACACCTCCGGCTCCACCGGCCGCCCCAAGGGCGTCCTCGTGGGCCACCGCAACGTGATGACGCTGTTCGAGAACACCCGCGACACCTTCGATTTCGGGTCCGCGGACGTGTGGACGATGTTCCACTCGTACGCGTTCGACTTCTCGGTGTGGGAACTGTGGGGTCCGCTGCTGCACGGCGGCCGGCTCGTCGTCGTCGACCACGACACCGCCCGCTCCCCGGAGCAGTTCCTCGACCTGCTCGAACGGGAACGGGTCACCGTCCTCAACCAGACCCCGACCGCGTTCTACCAGCTCGCGGAGGCGGACCGGGCGGCGGGCGGCGCCGACCTGCTCACCGCGCTGCGGTATGTGATCTTCGGCGGCGAGGCCCTGGACTTCGCGCAGCTCGGCCGGTGGTACGCGCGGCACGACTCGCAGGCGCCGGAACTGGTGAACATGTACGGCATCACCGAGACGACGGTGCACGTCACCCGGCTGCCGCTCACCGCGGAACTCGCGGCGTCGTCGTCGGCGAGCATCGTCGGCCGGGCGATCCCCGCGTTGCGGGTGACGATCCTGGACCGGCGCCTGCGCCCGGTTCCGCCCGGCGTGGTCGGCGAGATGTACGTCAGCGGCGACCAGGTCACCCGCGGCTACCTGGGCCGGCCCGACCTGACCGCGGCCCGGTTCGTCGCCGACCCGTCCGGCGTCCCCGGCGCGCGGATGTACCGCACCGGCGACCTGGCCCGCTGGAACCACCGCGGACAGCTCGAATACCTGGGCCGCAGCGACATGCAGGTCAAGATCCGCGGCTTCCGGATCGAACTCGGCGAGATCGAGGCCGCCGCACTGCGGTTCCCGGGGGTCGCGGCCGCGGTCGCGGCCGTCCACGACGACGGCGCCGGCCGCACCCGCCTGGTCGGGTACGTGGTCCCCGAACCGGGTGCCGCGCTCGACCGCGTCGGGCTGCGCGAGCACCTCGCCGCGGACCTGGCCTCGCACATGGTGCCTGCCGCGTTCGTCGAACTGGACCGGCTGCCGCTGACCGCGAACGGCAAACTCGACCGGAAGGCGTTGCCGGAACCGGACTTCGGGGAATTCGCGGGAGCCGGGCGCGCCCCGGCGTCCGAGGCCGAGGCGACGCTCGCCGCCCTGTTCGCCGAGGTGCTCGGCGTCGACCAGGTCGGCGTCGACGACGCGTTCTTCGCGCTCGGCGGCGACAGCATCATGTCGATCCAGCTCGTCGCCCGCGCCAAGGACGCCGGTCTGCTGCTCACGCCGCGGCAGGTGTTCGAACACAAGACCGTCGCCGCGCTCGCGACGGTCGCCGAACACACCACCGACACCGGGCCGGTTCTCGAGGAGTTGCCGGGCGGCGGCGTCGGCGAGTTCCCGGCCACCCCGATCGTGCGCTGGCTGCTCGACCGCGCCGGCGACGGGGACCTGGGCCGCTACACGCAGACCGCGCTGCTGACCCTGCCCGCCGGCGCCGACCGCGACCGGCTCGAACGCACCCTCGGCGCGGTCCTGGACCGGCACGACATGCTGCGCGCCCGCCTGGACCGCGACACCGCGACGGTGACGGTGGCCGCACCGGGGACCGTCGACCCGGCCGCGCTGCTGACCCGGATCCCGGTCGCCTCGGTCACCGGCCCGGAGTTCGAGCGGCGCGCGTCCGAGGCCCTCGCCGACGCCGCCGGCCGGCTCCGCCCCGACGCCGGAATCATGCTGCAGGCGGTGTGGTTCGAACCGCCCGCCGGTCCCGGCCGACTGCTGCTGGTCGTGCACCACATCGCCGTCGACGGCGTGTCGTGGCGGGTGCTGGTGCCGGATCTGGCGATCGCGTGGGCGCGGCTCACGGAGGCGGCGGCCACCGACGCTGCCGCCGACCTCGACCTGCCGGGGGTCGGCACGTCGGTGCGCCGCTGGGCGCACGCGCTCGCCGACATCGACCGCAGCGACGAGATCGACTACTGGCGTGGCGTTCTCGCCGGGCCCGACCCGGTGCTCGGGTCCCGCCCCCTCGACCTGGACGTCGACGTGGCCGGCACGACCCGGCGGGTCCGCGTCGAGGTGCCGCCCGACGTCACCGAGTCGCTGCTGACCGCGGTACCGGAGTCGTTCCGCGGCGGTGTCGGCGACGGACTGCTGGCCGGATTGGCGCTCGCCCTGACCCGGTGGCGCGCCGACCGCGGCGAGACCCACACCGACGCGCTGGTCTCCCTCGAGGGCCACGGCCGCGAGGAGCAGGCGGTGGCCGGCGCGGACCTGGCCCGCACCGTCGGCTGGTTCACGACGATCCATCCCGTCCGCCTCGACCTGACCGGAATCGACCTCGACGAGGCGTTCGACGCGGGACCCGCCGCCGGCGCCGCGATCAAGGCCGTCAAGGAACAACTGCTCGCCGTTCCCGGCCACGGCATCGGGTTCGGCCTGCTGCGCTATCCGGCCGCCGGCGACTCGGCACTGGCAGGCACCCGCACCCCGCAGGTCAGCTTCAACTACCTCGGCCGCCTCGCGGGTGGCCGGCCGCTCCCGGACGACGCCGGCTGGATGCCCGTCACCGACGTCGACCTCGACGACACTCCCGGCCCCGACCTGCCGGTCGCGTCGGTCCTCGACGTCAACGCCGTCACCCTCGCGGGCCCCGACGGCCCGCGCCTGCGCGCCACCTGGGACTTCCCGGCCGGGGTGCTGTCGGCGGAGGAGGTCACCCTGCTCGCCGACCTGTGGGTCGAGGCACTGACCGCGGTCGCGCGGCACGCCGCCGATCCCGACTCCGGTGGTCTGACCCCGTCCGACGTGGACCTCGTCGACCTCGACCAGCCCGCGATCGACCGGCTCGAGACCCGCTACCCGGACCTGTCCGAGATCTGGTCGCTCGGGCCGCTGCAGTCCGGGCTGCTGTTCCACACCCGGCTCACCGAGCACACCGTCGACCCGTACGTCGTGCAGTTGACGATCGACCTGAGCGGCATCGTCGACCCGGACCGGCTGCGGCGCGCCGGGCAGGCCCTGCTCGACCGGCACCCGAACCTGCGGGCCGCGTTCACGCAGGACGGCGACCACGGTGCGGTGCAGGTCGTTCCCGCGCATGCGCGGTTGCCGTGGACGCACGCGGACCTGTCCGCGCTCGACCGCGACGCCGCGGACGCCGAGTTCGGCGCGATCCTCGACGCCGACCGGACCGCCGGATTCGACATGACCGTGCCGCCGCTGCTGCGGATGCTGCTGGTGACGATGGCACCGGGGGAGTACCGGCTGGTCCTGACCAACCACCACATCCTCCTCGACGGCTGGTCGATGCCGCTGATCGTGCGGGACCTGCTCACGCTGTACGCCACCGACGGTGACGCGTCGAATCTGCCGCGGGTGCGCTCGTACCGCGACTACCTGCGGTGGCTCGCCGGCCGGGACCTGAGCGCGTCGGCGTCCGTGTGGCGCGAGACCCTCGGCGACCTGACCGACCCGACGCTGCTCGTTCCGGCCGAGCCCGGGCAGCCTGCTCCAGCGGGGTCCCGCGAGTACGGGGTGGATCTCGGCGTCGACGACTCCGCCCGGCTGCGTGAGCTCGCCCGCGGGCGCGGGATCACCGTCAACACCGTCGTGCAGGCCGCCTGGGGTGTCGTGCTCGGCGCGCTGACCGGCCGGGACGACGTCGTGTTCGGCGCCACCGTCTCCGGACGGCCGCCGCAGATCCCCGGCATCGAGTCGATGGTCGGCCTGTTCATCACCACCATCCCGGTGCGCGTCACCCTCGACCCGCACCTGACCCTCGGTGGACTCCTCGACCGTCTGCAGGCGGACCAGGCCACCCTGCTCGATCACCACCTGCTCGGCCTGCCCGCGATCCAGAAGGCCGCCGGGCCGGGGTCGGTGTTCGACACGCTGACCGTGTTCGAGTCGTACCCGATCGACCGGGCCGGGCTCACCGAGGACACCGACATCGCCGGGCTGCGCGTCGCCGGGATCGGCGGCCGCGACTCGGCGCACTACCCGCTCGCCCTGGTCGCCTCCGAAAGCGACCGGCTGCACCTGAAGTTCGAGTTCTCGGACGCGTTCGGGCGCGGCGAGGTGGCGCGGATCGCGGACCGGGTGCAGCGGGTGCTGGCACTGTTCGCCGACCGACCCGACGTCCGGGTGTCGCAGGCCCACGCCCTCGACGCCGTCGAACGCGCCGACCTGCTGCCCGTCGCAGGCACCGCGGGCGCGTCCGAGCGCATCCTGCCGCAGATCCTCACCGACGCGGCCGCGCTCGACCCCGATGCGATCGCGTTGACCGCCGACGGCGTCACGGTCACCTACCGGGAACTCGACGAACGCTCGAACCAGTTGGCGCGGGTGCTGATCGCGCTCGGTGCCGGACCGGAGTCGTTCGTCGCCCTGGGCATCGCCCGCTCGATCTCCTCGGTGCTGTGCATGTGGGCGGTCGCGAAGACCGGGGCGGCGTTCGTGCCCGTCGACCCGAACTACCCGCCGGAGCGGATCACGCACATGCTCACCGATTCCGGTGCCACCGTCGGGCTCGCGCTCACCGCGCACCGCGGCCGGTTGCCCGATTCGGTGCCGTGGCTCTACCTGGACGCCCCGGCGTTCGCGGAGCGGTGCGCCACCCGCTCCGCCGCGCCGATCACCGACGCCGACCGGGTCGCCCCGATCGCGCTGACGAACGCCGCGTACCTGGTGTACACGTCCGGATCGACCGGCACCCCGAAGGGCGTCGTCGTCACCCACACCGGCCTCGACAACTTCGCCCACGACCAGATCGCCCGGTTCGGCGCGGCGCCCGGCTCCCGGACCCTGCACTTCTCCACCCCGAGCTTCGACGGGTCGGTGTTCGAATACCTGCAGGCGTTCGGTGCCGGCGCGACGATGGTGATCGCGCCGCCGACCGTGTACGGCGGCTCCGAACTCGCGCAGCTGATCAAGTCCGAACACGTCACCCACGCGTTCGTGACGACGGCGGCGCTGGCGACCGTCGACCCGGACGGGCTCGACGAGTTCGCGCACGTCGTGTTCGGCGGCGAGGCGTGCCCGCCGGAACTGGTGACCCGCTGGGCCGCACCGACCCTCCCGAGCACCCGAGGCGGGGGGAGGCTGCTGCACAACGCGTACGGCCCGACCGAGACGACGGTGATGTCGAACATCAGCGCGCCGATGAACCCGGACCTGCCGATCACCCTCGGCGGCCCGATCCGCGGCGTCCAGGAGCTGGTCCTCGGCTCGCACCTGCAGCCGGTACCGGTCGGCGCACCCGGCGAGCTGTACATCTGCGGCGTCGGCCTGGCCCGCGGCTACCACAACCGTCCCGGCTTCACCGCGAGCCGGTTCGTCGCGAACCCGTACGCGCCGGGGGAGCGGATGTACCGCACCGGCGACGTCGTCCGGTGGACGCGCACCGCCGACACCGGCGACTACGCACTCGAGTACCTCGGGCGCAGCGACTTCCAGGTCAAGATCCGCGGCTTCCGCATCGAGCTCGGCGAGATCGACACCGCGATCATGGCGCAGCCCGGGGTCGGGTTCGCCGTCACGGTCGCCGTCGCCGGCCCGTCCGGGGACACCGCGCTCGCCAGTTACGTGCTGCCCGCGACCGCGCACCGGGTCGACGCGGCCGAACTGACGACGGCGCTGGCGCACCGGCTGCCCGGCCACATGGTCCCGACCAGCATCACCATCCTCGACGAGATCCCGCTGACCCCGGTCGGCAAGCTGGACCGCGCCGCGCTGCCGGAGCCGGCGTTCACCGCCCCCGCCGGCGAGTACACGCCGCCGGCCACCGCGCTCGAACGGGCGGTCGCGGCGGTCTTCGCCGAGGTCCTCGGGGTCGAGCGGGTCGGCGCCCTGGACGACTTCTTCGACATCGGAGGCAACTCCCTGATCGCGACGCGGGTCACCGCCCGGCTGGCGTCCGCCCTCGGCGTCACCGTCGGGGTGCGTGCCCTGTTCGAGGCGCCGACGGCCCGGTCCCTCGCGCGCTGGGTCGACGCGAGCGGGCGCGACCACGACCGGCCGGCGCTGACGGCCGGGCCGCGACCGGACCGCGTCCCGATCTCGCTCGCGCAGCAGCGGATGTGGTTCCTCAACCAGTTCGACACCACCTCGCCGGCCTACAACATCCCGCTGGCGGTGCGGTTGACCGGCGACCTCGACGTGACCGCGCTGCACGCCGCCGTCGCCGACGTCCTCGACCGGCACGAGTCGCTGCGGACCGCGTTCCCGGTCGTCGACGGTCAGCCGACGCAGCAGATCCTGCCGACCGCCGACGCCCTGGCCGACTTCTCCGAGGTCGAGGTGCCCGAACGCGAACTGTCCCCGCGGATCGCCGAATTCGCCTCCCGCGGTTTCGACGTCACCGCCGGAGCACCGATCCGGGCCGCGGTGTACCGCGTCGCGCCGCGCGAGCACGCACTCGTGATGGTGGTGCACCACATCTGCGCGGACGGCTTCTCGCTCGCGACACTGGCCCGCGACGTGATGACCGCGTACGCGGCGCGCAGTGCCGGCGACGCACCGCGGTGGAGCCCGCTGCCCGCCCAGTACGCGGACTTCACCCTGTGGCAGCATCGGGTGCTCGGCTCCGAGGACGACGAACGGTCCCTGATCAACCGGCAGTGGCGGTTCTGGCATGACGCCCTCGACGGGCTGCCGGACGTGATCGCGCTGCCCACCGACCGGCCGCGGCCGCTGCAGCAGACGATGCGCGGCGATCGGGTCGAGTTCACCGTCCCCGCCGACGTGCATCGCGCCCTCACCGAGCTGGCCCGCGGCCAGGGCGCCACCGTCTTCATGGCCGTGCACGCCGCGTACGCGTTGATGCTGGCGCGGCTCGGCGACACCGACGACATCGCGATCGGGACCCCGATCGCGGGCCGCGGCGACGCCGCGCTCGACGAGATGATCGGCATGTTCGTCGGCACCCTGGTGCTGCGCACCCGGATCGACGCGTCGGCGTCGTTCACCGAACTGCTCCGCGACGTCCGCGATTTCGACCTGGACGCGTTCGCGCACGCGGACCTGCCGTTCGAACTGCTCGTCGAGAAGATCAACCCGCCGCGGTCGACGGCGTACTCGCCGCTGTTCCAGGTGTCCCTCGAATTCCAGAACACCGAGTCGCCGCGACTGGACCTGCCCGGCCTGACCGCGGAGGCGCTGGACCTGTCGACGCGCGTGGCGAAGGAGGACCTGGAGCTGATCCTCGCCGAACGCTTCGACGAGGACCGGAATCCGGCCGGGATGACCGCCGCGTTCGACTTCGCCACCGACCTGTTCGACCCGCCGACGATCCGCGCACTCGCCGACCGGTTCCTCCGGATCCTGCGTGCGGTCACCACCGACCCGGCCGGGGCGGTCGGCGACGTCGGCATCCTCGGCGCCACCGAACTCGCCGAGTACGCACCCGCCCACGGCCGTGCCGGCCGGACGCCGCGGCTGTGGCCGGACCTGCTCTCGGACGCGGCCCGGATCGAGCCGGACGCGGTCGCGATGACGTTCGAGGGCCGCCGGGTCAGCTACCGCGAACTCGACGACCGCTCGAATCGTCTGGCGCGCGCCCTGATCGCCCGCGGAGTCGGACCGGAGACGTTCGTCGCGCTCGGCCTGTCCCGCTCCCTGGAGGAGATCACCGCGATCTGGGCGGTCGCGAAGGCGGGCGCCGGGTTCGTGCCCGTCGACCCGACCTACCCGAGCGAGCGCATCGAGTACATGCTGCGTGACTCCGCCGCGATCCTCGGCCTGACCGTCCCCGGCCGGCGCGACCGGCTCCCGGACACGGTGCCGTGGCTGGTCCTCGACGAGGACGTCGACCGCGAGCTGGCGTCGATCTCCGCCGCACCCGTCACCGACGCCGACCGCGCCACCCCGCTGCACCTGGCGCACCCGGCGTACCTGATCTACACGTCGGGCTCCACCGGCCTGCCGAAGGGTGTCATCGTCACCCACCGGGGCATCGCGAACCTCACCGCCGAGGAACACGACCGCTTCAAGGTGGTGCCGCAGTCTCGGGTCTCGCACCTGGCGTCGCCGAGCTTCGACGCATCGGTGTTCGAGCTGATGATGGCCTTCAGCGCCGGCGCCCGCGTCGTGATCGTCCCGCCGACCGTCTTCGGCGGCACCGAGCTCGCCGACCTGCTCCGCCGCGAGGGCGTCACCCACGCGTTCATCACCCCGACCGCGTTGTCGTCGATGGAGGACGTCGGGCTCGGGCAGCTGAAGGTCCTCGCGGTCGCGGGTGAGGCCTGCCCGCCCGAACTGGTCGCCAAGTGGGCTGCGCCGAAATCCCCGAGTTCCGGGGAGCCGGGCCGTCGGATGTTCAACGGCTACGGCCCCACCGAGACGACCATCCAGGCCAGCGTCAGCGACGCGATGAGCGCCGGCGAGGTCGTCAACATCGGCCGCCCGGCGACCGGGTTCGAGGAGATGATCCTCGACACCCGCCTGCAGCCGGTCCCGGTCGGCGTTCCCGGCGAGCTGTACATCTCCGGGCCGGGCCTGGCCCGCGGCTACCACCACCGCCCGGGCCTGACCGCCGGCCGGTTCGTCGCCAACCCGTTCGGCGATCCCGGCGCCACGATGTACCGCACCGGCGACATCGTGCGGTGGCGGATGCCCCACGGCGACGGTCCGAGGGCGGCCGGGGACGGCGAGGCGACGAGATACGTCGTGGAGTACCTGGGCCGCAGCGACTTCCAGGTCAAGGTCCGCGGGTTCCGCATCGAGCTCGGCGAGATCGACACCGTCCTCGCCGGGCACCCGGCGATCACGTTCGCCGCGACGATCGGCTACACCGCGCCGTCCGGGGCGACGATGCTCGCCGCCTACGTGGTCGGCACCGACGGGATCAGCCCGGATCCGGGGGAGATCCGCGCCTACGCCGCCGCCCGGCTGCCGGCACACATGGTGCCCGCGGCGGTGACGGTCCTGGACCGGGTGCCGATGACCCCGGTCGGCAAGCTCGACCGCCGGGCCCTGCCCGCACCGGAGTTCGGGTCCCGCGCCGACCTGTACCAGCCGCCGCGGACCGCGACCGAACGCACCGTCACGGACGTGTTCGAACGGGTGCTCGGCGTGGACCGGGTCGGCGTCGCGGACAGCTTCTTCGATCTCGGCGGAAACTCCATCGTCGCGACGCAGCTGGTCGCCGAGATCCAGTCCCGGCTCGGGTTGCGGCTGCCGCTGCAGGCGGTGTTCCTGGATCCGACGCCGCGGGGCATCGCCCTCGCCCTCGACGAGCCCGGTCGGGCGGCGCCGGTGGACGAGGCGCTGAGTGTCGTGATCCCGCTGCGCACCCAGGGCAGCAAGTCGCCGCTGTTCTGCATCCACCCCGGGATCGGGCTGTCGTGGGGCTACGCCGGCCTGATCCGGCATCTGTCCGGCGACCGTCCCGCGTACGGTCTGCAGCTGCCCGTCATCAGCGGCGGACCGCACTTCACGTCGGTTCGGGAACTCGCGCACCGTTACGTGCAGGAAATGGTCGCGGTGCAGGCGCACGGCCCGTACCACCTGCTCGGCTGGTCGCTCGGCGGCGTCCTCGCCCACGCGATCGCGGTGGAACTGCGCGCCCGCGGCGAGCAGGTCGCGACGCTGGCGATCATGGACAGCTACGTCGGGTTCGACGAGGACACCCCCGACAGCCTGACCGTCGGGGAGTTGCTGCACGGTCTCGGTCTCGACCTGCCGGATGCGAACGGCGCCGCCCTGACGTACGAGCGGGCCGTCGAGCTGCTCGACGAGTCCTTCGGGCAGAGCACCGGCCTGACCGCCGACCACCTGCAGCGGATCAACGCCGGCTTCACCGATTCGGCCCGGATCATGCGCAGCTTCACCCCCGACGTGTTCGACGGCGACATGCTGTTCTTCCGCGCCGCCCGGTCGGCCGACGGCGACCACTCGCCGCAGGAGTGGCGGGACGCCGTCACCGGCGGCATCCGCGAGGTCGAGGTGGACTGCGAACACAACCAGATGATCGAACCCGACGTCCTCGCCGTCGTCGGCCCCGTCCTCGACGAGTACCTGACCGCCCACCGGGGGTAGCGGCGAGGAGTCGTGCCGCGCCCGCGACGACCTCGCGGGTGCGGGCCGACACCGACCACCGCTCGCGACACGTGCGGTACGCGGTACACTGGTGGCACACCAGGAGGTGGTCATGCTCGCCAACCGAGACCGCGCCCGCGACTCCATCCACGCCCTGTCCGACCAGGACCTCGTCGACCTCGTCGCCGAGGAGATCTCGCGGCGGCCGAACCTGCGTCCGGTCCGCGACGACGTCACCGCGCTGCTCGCGATGAGCCCCACCCTGGCCCTCCAGCACGAACGCGCCGTCACCAACCCCGCCGCCGCGGCCGTCGCCCGCACCCGCATCGTCACCGACGCGATCGGCGCGATCGTCGACGACCACGAGATGCTCGACTCCACCGCCGTGAGCCGCGTCCTCGGCAGGGCCGCCACCAGCCGCAACACCGCGAGCCGGCTGGGCGCGTCGGGCACCGTCGTCGCGCTGCCCGTCTCCGGCCACAAGCTCTACCCGGCGTTCCAGTTCGACCCGGCCCGCAGGCAGGTGCGGCCGATCGTCGCCGAGATCAACCGCCGGCTCGGCGCCAAGGACGACCCGTGGGGTGTCGCGTCGTGGTGGCTGAGCCCGACGGCGTTCGCCGACGACCCCCGGTCGCCCGCCGAGCTGGCCGCGGCCGGCGGTCACGATCAGGATCTGCGGGACATGGCCGACGACCTGGTCGCGGACTGAGCGGCCGGTGCACTACCCGGACCCACCCGCGCCGCTGCCCGCTGCGCTCGTCACGACCGTCGCCGCCGACACCTCGATCTGGCGGATCCACAGCGCCGAACGCGGCGCGAGCGACCTGAACCCGACACCACGACCGCGCCCCCGGCTGGGCGGCCGGTTCGACAGCCTCGACGGCTCCTTCGCGTACCTGTACATCGGGGACAGCCCCGCCGCCGCGGTCGCCGAAACCCTGTGCCGCAACCTGCCCGTGAACCAGTCGCCCCGACTGATCCCGCGCGCCCAGATCGCCGGACGCGTCCTCAGCGAGCTGCGCACCACCCGCGACGTGCGCGTGGTCGACCTGACCGGCACCGGCACCGCCCGCCTCAACGCCGAGGTGTGGCTGACCAAGTGCGACCCGTCCGGGTACCTGCACACCCGGCGGTGGGCGGCGGCGATCCTCGCCGCCAACCCCGATGTCGACGGCATCCAGTTCCGGCCCCGCCACGACGAGAACACGCTGTCCTGGATGCTGACCGGCGCCCCGACCACCCGGACGCACCCGGCCGTCGCGCCGGTCGGCGGCGTCATCCCCCTGGACTCCGCCGACGGCCACCATCTCCTCGGGGCGCTGCTCACGCCGCACAACGCCGCGCTGGGGCCCTGACGGGCAGGCCGGCCCGATCGGGCCAGGGCCGCACGCTCAGGCGGCCGCGGCGCCGAACCAGGTCGGCAGCCGGCCCAGGAGATCCCGCTGGTCGTCACCGACCCACGCCACGTGTCCGTCCGGTCGCAGCAGCACCGCGGGCACGTCCAGTTCGTCGCTGACGTCGACGACGTGGTCGACCCGGTCCGCCCATCCGGCCACCGACAGCCGGCCGGTCTGGTCGAGGAGCAGCCCGCGGCCGCCGTGCATCAGCGCGTACAGGCGTCCGCGCCGGAGCCCGACGTCCCGCAGCCGACGGCCGAGCAGTTCGTGCCCGGCACCGAAGTCGTAGCGGACCCCGATCGCCGTGATCTTCTCGATCAGGTACCGGTTGACGTCCTCGAAGCCCATCAGCTCGGTCAGCAGCCGGCGCACCGCGCGCGGTCCGGGCTCGGTCGACATCAGCTCCATCTGCGCGCGGGTGTTGTTCAGCACGTCGGCGGCCACCGGGTGCCGTTCGGCGTGGTAGCTGTCGAGGAGTCCGTCCGGCGCCCACCCGGCCACCTCGGCGGCCAGTTTCCAGCCGAGGTTGAACGCGTCCTGGATGCCGAGGTTGAGCCCCTGCCCGCCGGTCGGCGGGTGGATGTGCGCCGCGTCGCCGGCCAGCAGCACCCGCCCGACCCGGTAGCGCTCGGCCTGCCGGGTGGCGTCGCCGAAGCGGGACAGCCAGCGCGGTGAGTGCACACCGAAGTCGGTGCCGGCGATCGCCCGCAGCTGCTGCCGGAACTCCTCGAGGGTCGGCGGGGCCGAGCGGTCCTCGGTCACTCCCTCGGCGGGCACGATGACGCGGTGGACCCCGTTCCCGAAGTCCGCGAGGCCGAACCTCTTCTGGGTCTCACGGACCCGGGCCACCACCGCGGCGACGGTCTCCGGCGGCGCGGCCACCTCCATCTCGCCCAGCAGCGTCTCGACCCGGGACGGCTCGCCCGGAAAGCCGACACCGAGCAGCGTCCGGACCGTGCTGCGACCGCCGTCGCAGCCGACGAGCCACCGCGAGCGCAGCCGGGTGCCGTCGGCCAGCTCGGCGGTCACCCCGTCGTCGTCCTGACTCAGCCCGACCAGCTCACGGCCACGCCTGATCTCGGCGCCGAGCTCGGCGGCATGGTCGGCCAGCAGGCGATCGGTGACGGGTTGCCGGATGCCGAGGACGTACGGGTGTGCGGTGTCGATCCGGTCGGGTGCGGGCTGGTCGATACCCGCGAAGAAGCCGCCCAGCGGGTACTGCCGACCGTGCGCGAGGAACCGATCCAGCAGACCGCGCTGGTCCAGCACCTCGATGCTGCGCACGTGCAGGCCGAGCGCGCGAACAAACGCGGCCGGCTCCGCCTCCTTCTCCAGCACGACCACCCGCACCCCGTGCAGCCGCAGTTCGGCGGCCAGCATCACACCGGTCGGCCCGCCGCCGGCGACGATCACGTCGATCACGAAAACCCCCATTCGACAACGACATCCCTGCGATCGGCAGGTCCTGGCGGGAGATTCTGCAACGCCACCGGGGCCTTGCCGCAAGGCCCCGGTGGCGTTGTATGTTGACAGTGGCGGGAAGTCGACGATCGTCTCGGAGCCAGTCGCTCCGACGATGCGGTGCGACTGGCGTTGTCGCGGGCCGCTGGTGCCGTGACCCGCGGCTACTCACTCACCGAGCCGCTCGAGCATCCGGTCGACCGCACTGCAGTCCTGCATGATCCGACGGCGGTCCGGGTCGTCGGCGACGTCACGCAGCAGCGCCTCCGCGCCCGCCACGCCCTCCGCGTCCAGGATCGCGGCCCACACCGACAGATCGGTGGTCGTGAAGGCGTCGACGCCGTCGCGCAGCGCCGCCACGAGGACCGCCCGGTCGCGCGCGTCCAGCTTGTCGTGCACGAGCGCGATCATCTCGGTGGCCACCGACGCGTGGGCACACTCGTCCCGCCGGTGCAGCACGACCGTCGCCCGGTTGACCGGCTGGATCGTCTCGTCGTCGGCGATCAACGACAGGTAGTCGCCGATGGAGGTTTCCGCGACGGTCGCACACGCCAGCGTCGTCAAGGCCGCCGTGCGCACGTCGGGAGCCGCCGCCACGGCCTCCCGGTGCCTGCGCACCGCGTGTGCCTCCGGCAGCGTCGCGTCGGCCAGCGGCCGACCCCGCCGGCGCCGGGTCAACGCGGACGCGTTCAGGTGCATCAGCGTGTGGTACTCCTCGTCGACCATCGCCTGCACGACGGAGGCGCGGGCGACGTCCGAGAACCCGGTCCCGAAGGCGTCCCGGAACAGCAGTCCGAAACCCGGTGTCACCACGTACTGCTCGACGTCCATGACGTTCTTGTTGTAGGCGATCCACGCCCACGCGCCGATCCGGGCACGGGTCGGCCCGTCGAGACGCTCGTACCCGGGGTGGCCCGCGAACGGCACCAGCGTGAGCGGATAGTCGGCGCGCGCCGGATCGAACAGCTCGTCCATCGTCGGGCCGTCGAGTTGCGGTTCGGAGCGCCGCACCGTCGCCCGCCGCGGCCAGCTGCGCACCAGCCCGCGGATCACCGCCGTCTCGACCGGATCGGCGGGGTCGTAGTCGGGGAGCCGACCGGTCATCGGTCCAGCCCCTCGAACAGCTCCGCGCACCGGACCGCGTATCCGGACCAGCGGTCGCCCAGCGGGGCGGCGGCGTCCGCCAGCAGCGCCGCGAACTCGGCCTCGGTCCCGGTGCCGCAGACGTCCGCCAGCCGGGCCATCGCCCGCGCCAACGCCTCCCGGGCCGGTGCCGCATACGGGTTCGCGACCTGAACGTCCCGGTACACCTCGGGTGAGCCACCGGTGATCCGCGCGAGCAGCGCCGACAGCACGGTGTGCGGCGGCGGTGCCAACGACTCCGTCTCGGCCGCGTCGACATCGAGGTCGGCGAGCGCCAGGCCGAACGACAGCACCGCCGCATGGGTCAGTGCCTGCATCGCCGCACACCACCGGTCGTGCCGGTCCGCGGTCGTCACCTGCACCCGGGCGCCCCACCCGGTCAGGTCGGCGACGATCCGGTCCACCGCCGGGCCGCCGCGGTGCACCACGACCGCGACCGCCCGCCCCGGCAGCCCCAGCGACGGCGCGAACATCGGGTTCACCCCGACCACCTCCGCGGCGAGTTCGGACGCCGCCACCGCGGCGGCGAACCGCGACTTCACCGACAACGTCTCGACCAGCACCGCACCGGGCCGCAGGAGCGGTCCCACCGCCCCGACCGCGGTGAGCGCCACCTCCTCCGGTACCGCCAGCACCACGACGTCCGCGGACCCGATGTCGGCCCGCAGCCGCGTCCCCGGAGACCGGATGTCGCAGCCCGGCCCGGCGGCCACGTCCGGGCGCAGCACCGACGCATCGGCCCCCGCCCACAGGTCGGCCAGCATCGACCCGACCGCACCCTCGCCCCCGGCCACGACCACGGACCGCGGTGTCGTGGCGGCGGCCGTGCTCACGGCCCCTCGGGCGGTTCGCTCGCGACGGACAGGCAGCGCCGCATCGACAGCGCCTTGACCATGGTCTCCTCGAACTCCTCGTCGGGATCCGACAGCGCGACGATCGCGCCGCCGACCCCGAACGTCACCTCGTCTCCCGCCGCGACCATCGTCCGGATCACGATCGAGAAGTCCGCGGTCCCCGTCAGCGAGAAGTAGCCGATCGCACCGGAGTACACGCCGCGGGGCCCGGCCTCGAGCTTGTCGATGATCTCCATCGTCCGCACCTTCGGCGCACCGGTCATCGACCCGCCGGGGAAGGCCGCGCGCACACAGTCGACCGCCGACAGCCCCTCCCGCAACGTTCCCCGGACCGTCGACACCAACTGGTGCACCGGCGCGTAGGTCTCGACGTCGAACAGGCTCGGCACGTGCACCGACCCCGGCACGCACACCCGCGACAGGTCGTTGCGCACCAGGTCGACGATCATCAGGTTCTCGGCCCGGTCCTTCTCGCTGAGCAACAGGTCCCGGCGCAGTGCCTCGTCCTCTGCCGCGTCCCCGGACCGCGGGCGGGTGCCCTTGATCGGCTTCGACTGCACCGTCTGGTCCGCCCCGACCTTCAGGAAGCACTCCGGTGAGGCGCTCAGCACCGACATCCCGGTGAACTGCAGCAGCGCACCGTACGGCACCGGGCTGATCTCCCGCAGGCACGCGTACCCCGCCAGCGGGTCGAGGGTCCGGTGCACCCGAACGGCATTCGTCAGGCACACCTCGTACGACTCGCCGGACCGGATCTCCGAGAGTGACAGCTCGATCAGGCGCAGGTACGTGTCCCGGTCGTGGCGGAACATGATCGGCACGTCCGCGTCCGCAGGCACCAGCGGCGGCGCGGACGGCATTGCCGCGGTGTCCTCCTCGTCGAGCCCCCGGATGGCCTCGGCGGTCCGCTGCAACCAGGCCGTCGTGTCGGCGTCGTCGGTGCCGTCGTCGAGGGCCAGCAGGTGGCAGCACCCGGCGGCGTGGTCGATCACCAGCGCCCGGTCCGCGAACACGACCGCGGCGTCGTCCTGTTCGGACGCGTGCGCCAACTGCCCGCCGGTGTCGGCCTTGAGCTCGTAGCCGAGGTACCCGACGTAACCGAGGCAGAACCCGAACGGCAGGTCCGACCTCGGTGCGACGGTCCGCGCCCGCAGCTGGGCGTCGAGGTAGTCGAACAACGTGCTGCGCACCTCCTCGGTCGACCCGTCCGAACGACGAACCCGCACGGTCGTTTCCGTCACCCGGTAGGTGACGTACTCGGCGCGGGGCCCCGAGCAGTCGCCCATGACGGAGAACTGGCCGTCGCTGTGGGCGGCCGCCGCACCGTCGAGCCAGTAACTGTTCGGGCCGGACGCGAACAGCCGCTCGTACACCGCCGTCGGGTCGACCGCTCGGTCGATGCGGACGCTGCGGACCCGGTACCGGTGCGCCGGCATCGGCGGTCGCGGCCGCTCCGGCGCCGGTGTGCGCGCCGCCCGGGCCCGCACCGGGGTCAGCGCCGCGAAGTTCTCCAGCAGCTCCCGGCCGTGGTCGGTGCAGATCGACTCCGGGTGGAACTGCACCCCCCACATCGGCAGTTCGCGGTGCCGCACCGCCATCAACACCCCGTCGTCGGACCACGCCCGCGGCTCCACCGACGGCGGCAGGTCGGCCACCGCGAGCGAGTGGTACCGCACCGCACGGAACGGGGACGGGATGCCGTGGAACAGCTCGCGGCCGTCGTGGAGCACGTCGCTGAGCCTGCCGTGCCGGGGCTCCGGCGCACTGACCACCCGGCCGCCGTACAGGTGACACAGCCCCTGATGCCCCAGGCACACCCCGAGGACCGGCAGGCCGCTCTGCTTGAACGCCTCCGCGCTGATGCCGAAGTCACGCACCCGGTCCGGCCGGCCGGGACCGGGGGAGACCACCACGTTGTCGAAGTCGGCGAGGTTCAGCGAGGTCCACGCCTCGTCGTTGGTGACCACCGTGGGAGTGCGGCCGTTCACCTCTGTCAGCAGGCTGTACAGGTTGTAGGTGAACGAGTCGTAGTTGTCGATCAGCAGCGTCCGCACCACACACCTCCTCAGTCCGACCCGCCGTTCGACGCCTCGTCGACGATCCGATCCTCGATCCGGCATGTCTCGGCGATCAGCAGGTCGTACAGGTCGCGCAGGAACATCGGCGACAGATGGTGGTCGAGTGCGTAGGTGCGCGCGTGTGCGTGCACCGCCCCCACCCGCTGCGGCTGCATCACCGGAATCGCGTACCGCTGCTTGACGACCGCGATCCGCGCGCACACCTCGATCCGCGCGCGTACGTCGTCGAGCAGGCGTTCGTCGATGCCGTCCAGTTCGGCGCGCAGATCCTCGAGCTCCCGCTCGATCAGATCGACACCGAAGTCGCCGGTCGTGTCGTCCATGCGCGGTACCACCTTGCAGTGTCCGAAGGAAAGTTCCCGACTTGTCCTCATATTCCCACCACGTCCCGCCGGTGAGGAGCCGATCGTCGATACTCCCAGGTCACGATTGGTCAACGCCGGACGGCGTAAGGCCGCGTTCACCGCAGCGGCAGCCGGCCACCCGGCGACAACTCCACCGCATCCAGGCCCGACGCCGCCGCACGACGCACGAATTCGCCCCCCGGACCGAAGAACCGGCGCGGCCGCACCGCGTCGAGCCCGATCGGCCACAACGTGCCGAAGTGCACCGGCACCGAGACAGCCGCCGACACCAGTTCGGCGGCCCGCGCCGCCCCCTCCGGATCCATGTGTCCGGGACCGAGACTCGGCCCCCAGCCGCCGACCGGCAACAACGCCAGATCGCACCGCGGCACCCACTCCGCCATCGCCGGATGCAGCGCCGTGTCGCCCGCGAAGTACGTGGTGACGGAACCCTCGACGACGTACCCCAGCGCCGGCGCGCCGTGCGGCCCGCGCGGCCACCGTCTGCCGTCGTGATCGGCCGGAACCGCCCGAACGGTCACGGTTCCGACCACCGTCTCCTCGCCGGGCAACAGTTCGATCACCCGATCCCCGAACTCGCGCAGTCCGCCGAACGCGCCGACCGCACCGCGTGGCACCACGATCGGTACCGCGCCGAGCAGGCGCAGCGACGGCACGTGCGTGTGGTCGGCGTGCAGGTGGGAGAGCAGCACCACGTCCGGCCGCGGCAGATCCGCCGTCGGGTCCGGACCGCGGCGGCGGCGCAGGTGACCGACCCGCGACGTCAGCACCGGATCGGTCAGCACCGTCGTGGCGCCGTCCGTCACCGCGACCGTCGCGTGCCCGAGCCAGCCGACCCGCACCGTCCCGTCGGCGCCCGTCACGGGCGCCGCCCGTCGCGGGAGAACTCCATCGATCCGTCGGTCAGCGAACCGAACCGCAGCGTCAGCAGGTCGAGCAGGTAGTTCTGGTGCAGCCGCCACGGCCGTCGCCCACCCTGCTGGGGGAACCGGTGGATGCCGCGCCGGATGTAGCCGGAGCTGAAGTCGATCGCCGGCAGCCGGGGCATCGCGGGGTCGGTGTTGTGCGGCGTGCACCACCGGTATCCGCGCTCGTCCATGTACGCGAGCAGCCGGCACACGTAGTCGCACGTCAGATCGCACTTGAGGGTCCACGACGCGTTGGTGTACCCGATGCAGAACGCGAGGTTCGGAACGCCGTCGACCATCATTCCCTTGTACGCCAACGACTTCGACAGCTCCACCGCCGCCCCGTCGACGTGCAGCGCGATCCCGCCGAGCGGCAGCAGTTCGAGCCCGGTCGCGGTCACCACCACGTCCGCCGGGATCTCGGCGCCCGAAACGAGCCGGATCCCGCCCGGGGTGAACGAGTCGACGGTGTCGGTGACGACCTCGGCCGTCCCCGCGCGGATCGCCGCGAACAGGTCGCCGTCCGGGACGAAGCACATCCGCTGGTCCCACGGGTCGTACCGGGGCGTGAAGTGCCGCAGGTCGTACCCGGAACCGAGCTGCGCCCGAACCGCCCGGCGCAGCAGCCGCTTCACCCACTCCGGCCGCCGCCGGCTCAGTTCGAAGAACGCCGCCATCCTCAGCACGTTCTTCCACCGCACCAGGGCGTACACCCACCTCGCGGGCAGCACGCCGCGCAGCCGCTCGGCCGCCTTCTCCCGCCCCGGCAACGACAGCACGTAGCTGGGGGAGCGTTGCAGCATCGTCACGTGCGCGGCGGTCTCCGCCATCGCAGGCACCAGCGTCACCGCCGTCGCGCCGCTGCCGATCACCACCACCCGCTTGCCGGCGTAGTCGAGGTTCTCGTCCCACCGCTGCGGGTGCACGATCCGCCCCGAGAACGCGTCCGCCCCGGCGAACTCGGGCCGGTAGCCGTCCCCGTAGTCGTAGTAGCCGCTGCAGACCAGCAGGAACCCGCACGTGATCTCGACGATCTCGCCGTCGTGGACCGCGGTGACCGTCCACCGCGCGTCGGGGGTGCTCCATCGGGCTCCGGTCACCCTGTGCCCGAACCGGATCCACCGCTCCACGTCGTACTCGGCGGCCGTCGCCCGCACGTAGTCGAGGATCGACGGTCCGTCCGCGAGCGCCCGTCCGCCGGTCCACGGCCGGAACGCGTAACCGAGGGTGTACATGTCGGAGTCCGAGCGAACACCCGGGTACCGGAACAGATCCCACGTCCCGCCGAGCGCGTCGCGGGCCTCGAACACCGCCACCGACGCCGACGGCCGGGACCGCCGCAGGTGGCAGGCCGCCCCGACACCGGACAGCCCGGCCCCCACGATCAGAACGTCGACGTGTTCGGCCGCCATGTCGGTCACCACCGCCCGAGGGGATCGTCGTGCCTCGACGATAACACCGCCCCTGCCCCCTACGATCGCCGTCGAGGGGAGGTGCCGGATGCACCGTCTTGGGTCCGTGGCACGGTTCGTCGTCGAGTTCGCGGTGCTGTGGCTCATCGCTGCCCTCGCACTCGTCCTCACCGACTCCGTCCTGTCCGGTGTTCGGCTCACCGCGATGCCCGGCGTTGGCCCGCTGGCCACCCTCCCCGCCGCGCTGGCGCTCGCGCTCGTGTTCGGCCTCCTGTCGGTGACCCTGTGGCCGCTGCTGATGCGGGCGATGCTGTGGGCCGGCCCGGCGCTGCTGTTCCTCTTCAGCTTCGTCGGCAACTGGCTGATCATGATGCTGACCGTGTGGATCGTGCCGCTCGCGACCGTCGAACGGGCTCGTGACGTGCTCCTCCTCGCGGTCGTGCTGTCCGTCGTCGGTTCCGGCGTCGCCGGCGCCGTCGCCGCCCGGCGCGACGACACGTACCGGCTGATGCTGGTGCGCCGCAGCACGTCCCGCATGCGCCGCCGCGGCGCGACCGCCGGTGACGGCCGTCCCGGGCTGCTCTGCATCCAGATCGACGGCCTCGGTCACGGCGTGCTGCAGCGGGCGATCGGGGACGGGGTGGTGCCGAACCTCGCCGGCCTGGTGCACGACGGCTCCCACGTCCTGACGCCGTGGCACACCGACTGGAGCAGCCAGACCGGCGCCAGCCAGCTCGGAATCCTGTACGGCGACAACCACAACGTGCCCGCGTTCCGCTGGTACGACAAGACCCGGAACGCCGTCGCCGTGTTCAGCAACCCCGCCGACAACGCGCTCCGCGAGGTCGAACGCGCCGACCGCGACGCACTCCTGACCGGCGGCGCCAGCCGCGGCAACCTGTTCTCCGGCGGCGCCGACGACAACGTGCTGGTGGTCAGCCGCATGCGCGGCGCCCGGATGGGCGGCGGCGCAATCGGATACGCCGACTACTTCGTCGACCCCGCCGGGGCCGTGCGGACCGCGGTCCGGCTGGTCGCGGAGGTGGTCCGCGAGATCGTGCAGGCGGGCAGGCAGCGCTTCGCCGACGTCACCCCGCGGGTGCGACGCGGCGGCCTCTACCCGCTCGTGCGCGCGTTCACCACGGTCGTCGAGACCGACGTCGTCGTCGCCGCCGTCGCCGGCGACCTGATCGCCGGCCGCAGCCCCGTCTACGTCGACCTGGTCGGCTACGACGAGGTCTCGCACCACTCCGGGATCGACCGCCCGGAGACCCGCGACGTCCTGCGCAAACTCGACGCCGAGATCGGCCTGCTCGCCGCGATCGCAGCGCAGGCAGGGCGGCGGTACCGGATCGTCGTGCTCTCCGATCACGGTCAGAGCCAGGGGGCCACGTTCGGACAGCGTTACGGCGAAACCCTCGACGAGCTGGTGCTGCGGGTGTGCGACGGAACCCCCGCCGCCCACCACCCGCACACCGCCGCGACGATGGGCACCCGGGGTCGCGGCGCCGAGGGCCTCGGGTACGCCGAGGCCAGCCTGCGGTCCGGCGCCGTGGACACCCGCGCACCCGGCTCTCCGACCACGCCGGTGGTCCTCGCGTCCGGGAACCTCGGGCTGGTCAGCTTCCCCGTCGTTCCCGGCCGCGCGGACACGTCGTGGATCACCGAGCACCACCCCGGTCTGCTACCCGCGCTGACCGGGCACCCGGGTGTCGGATTCGTGCTCGTCGCCCGCGAGGGCGGCGGCTCCGTCGTGATCGGAGCGGACGGCACGGTCGACGTCACGACGGGGGAGGTGACCGGGCGGGACCCGCTGGCCGCGTTCGGCCCCGGCGCCCTGGACCGGGTCCGCCGCACCGACGGGTTCGACAACGTCGCCGACGTGATGGTCAACGGCCGCTACTGGCCCGACAGCGGGGAGGTCGCGGCGTTCGAGGAACAGGTCGGTTCCCACGGCGGACTCGGCGGACCGCAGAACACCCCGTTCCTGCTGTACCCGGCCGACCTGCCGGCGCCGCCGACCCCGCTGCAGGGCGCCGAAGCGGTGCACGCGGTGCTGACCGGCTGGCGCGACCTCGACTGAACGGCGCGCGCCAGGCATTCCGTTGTGCGCGGGTACCGCGCCGCTTTACCGTGTACACATGCGCCTGCGAGACAGGACCTGCGCCGTACTCGGTGCCCTCGCCGTGACGGGTGGGATGCTGGCCGGAGGGTCGGCGACGGCGTCCGCCGAACCGGAAGTCGGCTGCGGCTGGCAGTTCATGTCCAATGCGACCACGCTGAACATCGCGTTCCCGGACGCCAACGCCACCTACTGGGTGCTGCCCTACGCCCTCGCCGGCGACGACCGCATCGAACTCAGCGGCTGGTACCCGTACGCCCGGTACATGTCCCTGAACACCTACGGCACGAACTTCGACACGGTCGACACGTTGCGCGACAACCAGATCGCGCCCGAGCCCGGCAGCGGCAACCCGTTCGCCGACCCCGCCGCCACCGGACTTCCCGCCGCGCAGCGCCGCTGGCACGCCACCGTGACGACCGGCGCCGCCGACCACACGCGCAACGAGATCTCCGCGCTGCCCACCGGCGCGGGCGCGCAGCGGGTTCCGGTGGGATTCCTGATCATTCGCGTGTACGTGCCCGACGACCCGCGGTCCGCGGCCGGGGGAGTGCCACTGCCCGAGGTGAGCCTGACCCGCGCGGGCCGGACCGCGTCCGTGCCGACCTGCACCACCCCGTTCGACCCGGCCACCGTGACCGCCGGCCCGCTCGGCGCGGCCGCGACCACCGCGTTCGACAAGGTGATCGCCGGTGCCGCGTCGGGCGCGTTCCCCGGCAACGTCCCGGAGGCGACGTTCGTCAACCCGGCCAGCACCGCCGGGCTCTTTCCGAACGGGGACAACAAGTACGTCGGCGCCGGGCTGACGTACCAGCCCGGCCGCATCGTCGTCGTTCGCGGTCGCGCGCCCAGCTACCCGGACACCCGAGCCGGAACACCGCCGACCGAGCCGGGCACCGACGTCCGCTACTGGTCGATGTGTCAGAACGACATGGTCTCGCCGTACCCGGTCGTCGCCTGCGCGGCGGACTTCCAGACCGCCGTCGACGAATCCGGGTACTACACCTACGTCGTGGCCGTGCCCGGCGAGGTACCCGCCCACGCCGCCGCCGACCCGACGGTCACCGTGCTCCCGTGGGGGTCGACCGGCGTCGCGAAGAAGGTGCTGTTCCTGCGGCACATGCTGCCGAGCGCACAGTTCTACCCGCAGTCGGTGCAGGCGTCGCAGGCCGCGGGCGCCGACCCGGCGACGACGATGGGCGAGTACTACCCGCGCGCCACCTACTGCTCCGCCGACACCTACCGATCCGGCGGCTGGCGAGCCTGTTTCGGCGGCTGACCCGACGTTCCGGCCCGGCGTCGGTCGGGCGCGGCGTCGGCCTCCGGCCGACACCGCCTCGCCTCACGAGGTGACGAGAATCTTCACCTCGGTGTCCCGTCCGTCGCCGCGGAGCAGGGCGATCCCGTCCTCGAGAACGTCTTCCAAGCGGATGCGCTTGGTCACCAACGGCAACGGATCGATTCGACCGTCCGCGACGGCCTCGATCACGGACCGGAAGTCGTCGCGGGTGTAGGCGAAGCTGCCGGTGCACGTCTTCTCGGTGACCATCAGCATCCCGGGGTCGAACTCGACCCGCTCGTGGTACATCGCGACGGCCACCGTCGTTCCGCCCTTGCGCAGCGCCTCGACGGCCGGGACGAACGTCGCCGGCCCGACTCCGGCGGCGTCGAACGACGCGTCCGCGCCCTGCCCGCCGGTCACCTCGCGGGCGTACGCGACCGGGTCGGTCTCCCGCGGGTCGACGGCGTCGGCGCCGAGCGCCGCGGCCAGTGCGCGCCGGCTCGTGCTCACCTCACTGACGATCACCCGGGCGACGCCCTGGGCCCGCAAGCACAGCAGCAGACCGAGTCCGATCGGACCGCCCCCGACGACCAATGCGGTCTGCCCCTCCGAGATCCGGCTCTGACGGACGGCGTGCAGGGCCACGCTCAGCGGCTCGATCAGCGCCCCGAGTTCCGGGGTGAAGCCGTCGGGGAGCACGAAGACCGCGTGCGCGGGCACCACGACGTACTCGGAGAATCCGCCGCCACCACCGTTGACCCCGATGAAGCCGCTCTGCTCGCACAGGTTCGTCTCGCCTCGCACACAGGCCGGGCAGGTCCCGTCCGCCAGGCTCGGCTGCACCGCGACGAGCGCCCCGACCGGGATGTCGTCCACGCCGTCGCCGACCTCACTGACGTGACCGGAGAACTCGTGCCCGAGGACGTGCGGACCCTGCTCACCCAGGAGCGGATGCGGCCAGTCGAGGGGGATCGGCGCCGTCTCGTAAAGGGAGAGGTCCGAGCCACAGATCCCGGCACAGGCGATGCGGACCTTCACCGTGCCGGGCCGGACCTCCGGCTCCGCGATGTCGTCCAGGCGCGCGTCACCCGCACCGTGGAGTCGTAAACCGAGCATTCCATTCCCTCCGTTTCCGACCGGAGGCGGGATCCGTTCCGTCCAACCGACCGAATCCCACCTCCTGTCGAGGCTGATTGCTTCCGAGATAGAGGTCCGTCACCAACCGGTCGAGGCGTCGAGCACGACCTTGCCGTGCACGCCGCCGGCCCGGAGGTGCTCGTACGCGTCGCGGGTGTCGCGAATCGGGAAGGTCCGCGCCACGACGACCTGCACCCGGCCGTCCGCCGCCGCGCCGGCGAGCTCCGCGAGGTCACCGCCGTTGGGTGCCACCACGAGGTAGCGCCCGCCGTGCGTGCCGATCTCCGGTGCCGCGACCGAGACCGCGCGCGCCGGATCTCCGAGCACGGCGACGAGATCCGCCAGTGCCTCGCCGCCGTGGGTGTCGACCAGCGACGTCCTGGCCGGATCGAGGTCGGGCAGACGCGACGTCAGTCCCGGGCCGTAGGCGACCGGTTCGGCACCGAGGCGTCGCACGTGGTCGGCGCCGGCGGGCGAGCAGATCCCGACGACCCGGGCGCCCGCCGACCGGGCGAGCTGGGTGGCGAAGGTGCCGATGCCGCCCGCGGCCCCGTTGACGACGACCGTGTCGCCCGGTTCGGGGGCCAGCGCCCGGATCGCGGTCAGCGCGGTCAACCCGGCGGTCGGGAGGCAGGCGGCCTCGGCGAAGGTCAGGCGGTCGGGCTTGGCCGCGGCAACGGCGGCCGCGACCGGGGCGAGCTCCGAGAAGGCGCCGATGAACGGGGCCACGGATCCGATGACGTCGTCCCCGACGCGGAACTCGGTGACGTCGTCGCCGACGGCGACCACGGTGCCGGACACGTCCGATCCGGCGACGGCGGGGAACTCGACCGGCGCATAGTCGGCCAGGTACCCGGCGGTCGTCTTCCAGTCGACCGGGTTGACCGAGGCGGCGACGAGCCGCACCAGGATCTCGCCGCGTCCGACCGGGCGATCGGTGATGTCGGACAGTTCGAGCACGGACGGCTCCCCGTAACCCGGGTAGGTGATTGCTTTCACGGTTGCTCCTGGGTTCCGGTCAGTGTGCGGATGTCTCGGTGTGGGCGGCGCGTTCGATGTTCTCGGCGACCTCCGCCTCCCAGCTCTGCACGGCCCGGGTGGTGTCGATCTCGAACTCGAACCGCTTGGTCATGTCGTCGGTGACGTCCTCGACGTCGACGTAGAACTGCTGGTACCAGCGGCGCTGCTGGTAGACCGGGCCGTCCTCCTCGGACAGCAGCGGGTTGTCGATGCGGGCCTTGTTCTTCCAGATCTCGACGTCCTGCTCGAAGCCCATCTCGACGCCCTCGGCGAACTGCTTGGCCATCGCGCCGGCCTGCTCGTCGGACATGCCCTCCGGCTTCTTGACCATCGCGCCGTACATCAGCACGAAGGAATCCGGGCTGACCGGGTAGTGGCAGTTGATCAGCACGGTCTCGATCGTCATGCCGTTGGCATCGCTCCACAGGCGGTCGATCATGTAGGAGGGGCCGTAGTAGGAGGCCTCCGACCGCAGGGCCGAGTTCGGATCGTCGTAGCTGGTGCCGACCACCATGTCCTGGCGGGGGGTGGAGTGCATGATCTGGGTGGCGACGTGGCCCTCGAAGACGTTCTTGAAGAACCGAGGAAAGGCGTAGTGCACGTAGAAGAAGTGCGCCATGTCGACGTTGTTGTCGACGATCTCGCGGCAGTGCGAACCCTCGATGAGGATGGCGTTCCAGGTCCAGTCGGTCCACTCGTCGGTGCCGACGCCCTCGATCTCGGGGATCGTGACCTCGTCGGTGGGCTTGCTGCCCTGCGGGTCGTGCCAGACGAACAACTGGCCGTTGCGCTCGAGCGTGATCCAGGCACGGGTGCGGGCGGGCGGCGGGACACGACGGGCGTAGGGGATGCCGGTGCACTTGCCGTTTCCGCCCCAGCGCCAGTCGTGGAACGGACAGGCGATCGAGTCGCCCTTGACGGTGCCGTGGGCGAGGTTGCCGCCCATGTGCCGGCAGTACGCGTCGAGCACGTTGATCGTGCCGTCGGACTCGGACTGGAAGACGACCAGCGACGTGCCGAACGCGTCGATCTGGTGCGGCTTGCCGTCCTGGAAGTCTTTCAGTAGTCCGAGGCAGTGCCAGCCGCGGGCGAACCGGGTGGGGTTGGCACCGGCCTCGATCTGCCGGATCTCGTCGCGTTCGTCTATGGCGGTCATGTGGGGTTTCCTGTTCTGGTCGACGGCGGGGAATGCGGGAGGGGGTCAGCCGAATGTGCGGACGGGATCGGATCCGTCCCAGCTGCGGGCCTGCTCGATCCCGTAGGCGACCATCTCCCGCAGGCCCTCGCCCTGGATGTACTCGAAAATCACGCCCGGCCGGTCCGCCGCGTGGACGTACGCGACCTCGGTCGACGGGTTGCCGGCGCGGAACAGCACCTCGAGACCTCGTTCGCGGGCGGACTCGACGGCCGCGTCGAGGTCGTCGGTGATCCAGGCGACGTGATGCGGACCCACCAGTGGCTGCCCGTCCCCGGTCGCGTAGGGGGAGGGAGTCGACGAGGTGATGTGCATGAGTTCGATCTGGACCTCACCGGAGTAGCCCATCGCCACGTCCATCGTCACCGTGGTGTCCTGGTCCCGGTAGCGACCGTCGAGGGTCACCCCGCGAAACACGGTCCACGGACCGACCCCGGCCTGGTCGAGCCACTGACGGATGCCCTCGTCCAGATCGTCGACGACATAGCCGACCTGCATGATCGGTTCGCTTGCGTGGTGCGGCATACGAGCTCCTCGTCCTTCGAGCGATTGAAGTTGTGCCGCAACGGTTACCGGGCCCGGTTGCCCGCCGAACCGGGGTCGTGTTACAAAATATGAATGCATGATTCCAATGCGGCGAGTGATTCTAAGCACACATCGCCGGACCCATCAAGGGTCGGTTCCGACGCGGGTCGCCGGCGCGCGTCCGTGGAGCGGAAGTCGCCGCCGACGGATCGGGTCGTCCAGATCCTCAACCTGCTGGCCGATTCGCCACGGGAACGCCTCACGTTGACCCAGGTGGCGGAGGCGCTGGACCTGAACAAGCCCACCTGCCTGGGCATCCTCACCGCACTGACCGATGCGGACTTCGTCACCCGGGACGACGCGAAGACGTACGGGCTCGGGCCGGCGTTGATCAGGCTGGGATCCGCCGCCGAATCCGGACTCGCCAACCTCGACCTCGTCCGGCCGTTCGTGACCGAGCTGCACGACACGCTCGGCGTGAGCTGCATCCTGACCGCCGTTCACGAGGGCCACATCGTCATCCTGGACCGCCGCGGCCCCGCAATTCCGGGCGACCGACGCGATCTCGTTGGTGAACGATTCCCGCTCGCCCCGCCGCTCGGCCTGGTCAACGTCGCCTGGGAACACGACACCCTGGTCGACGCGTGGCTGAACTGCCCACCGCTGGCGCCGCTGCCGCCGACCGACGACGTGGTCCGCGCGATCGTCGACGGGGGCCGCACACGCGGCTTCATCGTCGAATGCCTCAGCACGTCAACGGCATCGAGCGTGGTGCTCGCGAGCCTGCTGGCCTCGGGGATGCCGCAGCGGATCATCGACGAGCTGCGCTCCCACCTGCCGCCCGTGGACTGGTCCGAGTTCGTCACCGAGATGCCCGTCGACGACGCCGAGACCCTCCCGGTCGCCAACATCAGCGCACCGATCTTCGACCGGCACGGCACCCAGCAGTACACGCTGACCCTGGTACCCGAAGAGGCGGACGCGAGCGTCGCGCAGTGCCGGGACTGGGCCGCAGTCGTCGTCCGCGTGGCCAGGGCCGCGACCGCCGCGCTGGGCGGCAAGGGAATCTGAACGGCCCGGGACTCCGGGCGTCACGGACGGTGGGGGAGCTGCCCGCTCGGTGGTACGGGGTGCCGAGGGGCGACCGGTCCTCAGTCGACGAGGTAGCGCAGCATCAGCACGGTGTTGAAGTGCCTCGTCTCCGCCAGTCTGAGGTGGATGCGCTTGTCCAGTGTCGGGAACATCGGAGTGCCGCCACCGAGCACCACGGGCGAGAGGAACAGCTGGTACTCGTCGATGAGCCCGTGCGGCATCAGCGAGGCCGCGAGGCTCGCGCCACCGACCTCCATGACGCCATCGCCTCCGGCCTTGAGCCTGCGGACCTCCTCGACCGCGTTCACGCTGACCAGGGTGCTGTTCCAATGGACCTCGGTGAGCGTCCGGGAGAAGACGACCTTGGGCTTGTCCGTCCAGAGCGCGCCGAACTCACGTTGGATGCGTGGCGCGCCCTCGGGCACGTGTGGCCAGTACTCGGCCATCAGCTCGTACAGCCGGCGTCCGTGCAGTGAGATTTCGATCTCGCGGTATCTGTCGTTGTGGAACTGATGCAGCTCGTCGTCCGGTTCGGTCCAGTCGATGCTGCCGTCGCGGTCGTTGACGTAGCCGTCCAGGGACACGCCGAACGTGTAGATCAGTTTCCTCATGACCGGTAGACCTCCTACGCGCTCGAAACTCATCGGTGCTCATCGCAACTCACCAGACGGTGGGCGCATCCATTTGGTCTTTCGGCGATCTCACCAGTCGGCAACCCCCTGTCCGGCAGCCGGGTCCAGCGGTCGTCGACGGTTCGGATCGTCGCGACAGGTCGACCGAGGGACACCTGGTCGACGCCGTTCCCTGAACCTGAATACGTCACTGTGACGTATTCAGGTCCAGGGAACGGGAGCCAGAGGAGGGAACTCCGACGACCGAAGGCCGGCGGCAACAGAGTTGTGGACCGAGCGCCGGCGGACAACTCATCCAACCGAGGCAGCGGCAAACATCGCGGCACGAGCGCGGAGCGACTCGAGACCACCGCCGACGACGTCCGAGCATCACAGAAATCCTCGGACGACACCCACGGGACGCCGCGGCAATACGACGACACCCGGCGAAACCCCAGGAACGCCATGGGCATTCACCGGCCGAAACCCCTGATATACCGCACACCCGATAAGGGACATTATGTCACTTTGCGTGGCGGGGACGGTCCCCACGCGCACCGGCCGAGGTTCGATCGAACACCCGGGCGACTGCCCGGAGTCGGGCGCCGAACGGCCACGGGCGCAGCCACTCTCGCGGGCCGGATCTCCGGGTCGGCCACACGTGTCGGCACCGCCTCCGTGCGTCGCACACGCGAATCCCGGATCCGTCGCCGCCGCCGGCGTGCGGTCGACAGAACGACAATGCCATCCCGGGCGCTGCCGGGCCGCGCCAACGTGACACGCGATTGAACGGCGCGCGGCCGCGCTCCCCGCCACTGCCGCACCGGGCCTCGTCCGATTTTCGTGGATAATTGCGATTATCCACGAAACATGGAGTGCTCCACCATCATTGGTCGACCGGATCGTGTGAATCGTCACGCGCAGGCCGCCGGATCGGGCTGGCTGGGAACCGGCGGTGGCCGCACTCGGTTCTCTGCTCGCACTCGTCCTCGGCGTTTCGCGCTCTCCCCGTGGCGCGACCGGCACCTGTCTCCCCGGCTGGCCGCCGTGCATCCGGGTACTGCGTCGCGCCGAGGTCACCGTCGGCGTGATCGTCGCCGTGCTGGCCCGTGACCGCTGATGTGCGCGCGGCCATCGGCTCCTCCTCGTTCGGGGTGCTGCTCTACTACGCGGTCGCCAACGCGGCGGCCCCGACATCGACCCCGTGGCGAACCGGCCGCCGCGGGTGATCCCGGCCCTCGGGCTGGTCGGCTGCCTCGCGTCTTTCCTCTACCCTGACCAGCCGGGCTCCGGCCGCTTCGACAAAGCCGGTATCCCCTCCCCCGGGATTATTTCGCACCGCTGGACGGTGTCTTCGAAATCTCCTGCGGCGCACTGATCCTCGCTGGTCTGCTCACCCGGCTGACGGTCATCCCCGTGATCGTCGACACGGCCGGAACCCGATTGGCGGATTTGCAGGTGGCTGTCGATCTGCCCCCCGAGTGCAGTGATCAGCGAAGCCTATGGCCACTCCAGGTCACTTTTCGCTGCTCAAAGACTGCTCCGCCAGGAACTCATTGAAAGCAGCAAAGGCTCGGGGGCCGTACACGGTTCCCGGCCCGCCGGCCATCATGATCGCGACACCGATGGCCTCGGCTGTTTCCTCGGGGGTGCTGCCCTGCGTTGCGGCTCCCCGCGCATGCGTGGCGATGCAGCCGTCGCACTGCGTCGTCACCGCGATCGCCAGACAGATCAGTTCCTTGGTCTTGGCATCGAGCGCTCCGGGCGCCAGGGACGCAGCGTGGAGCTGCCCGAAACTCTCATAGACCTGCGGAATCGCCTGACGCAACGCGCGGGCGGGCGCGCGAAGCGCCTGCTGGACATCCTTGCCGTAGCCCATGACGGCCTCCTACCACTCGGTTGCGGGCCTGCCGAAAACGTTCCCGACCCGCCGACAGTCTTGCGCTCGACAGCGGAGGTCATCTCTCGACGATGCCAGTTGCCCCACAGTGCCTGCCAGTGCCTTTCGGCCTCCCGTGGTCGGCACCCATGCTCACGCGCGCCGAGGTACGGCTACACGACCCGGTGGGACCGCGAAGGGTGCAGGGTCCAGCCGGCGAGAAGCGGCGCGAGCAGGTAGGTGAGCAGGACGTAGGGCCACATGTAGCCCCGCTCGACATGCCAGCCGATGAGGATCTCGTGGACCGGGCGGCCGATGAGCAGGCTGCCACCCCACTCGAACACCAGCCACAGCCCCATCCAGAACGCCCCGGCCAGCAGCAGGCGCGTGGGTGTGTAGTTACGGGCGAAGTAGGCAATGAAGTAGGCGAACACCAGCACGTAGGCGATACGTGCGGACATGGCGATCTGGTGCGCCATCAAGACGCCGACGCGTGGCGCGTAGACCCGGTCCATCAGCACGAAGAAGCTCAGCGCAGCCACCGGGATCTCTATCAGCCACGCCCGGAACGTAATCACCAGCAAATATGCCATCGGCGTCAGCCGTCGCACCGGACGGGAACCGGTCGAGGTCCTCACCCTCACTACTACCTCCCTGCACCGCAGCTCACACCACAACCCGCGCGCCGACAAGGGCCGTTCGTCCCACATGCCGGCCCGACTCGCCCAGTGAGGCAGCGACCGGACGTCGGGTGCAACGGGACCTCCGGGCCCAGGGATGGGGCCTGCCGCCGATGCACCGCTGTTCGGAGTCCCCTGACTGGCGGCCCATCGCGCACGCCGCTCCGGTTCACCTCGGTCAGGGCGTAGAGCTCGAATGCACTTGTGAATCGCGGCAGGCCACGAGTCGACTCTGGACCGCACGACGGCACCGTGAGCGCGGGCCTGCACCTCGCTGTGCAGCGGCGCCGACTGAGCCCGGATCCACCGTCGGAACACCTTCATGGTCAACGGTCAGCTCATGGAGATGAACCGGATCGACCTCGATGTACTCGACGGCGCCGAGGAGATCTGGGCCGTCACCGGTGAGGACCGCATCTGGCCGCACAACTTCCACGTGGTCGATGGATGCGCGTCTGTCCCGCACCGCGGGATCGGCCGCGTCCTGCTGAGTTCAGTCCTCCCCGAGGACTTCACGGGCGAGTTCGCGCAGTGCGCGCCGGTCCTCGGCCGGGGCCGCACGTCCGGCGTCGGTGGCCCGGTACACCCGGCGCGATGGTGAAGCAGCGGGGAAGGGTCGCCGGTCAACGACACCTTCGATTTCAAGAACAGAACCTGTGGATCCCGGTAGTGCGTGCCTTCCGAGTCACTGCTGCGGTTCGGCTCCGAACGCGAACCGTCGGCCAGTGATCTCCTTGGGGGTGATCTCCACGTAGTTGTACTTGGGAGTCGGCACCCAGGACTGCAGGGGTAGTTCGTCGGCTGCGGCAATCTCCGCCGAGGTCTGCAGTCGCCGGGCCGCCCCGTGGACGACGACACTCCATCCGAGTCCCTCGCTCACGTGGTCCACTTCGAACGCCACCTGTTGCTGAATGGTGAGGCCGACGAGTTTGGTTCCTTCGGCTGTCCGGAAGAGCAGTTTTCCCTGGTGTGCAACGTAGTTGACTGGGAAGACATCGATTCTGTCCGATACGCTCACCACGAGACGTCCCAGTCTTTCGCCGCCGAGCAATTCCCAACTCTCTTCGGGCGTCAGTTCCGTGACGGGTCCGTCGGTGCCGCCGCTTGCGGGATTGGTCATATCTGATGATTACACTCGGCCTTCGATGTTGTCCCCGGTAATGGAGCGTTGCCGGCGAACGCCGATCGGGTATGGCCGGACGGGTCGTATCATCTCGCGGCCGGGCAGCGGTTCGCAAACCGTGTCCTCACACCCGGGATGCCGGACGCGCCAATGTGGTGTATTCCGGCGCCACTGCGAGGTTTGCACGCGTCGGCGTAACGGGGCGACCAGGCGCAGGGCACGATCACACCATCTCAACTCGTGTGGTCGAGTCGGGTCATCATCCCTGCTTCCTGGTGGTAGCCGTTGTGGCAGTGCAGCATCCAGTCGCCAGGATTGTCGGCGACGAGGTCGACCGCGAGGGACTGCATGGGCAGCGCGACGACGGTGTCCTTGCGCGGGCCCGGGCTGCCGCCGGGCCGGATGACCTGGAAGGTGTGCCCGTACAGGTGCATCGGATGCCACATCATGGTCATGTTGGTGAAGGTCAACCGGGCTCGTTGGCCCGCGTCGATGGTCAGCGGCTGCATCTGGCCGAAGGTGCGGCCGTCGATCGTCCAACGGTAGCCGTCCATCATGTCGCGGCCGAGGGTCGCGGTCAGGGTCGCATCGGGCCGGCCCGGAGGAAGGAGCATTGCGGGGGCGGCGGCGAAGTCGGCGACGGGTGCCTACCGGCCGGTCGAGCTCGACCGGCCGGTAGGCCGGGTCGGGGGCCGCTCCCGTGCCGGTGCGCAGCAGCGCCCGCGTCTGACCGTTCTTCCCTTCGGCGGTGGCGACCAGGGGGAAGACCCCGTCCCCGGCGGTGACGAGCACGTCGTAGCGTTCCCCCATGCCGAGCAGCAGTGCGTCGGCGTCGACGGGAGTGACCGGGTAGCCGTCGGTGTGGGTCACGGTCATCCGGTGGCCCGCCAGGGCGACCCGGAACGCGGTGTCGGCCCCGGCGTTGACGATCCGAATCCGGATCCGCTGAGCGGGCCGGGCGGTGAAGGTTGTCGGCGCGGTCGAGACGCGCCCGTTGACCAGGTGGTGCGGGTAGTCGACGTCGCCGGCGTCACCGCCGAGCAGCGCGCTGTGCCCACCCCGCCACCGGCGATGCCGTCCCCGCCGCCGGGGGACATGCCGGCATGTTCATCCCGGGCATCATCGAGCCCGGTCCCATTCCGTTCCGCCTCAGGTTGTCGTAGATCTGTTGCGGGATTCGGTCCGATTCCGTCGGTCCGGTCGTCGAGGACGACGATCCATTCGGCGTCGTGGGCGGCCGGTTCGTGGGGGTCGTCGACGATCACCGGGACGTAGAGCCCGTGGTCGGTTTGCAGGCCCACGTGCGGGTGGGCCCAGTAGGTGCCCGGGCGGGGTACCGAGAATCGGTAGGTGAACGCGTCGCCGGCGGCGATGTTCGGGCTGGCCGGTTCGGCGCCGTCCATGTCGTTGCGCAGTGCGATGCCGTGCCAGTGCACGGAGGTGGGGTCGTCATGCTGTTGGTGACGGTGATCGCGAGCTCGTCGCCGACGCCGGCGCGGATCGTCGGGGCAGGCACCGTGTCGCCGTAGGCGAGGGTGCGCACCACCGGACCGCCCAGGTCGATCTGGGTCGGTTGCGCGGTCAGCGCACCGGTGACGGTGCGTCCGCTGTGCGGGCGTGTGGCCTCGGCCGTGGCGAGCGCTTGCGGGTCGACACCGGAGGCGGTGGGGGCGCGGGACCGGGTGCCGCAGGCGGTCAGCGAAAGGCCGGCGAGCCCGACCGCCGCCGCGGTGAGGAAGGAGCGTCGGCTCAGCGGGGTCCCGAAAGCGTCGGGGGTTGTCATGATGGTCTCCGGATGATGTGTGGGTGCCGCGACTGCGGACCTCACTCACACGGGTGAACGGCCGGGGTCTGGTCTGGTCGGGTCCGTGACGGGCACCCAGGGACGACGGTGCCGCTCGGAGGATGGCTCGGCGGTTGGTCGTGGTGATCGTGCGGCCGGCTGGTGTTGGGCGGCACCGGTTTCCACCGTGGGTTCGATCGCGGGCGGTTCGGCCGGCGGGAGTGGCTCGACGTGGTGGCGGCGCAGGCGGTTGGCGTTGCCGACCACCGACAGCGAGGACAGCGCCATCGCGGCGGCGGCGATCATCGGCGAGAGCCGCAGCCCGAGCAGCGGGTAGAGCACCCCGGCTGCGACGGGAATGCCGATCGCGTTGTAGACCAGGGCGAAGAACAGGTTCTGGCGGATGTTGCGCATGGTGGCCCGTGAGAGCCGGATCGCGGTGACCACGCCGGCCAGCGATCCGGAGATGAGCGTGATGTCGGCGGCCTCGATGGCCACGTCGGTCCCGGTCCCGATCGCCAATCCGACGTCGGCCTGAGCCAGCGCGGGGGCGTCGTTGATGCCGTCTCCGACCATGCCGACCCGCCGTCCTTCGGCTTGCAGGCGGCGGATCTCGCCGGCCTTGTGTTCGGGCAGGACCTCGGCGAGCACGCGGGGAACACCGACCTGGCGGGCGATCGCCGCGGCGGTGCGGGCGTTGTCGCCGGTGATCATGACGGCCTGCAGGCCGAGCTCGCGCAGCGCGGCGATCGCGGCGACGGAGCCGTCCTTGACGGTGTCGGCGACGGCGAGCACCCCGGCGGGTTCGTCGTCGATCGCGGTGAGGATCGGGGTCTTCCCTTCGGCGGACAGTCGGATGCTGACCGGATCGAGTTCGCTGGTGTCGACGGCGGCTTCGGCCAGCAGCTTCGCCGTGCCGACCAGGACAGTGCGCCCGGCGACGGTGGCGCGCACGCCCTTGCCTGTGATCGAGGTGAAGTCCTCGGAGGTGGGGATGGAGTGTCCGCGATCGCGGGCGCCGGCCACGATCGCGGTGGCCAGGGGGTGTTCGCTGTCGGACTCGGCGGCGGCGACCAACGTTAGCAGCTCGTCCTCGCCGAGTCCGCCGACAGTGTGGACGTGGGTGAGGGCGGGCTTGCCGGCGGTGATGGTGCCGGTCTTGTCCAGCACGATCGTGTCGAGCTTGTGCGCGGTTTCCAGGGCTTCGGCGGAGCGGATCAGGATGCCGGCGCGGGCGCCTTTCCCGGTTCCGACCATGATGGACAGCGGGGTGGCCAGCCCGAGCGCGCAGGGGCAGGCGATGATCAGTACCGCGACCGCGGACACCAGTGCCTGCGTCACCGCGGGCGCCGGTCCGGCCACGAACCAGATGGTGAAGGTGGCGATGGCGATCGCGATGACGACAGGCACGAAGTACGCGGACGCTGCGTCCGCCAGCCGCTGGATCGGCGCCTTGGACGCCTGGGCCTGCTGCACCATGCGGATGATCTGCGCCAGCATGGTGTCCGCGCCGACCTTGGCCGCACGGACCCGCAGTGAGCCGGTCGTGTTGACGGTGGCGCCGATGACGGTTTCTCCGGCGTGCTTGGTGACCGGCATGGGTTCGCCGGTCACCATTGACTCTTCCACCGCGGACTGTCCGGACAGGACGGTGGCGTCGACCGGGATCTTCTCTCCGGGCCGGATGAGGACCTCGTCGCCCACCGCGACCTGATCGATCGGGATCTCGACGTCCTGGCCGTCGCGCAGCACGCGGGCGGTGCGGGCCTGCAGGCCGAGCAGGGCGCGGATGGCCTCGCCGGTGCCGGCCTTGGCGCGGGCTTCCAGCAGCCGGCCGAGCATGATCAGGGTGAGGATCACGCCGACGGCTTCGAAGTACACCTCCCGCACCTCGGCGGGCAGCAGCTCCGGGGCCAGGGTGACGAGCAGGCTGTAGCCGTAGGCGGCGACCGTGCCGAGGGTGATCAGGCTGTTCATGTCGGCGCTGCGGTGGGCCAGAGCGAGCCAGCCGGTCCGGTGGATCGGCCACCCGGTGTAGAGCATGACCGGGGTGATCAGCGCGAGTTGCAGCCAGTGGTTGAGCAGCACCGCCGGTACCCAGGTCGCGCCGAACAACGACTGCGCCATCACCGCGAACAGCACCGGGGCGGTGAGCACCGCGCCGGTCACGACGCGGCGGGTGAGGTCGGTGATCTCGGCGCGGCGTTCCTCAGCCTGTGCCGCTTCGACGTCCGCGGCGGATTCGGACACGGCCTCCGGCGCCGCGGGCGGCTCGGCCCGGTCGTGCTCGTCCGGCGAGGTGCCCTGGCCGTCGGGGGTGACCACGAGGGTGCCGTGGATCATGTTCATGCCGCAGGCGAAACCGAACGACCCCGCGTGGAGTGGAGTGAATCGGACGGTCGTGTGCTGGTGTGCCGGCAGGGCGGCGGAGACCTGCAGGTCGGGGAAGACCACGCGGGAGGTGCAGTCCCCGCTTTCCTGCCGGTCGAACTCGATCTCCACCGGAATGCCCTGGCGGACCTGCACGACGCTCGGGCTGTACCCGCCCCGGACGGTGACCTGGACCCGCTGCACCCCACCACGCACGGCGGCGGTGCCGGCGCGACGGGGGGCGAAGAAGTACCAGCCCAGCGCGGCGATGGCCGCGACGGCGGCCACCACGACGACGAGGTCAACGCTCGACATGATCGGTTCCTTCGTGGCGTCCGGACGCGAGCTCGTTCATGCGTGCCTGATAGGTGGCGGCGTCGATCTGGCCGGAGACGCGCTCGCGGACGATGAGAGTCTCGGCGATCAGTGCCCGACACCGCGTGTACGGATCATCCACGTCGGTCGAGGGCACAGCGGTGGGCGGTGCCGTTGAGGCGCTCAGGGTGGCAGCATCGTGCCGTCGGCGTGCGCATCTCACCGTGACGATCGCGGTCGCGGCCAGGCTCAGCAGCACGATCCCGATCACGACCACGGGCCAGTAGCCGGTGGTGACCTGTCCGTACGCCGCCGTCATCGTACTCACCTCTCCCGAGTCCACTCCGGTCCACGCGCCGGGGCGGCGTCTCGACCATGTCCGGTGTTGTCGTCCATTGTTCGCGCGCATACCCACCCCAGGTAGGGACCTCTGGCACTCCACAAAGGGAGGAAGTCCCTGTTCCCAGCGGTGGGTGCGGACGATCGTGATGGGTGTAAGAGAGTTCACACGAGGGGTGCGACATGTCCGCGTCTCCGGCACGTGACCAATCGATGATTCCCCGATGGCGAACGGTGACCATCACCCAGAAGCTCGGCTTCGTCTCGCCCTCGCTGAGGAGGTCCTGATAACCACACCACACGAGCCCGGCAACCGAATCCACGACCCGCATCAGCCGTCCCGGCCGGACAAGCCCACCGACCACAGGAGACATGGCTGGATGATGATCGCCTGCTGCATCCCGACGCTCGTCATCGCGATCGTGTTGGTCGCCACCGGCGTAGTGAACAGCGGCTTCCTGATCGCGGCCGTGGGATGCACCGCGATGATGGCGATCATGATGCGCGGCATGGGGCACGGCGACAGCAGCATGCGGCATCCCTGAGCGCACACGATCAGTGCCCTTCGGACTGTGGTGGAGATCGATTGCCGACATGAGGAGTTCACGATGATGTACTGGTACGGCAACGGAATGAGCGGGTGGGGGTATGCGCTCATGACCGTGAGCATGGTGCTGTTCTGGGCCCTGGTGATCCTCGGCGTCGTCGCCCTGATCCGCTACCTGACCCGCGTCCCACAACCCCCCGACAGCGCGAGCGCGCAGCGCCCGACGCCGGAGCAGGTCCTGGCCGAGCGGCTTGCTCACGGGGAAATCGACGAGCAGGAATACCGGAATCGGTTGGCCGCGCTACGCGGATATCCACCCTCGACCGGGGGATCGTGAGCGATCCATTCCGCCTCCTCCCCCATTTCGCCGTTGTGACGAAATCGGGTGGGCAACAGGGTCTTTCTGCCCTATCGGCCGACCGGCCGCGAGGCCGATACTCATGCCGAAGCCCCGTACCGGCCAAGGCGGGGTAGACGAGGAGTGATCGAGATGACCGATCTCATGGCCATGTGTCACGAGATGATGATGTGGCTCCACCGCATGGGCGTGCCCATGCCGCCGATGCACAACATGCCGCCGATGCCGGGTATGTCCATGTGATCACCTGCCACGGTCCGGTTGTGCTGGACCTCTCACCGGAGCGAGCGGCCAGGACGGACACGCAGGCGCCCGGGGAACAACCGCCCTGTCGTCGACACGGCGGGTGGTCGACATTGAACGCAACCCGGTTCGACGGACTGCATCGTGAGAGAGGGATTCACAAGACCTCGAATCATGAGCCCCGACAGCTCGATCGACCAATCGGACGGAAGTGAGCCCGGTGTACGACGCACACACGGCCCTGCCGATCGTCGTCGGCATCGACGGGTCCGACGCGGCCGTCGCGGCAGCCAGGTGGGCTGCGGTCGAGGCAGCCGGTCGCGATGTCGAGATCCAACTCGTCTATGTGATCGCGAAGGACGAACTCGAACGCCGATACGGCGCGCGTGCACTCGACCTCGCGGAGACGGCGGTGCGCGAGACCGACCGCTCCATCGCAGTCGCGAGTCCACTACTGCTGCGCGGCCCACTTGTGCCCACGCTGTGCGAGCGGACCGAATCGGCGTCCCTGCTGGTGCTCGGCCCGGTGGGAACGGACCTCGTCCCCAGGGTGATGCTGGGATCCACTGCGGCGGCGCTCGCCGCGACGGCGGCCTGCCCGGTCGCCGTCGTCAGAGGCACCGACGAGGATTCCCCGCCGCGTTCGACGAGCCCGGTGATCGTCGCCCTGGGTGGGCACGACGTCGATGCCGCCCTGGTCGGCGCCGCAATGCACGAGGCCGAGATCCGCGGCACCCACGTGTTGGCCGCCCGCGCGGAGCCGGCGCTCCCCGGTCCCCGCGGTCGCCGGGCGCTGACGGCGGAACAGGAGTTCGAGGATGAGGTCGGTGGGCGAGTCGGCCGCTGGCGCGGCGATTTCCCCGAGGTCCCGGTGAACACCATGGTCGTCTACGGCGAGGCCGCGGATGCCTTGGCGTCGTTGAGCTCGAGCGCGCAGATGGTGGTGATGGGGTGCCGGGGCCGCGATCTGCTCGAAGAAGCGGCACTCGGATCGACCAGTCATGCACTGTTGCACAGCGCACGATGCCCGGTGTTCGTGTATCGGGAGCCCACCGGAACCGGGTGACTCGACCGAACGGGACTCCGGGGCGTGGTCGTGGTTGTGGGTGTCAGCCCACCGACCATCCCGGAGCTGTTCCGAGATCCCGCCACTCCCGATCCCACCGCATCAGGCGTTGCTTCGTGCCGACCCAGTGCACGCCCAGGACCAACAGCGAGACGAACCACGCTGCCATCGTCCACAGGGCGACGGCGGTGACCACCGCGACCGCGGCGCTTGCACCGCCGGTCTTCGGAGCGGCAACGGGCGTGCCGTTGGTGTCGACCCAGATGTCGACGGCCTGCCCCGCCTTCGCGCTCGGGCCGACCACGACGGTGCCGGCGTGGTCGGCGCCATTCACGGTCCACTGCGCGTGCGCTCGTGCCGGGCCGCGGACCTGTACCGCGGATTCTCCTGGCGTGACCGGAATCGGTGCGAGTTCGGCGTCCTCGACCAGTGCTGCCGTCACCTCGGTGTGAGTGGCGCGGTCGAGGTCGGCCTGGTCGCTCAGTCTGGTGTAGGTGGCGGTGCCGAATGTCGCGGCGAACGGTATCAGGGTCAGCACCACTGCGATCGCGACGAGTACGGCGGCGGACTCGAACCGATCACCTCCCCGCATGAGCCGGTTCGGACTCCACGGAGCCAACCTCCACATGCGCAGTGGCGCAATCCGTCCCGCACCCATCACAGTTCTCCTACATCTTCGTGATCCGAGTGTTCCGGTCGGCGGCCGGTCGGGGTAGAGGCCAAGGTCCTCGGCCGCGGAGCAGATTCCGGGGACCTCCGACCCCGACGCGGGCCGTCTCCATGACGTGCACGCGGCGTCCCGACATCCGATGACAATCGGCCCTAATCCGAGAGCTGGAACCGATGAACACTGGGGACATGCATCGGATGTGCGACACGAGTGACGATGCACGGACCGAGACGGAGACGATCGTGGACGCCACCATTCCCGACGTGAACGTGGTGCGAATCGCGGTGGATCTTGCCGGTCGCGCCCCGTCCGTACACAACAGTCAGCCGTGGCACTGGACGTACTCGAACGGTCGGCTGGACCTGCACACCGAGCGCGCCCGACTCCTTCCTGCCGCGGATCCAACGGGCCGGCAACTGGTGATCAGCTGCGGTGCCGCACTGCACCACCTGGGGACGGCGTTGACCGCTCTGCGGTGGGCGACCGACGTCGAACGCTTCCCCGACGGGCTGCATTCGGGGCATCTGGCGACCGTGCGCTTCCACCGTGATGCGCATCCCGTCTCGCACGACTTCGATCTCCTCGCTGCGATCCGCCACCGGTACTCCGATCGTCGGCCTTTCGGCCCGCTCGGTGCACAGCATCGGCTACCGGCCGCACTGCCGGAGTTGGTCCGCGGCCGGGAGGTGCAGGCGACAGTCCTGCCCGCCGACGCGCGACCGGCGCTGGCCGCGGCAACGCTGTTGACCGCCTCGGCAAGGAGATACGACTCCGGATATCAAGCCGAACTGCACTGGTGGGCAGGCCATTCCATCCCAAGCGGCGGAATACCTCCCGAGGCACTGGCGACAGCGGAGAACCTTGCACGCGTTGACATCGGGCGTGGATTTCCGGCCGGTGTCGACGACGGCTCCGTCGAGGAGATGGACCGCTCGACTGTGATCGTGCTGAGCACGGACTCGGACCACCGACCGGATTGGCTCAGGGTGGGCGAAACCCTGTCGCTGGTGCTGCTCGAGGCCACGGTCGACGGTCTCGGAACCTGTCCACTCACCCACGTGACCGAGCTGCGGCAGAGCCGCGACCTGGTCCGTGAACTCGTCCCCGAGGGCGGGTTTCCCCAGGTGCTGATCCGGGTGGGTGTCACGACGGGCGGCCCTACACCCCGACAAACCCCACGGCGACCGACGGACACGGTCTTCTCCGTCGTGCCTCGCCCGCCTCATTCGTGATACCGGGTCCGGCCCCGCGTCGTTCTTCGCAGCCCGTCGCCCGTGGTCACCGCGGTGATTCGCCACAGCGCTCTTCCGGCTCAGTGAGCACGAAGTAGTTCTCCTCCTCCTGGACGAAATGCAGTCGCAGCAACGCATACAGCCCGTACAGACAGGCGAGGAGGTCCTCGGATCGGTCGGGGGCGAGTTCGCCGTCCTGGTCGATTTGTCGTCGATGGGCGTGCAACCGACGGCCGAGCCGCTCGATCTCGGCGTGCATCCGGCTCATCGTCGCGGTCGCCTCACCGCTGCCGAGGGGTGCGGCGAGAGCCGGATACAGCTGCGTTTCCTCGGCCTGCTCGTGCGGCAGCAGGGTTCCGGTGAGGAAGTCGTCGGTGCTCCGCAGCAGCATCACGGTGCGACGAGGGTCCTCCCCCGCCGCGACAAGCTGAGCCGTGTCGCGCAGCAGGTTCAGTTTGTCGCGCATCGCGTCGTGCTCGGCGGAGAATCGGTTCAACATCTCCTCGGTTCGAGCGGGTACGACGGTCTCCCTCGCCCGGCCTCCACTCATGGCACGAAGTGCGTTGAGGATGACAGCGACGTCAATTGCCTCCTGCAGCAAAGCCCCGACGGCGGGAGCCAGCAATCCGACGGCCGCACATCCCATGGCCAGCAGCGACAGTCCCATACCGGCGGCCGCGCTCTCGACCGCGATGCGGCGGGATCGGCGGGCGATCTCCATCGCGTCGGCGAGTCGGTCCAGTCGATCCGTGGTCAGGACGATGTCTGCGGCTTCGGAACTCGCCGTCGATCCGCGCGCCCCCATCGCGACGCCGACGGTCGCGGCGGCGAGGGCAGGAGCATCGTTGACGCCGTCACCGACCATCACCGTCACCGCGGACTCCCGCTCACGTCGCACACCCGCGACCTTGTCCGACGGGGTCTGCTGGGCGCACACGAGGTCGAGACCGAGCACCGTTCCGATCTCCTCGGCAGGCTCGGGTCTGTCTCCGGTCAGCATCACGAGACGATTCAGGCCTGCAGACCGCAGTCGTCGCAGGGTGCGGGGCGCGTCTCTGCGCAGAGGGTCGACGAGCTGGACGGCGCCGGCCAGCCGACCGTCGACGGTCACCCACACGACCACCGCTCCGTCGAGGGCGCTGCGCGCGAAAACTGCACGTGCCCACGCCGATGCGTCCGGCGGCAACTGCCGGGCGCCGACCGTCACCCGATGCCCGTCCACTGTGGCAGTCACACCTGTACCCGCTTCCTCGACGACGTCGGTGGGGTACGACAGTGTCAGGCTCCGCATTCTCGCCTCCTGCACCAGGGCGGCAGCGATTACGTGCGGGGAAACCTGGTCGGCGGCCGCGGCCAGGCGTAGGACCTCGACGGGGTCGAGGCCGGGGGCGGCCACGATGTCGGTCCCCGTTGGTCGGCCGGTGGTGATGGTACCGGTCTTGTCCATCACGAGGGTCCGCGCGTGTCCGAGGTTCTCGAGGGCGCCACCGCCGCGGATCACCACCCCGATCCGGGAGGCGCGGGAGAGCCCGGACACGATCGCCACCGGCGCGGCGAGCAGCAGCGGGCACGGCGTGGCGACGACGAGGACCGCCACCGCCCGGTCCGCCGAACCGCTCATCCACCACGCCACGGCCGCGAGGGTGAGCGCGACCGGGACGAACCAGGCGGCAACCTGATCGGCGAGCCGCACGACCGGGGCGGATTCCGCGGCGGCGTCGCGAGCAAGCCGGACGACGCCGGCGTAGGTGCTGTCCTCGGCGGTCGCTCCGCCCTCCATCTCGAAGACGTCCCCTGCGTTGACGACACCTGATCGCACTGCCTCCCCGGTGCGGTGCGACACGTGCATCGGTTCCCCGGTGAGCGCCGACTCGTCGAGCACGGCCTCGCCCGAAGTGACCCAGCCGTCGACCGGGACGGTTTCGCCCGGCCCGACGACGAGGACGTCTCCGGCGCGGATCGCGTCGATCGGCACGATCTCGACGTCCTCGCCGACACGGCGCCGGGACGAGCGCGGAGCACGGTCGATCAGGCTTTGCAGGTCCTTGGACGCTCGACGGGACGCCGCGGCGTCGAGGCTTCGACCGGTCCCCACCATGACGGCGACGAGGGCGCCGGCGAGGTACTCCCCCACCAGCAGTGTTCCGATCAGCGAGAGCACCGCAATCAGATCGACCCCGATCCCGCCGCGGCGCAACGCCTTCGCCACCCACCACACGGACGGCACGATCGCGCTGACCGTGCCGATGGTCCAACACCGGTCAGCGACCCCGGGGGCGCCGGCGAACCACGCGACACCGCCGACCACCAGTGCGGTGAGGGTGGCGACCAGCAGTGCGGGTTCGATCGCCCGGCGCCAGCGCTCGTGTCGGACCGGAACCGCGGGCGGCTGTTCGACCACCACGATCCTCCCGCTACGACCCCACCCGTGCGGCCACGTAGTCGGTGACGTCCCGCAGGGTGACGAGAAGGCCGTAGTCGGCCTCGGGAATGTCGACCCCGAACCGCGCGTGCAGACGGACGAGGAAGTTCCACCAGTCCATCGAGTCCAGGTCGACCTGATCACGGAGGGGTTCGTCGGCGCTCAGATCGTCCGACTCGACCTCGGGGGCGATTTCCTGCAGTGCCGCGATGACAGCGGCACCGACCTCGGCTGTGTCCACGTTCGACTCCTCACAGATCCTGCGGATGTTGCAGCCGGTTTCGGATATCGATGAGGAACTGCGCGCCGCGGTGGCCGTCGGACACCCGATGGTCAGCGGCCAGCGTCGTCGTGACGACGGGGAGGGCACGCAGCGCCCCGTCGACAACCCAGGGTCGCGCGGCGGGGTTGCCGAAGCCGACGAGGGCAACCTGTGGCGGGTAGATCACGCCGAACACCGATTGCACGCTCCGCTCCCCGAGGTTCGTCACCGTCAGTGTCGGGTCGGACATCTCGGAGCTGCGCAGCGAACCGGCCCGCACCCGGGCCACCAAGTCGGTGAGTTCCGCCATCAGCTGCCCGAGCGGTTTGTCGGCCACGTCGTGGATCGCCGGGGCGACCAGACCACCCTGCCGCAGGGAGATCGCCACGCCGACGTGCACCGCTGGCTGGGGCCGGAACCCTCCGCCCTGCCAGAACCCGTTCATCTCCGGAAAGTGCGTGGCCGCCAACGCCACAGCCTTGAGTTGCAGCGCGGCCATCAGGATCCGCGCGGTGATCGGGCGGCCGGCGTTCTCCCGTTCGAGCCAGCGGGCCGCGGCTTCCAACGGAACGTCCTCGGCCAGGTAGTAGTGCGGGATCTCGCGCTTGGACCGGCTCATCGCCGCGGCGATCACCTGGCGCATCTGCAGCGCCTTGTCCACCGGTGCCACCGCGGCTGTACGGCCTGCCGCGGCGTGCAGCACGTCGTCGAGGGTGACGGAACCCAGCGGGCCCGTTCCGGTGAGGGTGGCCGGGTCGATGCCGTACTTCGCCGCTTCCCGCCGGGCGACGGGAGAGACGCGTGGTCGGCGCGCCGGCTGGTCGGCCTGTGCCGGGACGGCGGGCGGCGCCTGGGCGGGGGGCCGGGTCGGCTCCCCGGTCGTTGCGGACTCGTCCGGCTCCAGCAGGGTGGCCAGTGGTGTTCCGACCGACACCGTCGTCCCCGGCTCGACGAGTAGTCGGTGGACCGTACCCCCACGCCAGATCTCCACATCCACCGCTGCTTTCACCGTGTCGACGGTGGCGACGGCCTGACCGCGCTCCACGGTGTCCCCGGGTTCCACGAGCCAGTTGGTGAGTGTGCCCTCCTCCATGTCGGACCCCAGGGACGGCAAGACAAAGTCGAACACCGCTTCCTCCTCACCGATCGCCGATCACCTTCGACGCTGTCGACACGATCGTGTCGACCTGGGGTATCGCCTCGTGTTCCAGGTGTTTGGGGTACGGCACCGGGACCTCGGCGCTGCACACCCGCTGCGGCGGGGCGTCGAGGTCGTAGAACGCCGACTCGACGATCCTGGCCATCACCTCGGCTGCGAGGCTGCCGCTGCGCCACCCCTCGTCGACGACGACGGCGCGATGGGTCTTGGACACCGACCCGATGATCGTCTCGGTGTCGAGGGGCCGCAGGACGCGGAGGTCGACGACTTCGGCGTCGACTCCCCGACCGGCCAGCACCTCCGCGGCCGCCAGCGTCTTCGGCAGGGAACCGCCGTAGGAGATCAGGCTGATGTCGGCGCCGCTGCGGCGAATGCGCGCGCAGTTGATGTCGACCGGGCGCGGCCGGTCGAGGTCCTCGGTGGTGTTGTAGAGCCGCACGTGCTCGAAGATGATCACCGGGTCGGGGTCGGCCAGGGCCGGAGCCAGCATTCCCCGCGCGTCGGCCACTGTCGCGGGGGCGAGGACCCGGATTCCGGGAATGTGCGCGTACCAGTTCTCGAGACTGTGGGAGTGCTGCGCGGCGAGCTGCCGGCCCGCGCCGGTCGCCATCCGCACAACCACCGGCACCGAGAACTGGCCTCCCGACATGTGTCGGAGGGATGCCGCGGTGTTCACGATCTGGTCGAGTGCGAGAAGGCTGAAGTTGACGGTCATGATCTCGACGATCGGCCGCATGCCGCCGATCGCCGCGCCGATCCCGACCCCGACGAACCCCAACTCGGACAGCGGTGTGTCCCGGATGCGCTCGGGTCCGAACTCGTCCAGCAGTCCTTTCGACACGGCGTAGGTGCCCCCGTAACGGCCCACGTCCTCCCCCATCAGGAAGACTCGGGGATCCGCCTGCATCGCCTCGCGGATCGACTCCCGCACGGCCTCGCGATAACTGGTCTTCACCGTGCCTCCAGGGCGGTGTCGGCGGGGGTGACCACGTTCTGCATGAGGTCGCTCGCTTCCTCCCAGGCGCCGGCGTCGGCGAACGCGACCGCGGCGTCGACCTCGGCGGTGACCTCGGCGTCGATGCGCAGAAAGTCCGCCTCCGTGAACAGTCCGAGTTCCTTCAGCCGGGCGGAGAAGGTGTGGATGGGCCCGCGTTCCTTCCAGGCTTCCACCTCCGCCTTGTCCCGATACAGTTCGGGATCGAACATCGAGTGCGGACGGAACCGGTACGTCTGGAACTCGATGAAGAAGGGGCGCCCGGTCGTGCGGACGTGGGCGGCGCCGGCCCGGGCTGCTTCGAGGGTCGCGATCACGTCCATGCCATCGGCGCGCAGCGTGGGGACGCCGAAAGACGATGCCTTGACGCACAGATCGGTTTGCGACTCGGACCGGGCCAGGGCGGTGCCCATCGCGTAGAGGTTGTTCTCGCAGCAGAACAGCACCGGCAGATGCCACAGCGACGCGAGATTCATCGACTCGTGGAAGGCGCCCTCGGCCATCGCGCCCTCACCGAAGAAGCACGCGGTGACCCGTTTGATGTCGTTCATCTTGTCGGCGAGCCCGAGGCCGACCGCGAGCGGTAGTCCCCCGGCGACGATCGCATTGCCGCCGTAGAAGCGTGTCGCGGCGTCGAAGAGGTGCATGGAACCGCCCCGGCCACGCGAACATCCCTCCTGCTTGCCGAACATCTCCGCCATGATCGTGTTCATCGGCACCCCGTGGACGAGTGCATGGCCGTGTTCGCGGTAGGTGGCGACCACCGCCTCCCCCTTCTCGAGGGCGTGCAGGGCGCCGACCGCCACCGCTTCCTCGCCGATGTACAGGTGCAGGAACCCGCGGATCTTCCCGGCCCCGTACAGTTCCGCCGCTTTCTCCTCGAGGCGCCGGATCCGCAGCATGTCCGTGAGCAGCGTGACCGCGAAGGCCCTGTCGTACGGAAAGTCGGTCCCGGTCATTCGTCTGTCTCCAGCGTCGACGTGTCCCCTTCGGGCAGCCCGAGTTCTCGGGCCTTGAGCAGCCTGCGCATGACCTTCCCGCTGCGTGTGTGGGGTAGGACATCGACGAACTCGATCGTCTTCGGGGCGACCGCGGCACCGAGCTCGGTGCGGGCATGGGCCAGGAGTTCTCGGCGCAGCGTCTCGTCGGGCGTCCACCCGCTCTTGACGGAGACGAACGCCTTGACGATCTCCCCGACGGTCGCGTCGGGGACGCCGATCACGCCGGCCTCGGCGACTGCGGGGTGCTGCATGAGGGTGTTCTCCACCTCGAACGGACCGATGAGGTGACCGGCGGACTTGATGACGTCGTCGGCTCGTCCGACGAACCAGAAGTAGCCATCGGCGTCGCGTTTCGCGAGGTCGCCGCTCAGATACCAGTCACCGGAAAAGCACTGCCGGTAGCGCGCCTCGTTGTTCAGGTATCCGCGGAACATCGACGGCCACCCGCGGCGCAGCGCCAACTCACCCTCGACGTCCGGGTCATCGATGACCGCGACGTCGCCGGTCCGTTCGCCGTCGCTCCGCGGCGGGGTGACGATGCGGGCGTCGACGCCGGGAAGCGGGCGCCCCATCGAACCCGGTTTGATGTCGAAGCCCGGCGTGTTGGCGATCATGATCCCCCCGGTCTCCGTCTGCCACCAGTTGTCGTGGACGGGATGGCCGAGGACGTCGCGCCCCCAGCGCACCGCGTCCGGGTTCAGCGGTTCGCCGACGCTGGCGACGAACCGCAGCCGTGTGAGGGAGTGTTTACGGGCGAGATCGGGACCGGCCTTCATCAACATTCGGATCGCGGTCGGAGCGGTATACCAGACGGTCACCGCCTGCTCGTCCAGGATTCGGTACCAGCGTTCGGCGTCGAACTCGGCGGTGTCGACCACCGAGGTGACACCGTGCAGCAACGGCGTGATCACGCCGTACGAGGTCCCGGTGACCCAACCGGGATCGGCTGTGCACCAGAAGATGTCAGACGGGTGCAGGTCGAGTGCGTACCGACCGGTCGCGAAGTGCGTCGCCACCGCGCCGTGCACGTGGATCGCACCTTTGGGTGTCCCGGTCGTGCCGCTCGTGAAGTGCAGCAGCGCCGGGTCGTCCCGGCAGGTCGGGGTGATGTCGGCGACGTCGTCCACCTCCGACATCGCGGTCGCGAAATCGACGGTGCCGGATGACGGTGCGTCGCGCGCCGAATCACCGACGACCAGGACGTGCCGCAGGGAGGGCACGTCGTCGCGGATCTTCGTCACCCGCCGCCGATACAGCGTGTCCGTGGTCACCAGTAGCTGCCCGTCGCCGAGCCGGATCCGGGTGGCCAACGGTTCCGGTCCGAACGCGGAGAACAGCGGCGAGACGACGCACCCGTTGCGAAGCGCGCCCAGTGTCGCGACGTACAGCTCCGGTATGCGCCCGGTGACGACGAAGACCCGGTCGCCCTTCCCGACGCCGAGATTCCGCAACACGTTGGTGAAACGCCTGACCCGGCTGCCGAACTCGGCGAAGGTCAGATTCTCGGTGACGAGCGCACCACGGTCGGATTCGTTCTGCCCGACGAATCGGAACGCACACTTCTCCCGCAGAGCGCCGTCGACGTGCCGATCGACCGCGTAGTACGCGATGTTGCAGCCGCCAGGCGCCTCACCGAGTTCCCGCTCGACGTCGGCCCATGAGAATCCGGCGCGTTCGCCGTCGTAGTCGGTGAAGTTGGGTGCGATCCCGTCACCGGCTGGTGCGTGCGAAATGATGGACATCGAGAATCGACTTCCTCTCGAGAGGATCCGGCTCGCCCGAAATCTGGATTCAGCATCGATCCGAAGCGCCGTGACAGATAGAGGCGAATGACCATTCTCGGTGACTTTTGCCCCTCACCCGGCCGCCTGGCCTGGGGTTGAATACTTCCGACGGCGTCGACGGATCGGGTGGGACCAATGGTGCGAACGACTCCCCACGCGGTTCGGTCGCCCGGCGACACCTCGGACGTGAGATCGTCGACCGCGCAGAGATCCACCCCTTCGATGGACAATCTCATTGTGGAACCCTCGGCGACGGTCAGGGAAACGCACACCGCATACGTGGTGATGGTCGGCGATGTCGTCTTCAAGGCGAAGAAGCCCGTTCGGACGGCGTTTCTCGATTTCGGCACCGCGGAGCGACGCCGGTCGGCGTGCCGGCGAGAGGTGGAGCTGAACCGACGGTTGTGTCCGGACGTGTATCTCGGTGTCGCCGAGCTCACCGATCCGCACGGCGGCCCGGCGGAACCGCTGGTGAAGATGCGCCGGATGCCGGACGATCGGCGCCTCGCCGCGATGATCGCCGGTGGCGAGGACGTGGCCGGCGAACTGGCCGCGATCGCTCGCATCCTCGCCCGTTTCCACCGAGGGTGCCGGCGAGGCCGCGACATCGATCGGGATGCGACGCGCGACGCCGTCGTCGCGCGGTGGCGCGACAACCTCGCCGAGGCGCAGGGGTACGGCGACGACATCCTGCCCGGTGCGACCGTCGCCGAGATCGGCCGCCGCGCACACGAGTACCTGGCTGGGCGTGCGGAATTGTTCGCCGAGAGGATCGACCAGCGGCGGATCGTCGACGGCCACGGGGATCTGCTCGCGGACGACATCTTCTGTCTCCCCGACGGGCCGCGGATTCTGGACTGTCTCGACTTCGACGACCACCTGCGACACGTCGACGTGATCGACGACGTTGCCTGTCTGGCGATGGACCTGGACCACCTCGGTCGGGCGGATCTCGCGGCGCATCTCCTCGCCCGCTTCCGGGTGGAATCCGGTGACGATCCGCCGCCGTCCCTCGTCCATCACTACGTCGCATATCGTGCGGTCGTGCGGGCCAAGGTCGCGGCACTTCGTCACGAACAGGGCGCGACCGACGCACGAACCGAGGCACGTCGACACGCGGATCTCGCGGTGCGGCACCTCCGGACGGGTTCGGTGCGACTCGGCCTCGTCGGCGGACTCCCCGGTACCGGAAAGTCCACACTCGCCCGGGCGCTGGCCGGACGCACCGGTGCGGTTGTCCTGGCCAGCGACCGGGTGCGCAAACAGCTTGCCGGCCTCGACCCTCGGACGCCCTGCCCCGCCGAGTACGGGCGGGGCCTGTACACGGGAGCCATGACCGATCGCACCTACTCCGAGCTGCTCGTGCGGGCGACGGCGTTGCTGTCCCTGGGCAGGTCGGTTGTGCTCGACGCCTCGTGGACCGACCCCCGGCACCGTGCGTGGGCCCTGTCCGCCGCCGACCGCACCCACAGCGAGCTGATCGAACTCGAATGCACGGCACCTCGATCCGTCGCCCTGGAACGGATCGAGCGCCGCGCCGCGGGCGAGTCGGATGCGGATTCCGCCGTGTACGACGCGGTGGTGGCACGCTATCGGCGACGATCGTCGGCCACGGTCGTCGACACGACGGCAGATCCTGGTGTGGCGATCGACGCCGCCTTGACGGCCTGGGGTGCGATCGAGATCTGGGGTGCTGCCGAACCGGGCCCCGACGATTCGGTGCCGGAGGTCGACGTGACAGCAGCGGTACGGGAGGTTCACAGTGACTGACATCGTGACGCTGACGATGAATCCGGCCCTCGACATCAGCACGACCACGGGGCGAGTCGTACCGACGGACAAGGTCCGCTGCGGCGCGCCGCGCCGCGACCCGGGCGGCGGCGGGATCAATGTCGCGCGCGTCCTGACCGCGCTCGGCGAACCGGCGACGGCGGTGTTCCCATCCGGTGGACACAGTGGCCGCGCGCTGGAGGATCTCGTTGCCTCCGAAGGAGTCCGCAGCCGCACGGTCACGATCAGAAGATCGACCCGGGAGAGCTTCACCGTCAACGAGGAGCACACGGGTCTGCAGTACCGGTTCGTGTTGCCCGGACCGACGCTGACACCGACGGAGGTCGATGCCTGCCTCCGCGTGCTGGCGGCCACGGCGCCGCGAGCGCGGTTCGTCGTGGCGAGTGGCAGCCTGCCGCCCGGGGTGCCGGCGGACTTCTACCAGACCCTCGCGGACGTCGTGTCCGATCTGGGTGCCCGCCTCGTCGTCGACACGTCCGGACCGCCGCTCCGCGCGCTTCGCGGCGGGGTGTATCTGCTCAAGCCCAGCATCCGCGAGCTACGTGACTACGTCGGGCACGATCTGCGGTCCGCCGACGACCGGGTGGCCGCCGCACGAGCGATCATCGATCAGGGCGTCTGCACCGTGGTCGTGCTGTCACTGGGGGCAGACGGTGCCGTACACGTGACAGCCGATGATGCCGAACACGTACCGTCCCTCGCGGTGCCCGTCGTCAGCGGGATCGGGGCGGGTGACAGCATGGTCGCGGGCATCGTGTTCGGACTCGGCCGTGGGTGGGAACTGCGCGAGGCGGTGCGGTACGGCGTCGCCGCGGGTGCAGCCGCGCTCGGCAGTCCCGGAACCGCGCTGTGCAGTCGCGCCGATGTCGAACGGTGCTACGAGCGGTTGCGGGACGGAGGTGTCGTGGACGTGGTCGAGCCGTGATCCGGGGGCTCAGCGGAGGTGCGCGGCGATCGAGGAGGCCCAGGCCGTCACGTCGGTCCAGTTCCTGTTGTCGCCGTACCGCACCCCCATCAGCCGGACAACCAACCGGAGTCGGCGCTCCGGAGGACGCTCGAACACACCCGCGAACGCATGGAAGTCATTGACGCCCAACGTGTCCCGAACCGACGCGATCGACGCAGGCACCATCCGACGGAACAGTGCACCGATCGGACCGTGCAGCGCGGGACCCATCCCGACGCTGAACAACCACGTCGGCCGCATCGACAGGGCCGCGCGATGACGTTCCAGGTAGCCGTGGAACTCGGGCAGGAAGTCTCCGTCGTGGATCGCGCTGCCGAGGACGACCGCGTCGAACTCGCCCGGGTCGGGGTCGTCCGTGACCGAGGCGGTCGTGGCGGAACAGCCGGCTGCCGCGAGCGTGTCGCCGATGCGGTCGGCGATGGTCGCTGTCGAACCCTGTGCGCTGGCGTGAGCCACCAGGACGGTGGGGGCTCCCGTCATCGCGCCGTGTCGGGTCCGCCGGACCGGGACGTCCGGGCTCGCTCGAGCAGGATCCGGCGTTCGGCGGCGGCGACGAGACGGCGCGTGTATGCGGCGGTGTCCGGTGTCACCGAGACCGAGGTGATCCCCTGCCGGACGAGGTGTTCGGCCAGGGCCGGGTTCGTCGACACGGCCTGCCCGCACAGCGACGTGGTCAGTCCGGCGCGGGTTGCCCGTTCGATGATCGTGTCGACGGCGTCGAGCACCGCCGGATCCATCGTGTCGAACACGTCCCGGCAGATCTCCGAGTCCCGGTCGACACCGAGGACGAGTTGAGTCAGATCGTTGGTGCCGATGGAGACACCGTCGATGCCGAGCTGGGCGTAGCGGGGAATCCAGTACGTGACCGACGGCACCTCCGCCATGATCCACCGGTGCATCCCCCGATCGGATCCGAGCGGATGCGCGTCCAGTAGTCGCAGGCAGGCCTCGAGTTCCCAGAAGGTGCGCACGAACGGGATCATCAGGTGCACGTTCGGGTACCGCCGCCGGACGGTGTGGATCACGTCGAGATCGAGGCGCAGCAGCTCCGGTTCGCGGACGTACCGGAAGCACCCGCGGTAGCCGATCATCGGGTTGTCCTCGGCGGGCTCGACGTCGCCGCCGGACAGGTTCGCGAACTCGTTGGTGCGCAGATCGATCGCGCGGTAGATCACCGGCCTCGGGTGGAACGCTGCGGCGATCCTGGCGACGCCGGATGCCATCGCCTCCACGTACTCGTCGCGTCGCCCCTCGGACAGGATCGTCGCCGGATGCACCCCCTGCAGCGCGTCCATGATCATGAACTCGGCGCGCAGGAGCCCGACGCCGTCGACGTCGGTCGCCGCGACCCGCTCGGCGGCGTCGGGGGTCGCGAGGTTGACGTATACCGCCGTCGCGGTCGCCTCGGTCCAGCCCGGGCCGCCGGTGCGGGGCAGGGAGGAGGGGGCAGCAGCGGCCTCTGGCGTGGCAGGCGCACCCTCCAGGACTGTGCCCGCCTCGCCGTCGATGGTGACGACGGCGCCGTCGACGAGGATCGTCGTCGCGTCGCGGGTGCCGACGATCACCGGCCTGCCGAGCTCCCGACCGACGATCGCGGCGTGGCAGGTGATGCCGCCGCCGTCGGTGACGATTCCCGCGGCCCGGCGCAGCACCGGCAGCCAGTCGGGGCGCGTCATGGGTGCGACGAGGATGTCGCCGTCGTGCAGAAGATGGGCATCGGCGACCGAGTGCAGCACCCGCACACTGCCCGACGCCGTGCCGGGACTCGCACCGAGCCCGTGCGCGAGAATCCGACCACCCGAGGACGGAGCTGTCGCGGCGGGCGGGCCGCCGAGGGTGGTGATCGGGCGGGTCTGGACGATCCACAGGTCGTCGCCGGCGAACGCGAACTCCAGATCCTGCGGCGAACGGTAATGTTCCTCGACCGCGACGGCCAGTCGGGCCAGGCGCTCGAGTTCCGAGTCGGCGAGGACGCGGTGTCCGCGTTCGGCGACGGGGATCTCGGTGCGCCGGTCGCCGTCCGCGCCGCCGGTGATCGAGAAGGCCTGGGTACCGATGTGTACGTCGAGGACCCGGAACCCGTCCTTGCCGACCACGTAGGTGTCCGGTTCGACCTGCCCGCCGACGACCACCTCGCCGAGCCCGGTGGCGGCCTCGACGACCACCCGGTCGCGGACACCGGTCCGCGGGTCGGCGGTGAACACGACCCCCGACCGGTCGGAGGCGACCATCGTCTGGACGACGACCGCGACGGACGGCTCGTCGTCGACATTCTGGATGCTGCGGTAGCTCAGCGCCCGTTCGGACCACAGCGATGCCCAGCACCGCCGGACCGCATCGAGAACGGAGTCGACACCGCTGACGTTGGTGAAACTGTCGTGGATACCCGCGAACGAGGTGTCGGCCGCATCCTCCCCCGGTGCCGACGAGCGCACCGCGACCCGGATCGCGTCACCGAGATCACGGTAGGCGGCGGCAATCTCGGTGCGCAGGGTGTCCGGGACCGGCGCGGTCAGCACGCTCTCGCGCAGCTCCCGCGCCGCAGCCGCGAGATCGGACTCCCCGGCATCCACGGAAGGCACCCGCCGGGCGTACAGGGTTTCCCGGATCCCGGCGGCCGCCATCGCGTCGAGGTACGCCTCACGGGTGACGACGAACCCGGGCGGGACCGGGAACCGGGCGTGGGTCAGTTCGCCGAGGTTGGCGGCCTTCCCGCCCACACTCGGGGTGTCGGACAACCGGACCTGGCCGATCGACCGCACCCACTGCCGATCCACGGTTGCCGGAGTGGTGGCGTTCATGGCGGGCTCCTCACCGTCACCGTCCAGCCAACACGGTTGCCGCGGCGCCGCCCAGGGCCGAAGGTCACCGGTCCGGCCGAGGCGGGGCCAACCCGAGGCCCAATGGCCCTACCCGCGAACGCCACGCGGCTGTGACGCTGGTGGAGGTCGGAAGGAGCGGTCATGCACGCGCGACACATCATGAGCAGCCCGGTCACCACGGTGTCCCCGCAGGCCACGGTCGACGAGTGCCTGCGGATCGTCCAGAGGTCCGGATTCACCGTTCTTCCGGTCGTCGACGAGGGGCGCAACCTGGTCGGCATCGTCTCCGAGGGTGACCTGCTGCGCGAGAAGTTCCGCACGCCATCGGGCGAGACGTCGGCATCCGCGACGATGACCAGCCCGGTGGTCGCGATGCTGCCGGACGTCGACGTCAGCGCGCTCGCGTCGGCGATGCTGCGGTCCGGCCTGCGCGGCATCCCGATCATGCAGGGGCGCGACGTGGTCGGCATCGTCACCCGCCGCGACCTGATCGCGGTGCTCACCATGGACGACGACCACATCCGGCACGAGGTCCAGCACCGGCTGGACGTGTACGCGGGCTCCCGGCGCTGGACCGTCGCGGTGGCGGACGGCGGGGTCCGGATCGGCGGGCTCGATTCCGAGGACCCGGAGCGCGGCATCGTCGCCGCGCTCGCCGAGACGGTGCCGGGAGTGACCGCCGTCGAGTTGGTACCCGGGTGAGCGTCATCCGCGCCCGAGGATGGCCTGCTGGAGTGCGGCGATCCGGCGGCGTTCGCGGGTGTCCGCCCGCAGCTTCTCGGCTGCGGTGATCACGTGCGCGTCGGGCCCGGGGAAGACGAGTGTTTCCCGGTTGTCGCGCAACCAGCGCACCCGGTAAGGAGGTTCGCCGTCCGCCCGGCGCACCTCGACGATCAGCCCGATCTCGTCCGGTGAGTCGAGTACGGTGCCCTTGACCACCAGCCAGTCACCCACTTCGGCGTGCATCGCGTCCTCCGTCCCTTCCCTGCGTCCGCCTTCCGTGTCAGGTGCGCAGCATCACTGCGGTTTCCGCGGCGTCCGGGCACAGCGCGACCACCTCGCGGAACCCGTCGGCGAGGGCCCCGGCGAGAACATCGACGTCGGGAACCGCTGCTGCGTCGGCGTTCACCCCGATGCAGCACCGGGACCGGTACGACATCAAGGTTACGTTGAAGGCCGACCCCAGGGTCGGGCTGAACGCGTAGTGACCGAGTATCTGGGCGCCGGCGGTGAACAACGGCACCGGCGACCCGGTCACGTTCGACGCGACGAGGTCGACATGTTCGAGCATGCCGACGAGCACGGCGGCAGGCAGCAGGTTCAGCGTGCCGGCGATAGCGGGTGACCATCTGACCGCCGGTTCGTGACGCCACGTGTCGACGAGGGTGTGGACGCGCCCGATGAGTTCGACGGGATCGGCCACGTCGGTGGGCAGGGGAAACCGGGCAAGGGTGATGCGGTTGCCGCCCATCGCGTCCCGCTCGGTGCGCAGGCTTATCGGCAGTGTCACCCGCAGCCGGTCCACCGCGGCGCCGTGGTGGCGGTGATAGCGCGCGGCGCCGAGCAGGACCGCGGCGAGGAATGCGTCGTTGATCGAGCCGCCGGACGCCTCCGCGGCGCCGTCGAGGGCGCGCACCGCCACGTCGAGGGTGGCGAGCCGGCGCAGGGTGCTGCGCTCGGTCATCACCGGGGACAGCGTGGAGAAAACGGGGCGGGTCAGCCGCATCGTCGACGCCAGCGCGGCCGACGTGCCGCGCACCACCCCGGCCGGATTGCGGATCGCTGCGGTCGACGCGCGCAGCGCCGAGCGTCCACCGGTGGCCAGCCGATCCGGCCAGTAGCCCAGGCGCGGGGCCGCGCCGGTTGCCGACGGCACGTCCTCGGACGGTTCGTGGGGGCGCTCGTCGCCGTCGCGGGTCAAATCCACGATCTCTCGGACGATCTGCATCCCACCGACTCCGTCGGTCAGGCTGTGGTGCACCTTCGTCACCAGCGCGGCCCGGCCACCGGCGAGTCCGCCGAGCACCGTGAACTCCCAGAGCGGGCGATCCTTGTCGAAGGCGCTCATCGCCGCGGTCCGCGCGAAGTCCAGCACTCCACCCCACCCCTCCCGGTCGGAGAGGGTGAAGGAGCGCAGGTGCCAGCTCAGGTCGAAGTCGGGGTCGTCCACCCAGTACGGAGGCGACATACCGAACCGGGGAGTGACGACCTTGCACCGAAACAGCGGTACCCGCCGCGTCCCCCGCTCCATCATCGAGACGAACCGGTCCCAGTCCGGCCGGCGGTCGAGGAGCGCGACAGCCACGATCGTCGACCGCAGGACCGGGTCGGCCTCCATGCGCCAGGACATGAGGTCCGTCTGTGTCAGGTAACGGCGCGGTGAGCGCATCGAGACCCCCTCGACTCGCTGTCGGTTCATGATCCAGTATTCGGCTGTGTGCGAGCGGATCCCAGTGACGAAGGGTGTTCCCCGGCAGGACCTTGGGCCCTGCCGGCCCCGCACTCCGTACGCGAGCATGATCACAGGACCCATCAGCAGGAGGAATCGTCATGCGCACACTCGTGGTCTACGAGTCGATGTTCGGCAGCACACGGCTCGTCGCCGAGGCCATCGCCCGTGGTGTCGCGGACGCGGGAGCGGTGCAGGTGCTGCCGGTGTCGCACGCCGGCGAGGCGGATCTCGCCGGATACGACCTTGTGGTCGTCGGCGGTCCGACGCACGTCCACGGGATGAGCCGGCCGTCGAGCCGCCGCGGCGCCGAGCAGACCGCCGAGCGTCCGGGTGCCGAGGAAACCCTGGAACCAGATGCCACGGACACCGGTGTGCGGGAATGGCTCTCGGCGCTGCCGCCCATTCACGGCCGTGCCGCCGCGTTCGACACCCGACGGCACGCGCCCGCCCTGCTGACCGGGCGGGCGTCGAAGGGGATCGGGAAGCGGCTGCGGCAGCGGGGCTACGACCTGGTGGCCGAGTCGGAGAGTTTCCTGGTCGACAAGCAGTCCCGTCTCGAGCCCGGTGAGGAGGCACGCGCCGAGCAGTGGGGTCGCGCGCTCGCCGGGAGCCGCTGACGAGCGAGGAGCCGACCATGGACGAGCACGTGACCCTCACCTTCCACGGAGCCGCGCGGACCGTGACCGGCTCGTGCATGGAGATCACCTCAGCGGGACGCCGCATCCTCGTCGACTGCGGACTGTTCCAGGGATCGCGAACTCTCGAATCCCTCAACCACGAGGCGTTCGGGTTCGATCCGTCGACAATCGAGGCGGTCGTGCTCACCCACGCCCACATCGACCACTGCGGGCTGCTGCCGAAACTGGTGGCGCAGGGATTCGACGGGCCGATCTTCTGCACAGCGCAGACCGCCGACCTGCTGGAGTACATGCTTGCCGACGCCGGCCGGATCCAGGAGTTCGAGGCCACCCGCCGCAACGGTCGCCGCGACCGCGCAGGCGACGAACGGTTCACGCCGCTCTACACCGAGCAGGACGCGCTCGTGGCGTGGCGGCGCACCCGGCCGGTGCCACTCGAAGTGTGGTTCGAGCCCGCTCCCGCGTTCCGGGCGAGGCTGTGGAACGCCGGACACATTCTGGGTGCGGCTTCGGCGGAGGTCGACACCGGCGGTGTCCGCCTGCTCTGTTCCGGTGACCTCGGCCCGCAGCACAAGGCGTTCCAGACGACACCCGCAGGACCCACCGGCGTGGACCACGTCGTCTGCGAGTCGACGTACGGCAGTCGGACCCGGGAACGGCCATCGCTCGAGCAGAGGCGCGACCAGCTCGCGGCGGAGGTCAACGACGCCCTCGCCCGAGGCGGCAACCTGGTGATTCCGGCGTTTGCGCTGGAGCGAACCCAGGAACTTCTGCTCGACATCGCGCACCTGACCGACGCGCATCGCATCCCCGACGTGCCGGTGTTCGTCGACTCGCCGCTCGCAACACGCGCGACCAGTGTCTTCGCCCGGCACGCGAGCGAACTCGAGGACCTCGGTGGCACCGACGTCTTCCACCACCGCGCCATCCACTATGTCGAGGACGCCGACGCGTCGATGCGGATCAACGACATGTCCGGGGTCATCGTCATCGCTGCCTCCGGCATGTGCGAGGCCGGACGCATCCGGCACCACCTCGAACACAACCTCCACCGTCGGGACTCGACCATCCTCTTCGTCGGGTTCCAGGCGCAAGGTTCGCTGGGGCGGGTCCTGCTCGACGGCGCGCCGCGGGTACGGATCTCCGGCTCCGACATCAACGTCCGCGCCCGTATCCGGCGGATCGACACCTACTCCGCGCACGCCGACCGGGACGAACTGCGGAACTGGATCGCCCAGCGCGCGCCGATCACGGGTGGTCTGTTCCTCACCCACGGCGAGCCGGGCGCGCTCGCCGCGCTGACCGCGCTCGTCGGCGAAGACGCGCCGCAGCTACCCGTCATCACCCCCGCCATCGGCGAAAGCTATCTGCTGCCGGCCGCCGCCCCCGCCACGTTGGTCGCCGCGGCTCGCCCCGACGCCGCCCGCCTGGTCGGCCGCGACTGGCAGAACGACTACGCGGAGTTCACTCTCGGGCTCAAGCAACGACTCTCCCGCATCCCGAACACTGCGGACCGGCAGAAGGCGGTCGCGGAGATGCGGCGGGTCCTCGACGCATACATCGACTCCGGGCACTCGGACGCGGACGACGCCGAGCGCGACGGGGCCCGGCGTCACGGCGGCACCGGGCACCCGGACTCCCGCCGGGTCAGCTCGTCGCGTCCTCGTTCCCGCCGGCGGTCCTGATCTCGACATGCCGTTCCGAGGATGGTGCCTCGGCCACCGGCACCGTCACGGTGAGGATCCCGTCGGCGTAGGAGGCGTCGATGTCACCTTCCTGTGCCCCCGCCGGCAGCGGCATCGACCGATAGAAGCTGCCGTAGTGGAACTCCGACCGGGTGCCCTCCGCCTTCTGTTCGCTGCGTTCGGCGGTGATCGTCAGCTGGCCGTCGCGGATGCTGATGTCGATGTCCTTGGCCGGGTCCACGCCGGGCAGCTCGGCACGCAGCGTGTACCGGCCCTCCGCGAGGTGCTCCTCGACGCGGATCATGTGACTGTCGAGCGGTGTCCACGGTGACATCGACTCGAGCCGCGCCACCAGATCGGACCAGTCCGGCATCGCCGGCCACATCGACATCGGCTGGTGCTGGTGGCGGGGAGAGAGCATGCCCATGACTTTCCTCCAAGTGTTCCGTTCGTGTCCCCCGAGTCCACCTCCGCCACCTGCAGGAAGGTAGGGCCGAGAGTCGTCGGGACGGGGACACAGGTCACCAGGCGGCCCACCGGTTCAGTGGGTGTGAACGATCAGCAGCGGACAGGTCACCGAGTGCAGCAGGGCCCGGCTGGTCGAGCCGAGGAGCATGCTGGCGAATCCCCCGCGCCCCCTACTGCCGACCACCACCAACTGCGACAATCTCGACAGATCGGCGAGTGCCTTGGCCGGCCGATCCTCGACGACGACCCGGCGGACACGGACGTCGGGGAAATCGTCGCTGAATCCGGCGATACTCTCTGCGAGTGCGGCCTCTTCCTTCGTTCGAATCGACCTCCAGTCCAGTCCTTGGTCGGCGGTGAGGAGACTCGAAATGTTCGTGTCCGACCATGCATGCACGGCGACAAGTTCCGCACCACGCAGCGACGCCTCGGTGAAGGCTTCGGCAATCGCCGGTTCACTGTTTCGAGTACCGTCCACACCGACGACGACCGGACCACCCATGGAGCCTTCGGGGTCGGTCAGGGCGCGGACCACCGCAACCGGACAGCGGGCGTGAGCCGCCACCGCCGAGCTGACCGACCCGAGCAGACCGCCCACCACCTCCCCGAGACCCCGTGACCCGATCACCACCATCCGCGCGGTGCGGGCCCGGTCGACCAGCACCTGACTCGGGTGACCCGACACCAGTTCGGATTCGATGGTCAGCGGACCTGCCGATGCCTCACGGGCCAGGTCGGTTGCGCGGACGAGGCGGAGGTTCCCTTCGCGCTCCTGGTCGTCGAAGTACGACGGCGGTAGACCGATCGGGACGCCGTGGGTACCGGCGACGAATCTCGTTGCGATCAGGTGCAGTGGCGCGCCGCGACGTCCAGCGTTCTCCGCCGCCCACCACACTGCGTCGTTCGACGATGTGGATCCGTCGACTCCCACCACGACAGGCGCGTTGCCGTTCATGTCGTCCTCCTCGGATTCGACCGCTGGACAGTGCAGTTGACGCCCATGGGCCGATCATCGCGCTCCGGATCAAACGCCGACCAGGGGCGAACGTCCACACGAAACCGGCACTGGTCATCGGCTTGGAGTTCGGTTGTGTCCGTGTGCTTCGGGTTCGGGTTCGCCTCCGAGTTCGATTTCGATGTGCGTCGCGCTCCCCTCGCGACGGCGGCGTGTCCGCAGACCTGTCTCGGCGATCACCTTCAGCATCGTGGAGTTCTCGAGCAGCACCTCGGCGACCAGCGTGTGGATTCCACGATCCCGGGCCGTCTTCACGAGCCTGGCCAGCAGGGCCGAACCGATCCCGTGAAGCTGATGATCGTGCCTCACCACAAGGGCAACCTCCGCGGTACCCGGATCATCGAGGCGGACGAGGTTCGCGACTCCGATCAACTGCCCCGAGTCGAATGCTCCGATCGCCGCGTGTCCCCGATCCACGGTGGTCAGCTTCGACACCAGGATCGAGATGTCCCGTGGAGGCGCGGCGAAGAACCGCAGATAGCCATCGTGCGCGTCCAACGACTCGTACAGGGCAACAACCGCGGGTACGTCGGCGGCCGTCAAGACCCGTATCGCGACCGGTATGGGCGGGTCACCGTGCGGGGGCGGCGAATCCTCGGCGGTCACGACGCCTGCCTGGTGTCCGTCATACGACCAACGTAGCCCCGGGGTGCGGGCGTGGCGCAGACGTACGGGTCGTCCCTGCCCACCCCGGAGGGAACTGACGTACGGTGAGACTGGCCGGAGGCGCGGGAACGGAGGTTGCCGCATGATCAGGGTTTTTCTGGTGGACGACCACGAGGTGGTTCGCCGGGGGCTGGTCGAGCTGCTGGAGTCCGACCCCGAACTGCAGGTGATCGGCGAAGCGGGCACCTACTCCGCCGCGCTCGCCCGGGTTCCGGCCCTGCGACCGGACGTCGCGGTCCTCGACGTACGCCTGCCGGACGGCAGTGGGATCGAACTGTGTCGTGAACTGATGGCGCGACTGCCCGCGCTGCACTGCCTGATCCTGACCTCGTACACCGACGAGGAGGCGATCCTCAGCGCGATCCTGGCCGGCGCGAGCGGATACGTGGTCAAGGACATCAAGGGGTTCGAACTGGTCAGGGCTGTGCACGAGGTCGGCGTGGGCAAGTCCCTGCTCGACAGCAACGCCGCCGCCGCGCTGATGGCGAAACTCCGGGCGGCCGAGCAGGAGGACACCGGCCCCTTCTCCGGGCTCTCCGAGCAGGAACGAACCCTGCTCGAACTGCTCGGGGAGGGTTTGACCAACCGGCAGATCGCGGCGCGGATGTACCTGGCAGAAAAGACCGTCAAGAACTACGTCTCACGCCTGCTCACCAAGCTCGGCGTCGAGCGACGTACCCAGGCCGCGGTGCTGGCGGCGAAGCTGGACCCGTCTCCCGGCCGACCGTCCGGGTCGGCGATGCCCGACAGGAGGTGATCTGTGACCGGAGACGAGTCCGGGGCCCACCAGTCGCAGACACCGTCCGATGTGCGGGACCGGATCTTCGAGATCCTGCAGACGAAAGAGAACATCGACGGGTTGCTCGGTGCGATCCTGGCAGTGTCATCCGGGCTCGACCTCGACCGCACTCTGCGCACGATCGTGCACGCCGCTGTCCGCCTGGTCGACGCACGGTATGGCGCGCTCGGCGTGCGGGGTACCGGGGACGAACTCACCGAGTTCATCTACGAGGGCATCGACGAGCACACCCGGCAGCTGATCGGTGACCTACCTCGTGGCCGCGGGGTCCTCGGTGTCCTCATCGCAGATCCCAAACCACTTCGGATCGACGATCTCTCGACCCACCCCGCATCGGTCGGGTTTCCGCCACGACACCCGCCGATGCGCACCTTCCTCGGCGTACCCGTACAAACACACGACACCGTGTTCGGAAACCTGTATCTCACCGAGAAGGCGAACGGGCAACAGTTCACCGCCGACGACGAGGCCGTTCTCGAGGCCTTGGCTGCCGCGGCAGGCATCGCCATCGACAACGCGCGTCTGTACGAGCGCTCCCGGACCGAGCAGGCCTGGCTGGAGGCCACGCGCGAGATCACCGTGGCACTGCTCGCCGGCGACGAGCCACCGGGCGTCCTCCAGTTGGTCGCGGACAAGGTCGTGGAACTGACCGGATCGGACTGCTGCTTCCTCGCCGTGCCGGACGACCCGGACGCCGAACAGGAGTCGTTGACGGAGCTGGTGGTGAGCGTCGCCGCCGGGACACCGCCCGTCGAGATCATCGGTCGCCGGATTCCGCTCCGTGGATCGGCCCTCGGTGACGCCTTCTGCACGCGTCAGCCCGTTCGCGCCGACCGGTTGACCCTCGGCCCCGGCCACCACCCGACGACACTTCCGGGCGCGGCACTCGCGCTGCCACTCCGCACCGCGAACGCGGTTTCCGGCATTCTCGTGTGTCTTCGGGGCACGGACGGCGAATCGTTCAATCCAGATGAACTGGACAGGTTGACGGTGTTCGCCGACCACGCCGCCGTCGCGCTGCGGCTCGCGAACGCCCAACGTCGGATGCGTGAACTCGACGTGCTGGCCGATCGCGATCGAATAGCACGCGACCTGCACGATCAGGTCATTCAACGCCTGTTCGCCGTGGGTTTGTCGCTGCAGGGGACCGTGCAACGCGCGAAGTCACCGGAGGTGCGACAGCGGCTGGTCGGCATGGTGGACGATCTTCAGGAGATCGTCCAGGACATCCGCACCGCGATCTTCGACCTGCACGGAGGCGACGAGGGCGCCACCCGCCTCCGGCGCCGGCTGCACCAGGTGATCGCCGACGTCACGGCCGATTCCCACCTCCGGACCACGCTGCAGATGTCGGGTCCGCTGTCCATCGTCGCGCCGGGGCTGGCCGATCATGCCGAGGCCGTGCTTCGAGAGACCCTGAGCAATGTCGTCAGGCATGCCGGCGCGACCGCGGTCACCGTCTCCGTCACCGTGGGCGACGACCTGTCTGTCGAGGTCACCGACAACGGGCGAGGCATGGCGCCGGGAACTCCGGGCCGCGGACTCGACAATCTCCAGTCGCGAGCGGTCGCCGTCGGCGGGACGGTCACGGTCGACAGCACGGCGATGGAGGGAACCACCGTCCGCTGGCGCGCTCCGTTGCGATGACCCGTTCTTCCCTCGGCCGCGCCGATCGACGTACGCTGAGCGCATCCCGTGATCCGTTTCGGCGAGCAGGCGGGCACACATGAGCGACGTGGATGTCGAGACCGCGGCTCGACCGGTCATCGACCTGCGCCATCACAGCCTCGTCGTCGTCGACCTCGACGTGCTGGTGAGCACTGCGGACGGGATGCGGTCCGCAGAACCGACTTTCGCGCTCGCGGACCGATTACGCCGTGCCGGTGTCGAGTGTGCGGTGTTCTCGGCACGCCGGGGCGCGCGAGAACTGCTCGAGGGCGAGGAGATCGCCCGGGCGTTTCCGGTGCGGGTCGACGGATCGGTGCCACAGGACGCGGCGACCCGGCTCGGCACACCACTGTCGGATGCCGTGCTCGTCACCCGCGACCCCGATACGGTCGCGGAAGCGAGTCGAGCCGGCTTCGCTCTGGTGATCGCCGTCGGCCGGGCGGACCGCGCCGACGAGTTGCTGCGCCGCGGCGCGGACGTGGTGGTGCAGGACGCATCCGAGGTCGAGCTCCGTGCCGGCGATCTGCGGCGCGTCGACCTCCCCGATGCGCTTACGGCACGCCACGAGCTGACCGCGCCGCTTCGCGTGCGCAGGCCGGCCGTCTTCCTGGATTTCGACGGTACGGTGGCCGACATCGTGTCCGATCCGGCGCACGCGGTCCTCACCGACGGCGTCGCCGCCGCATTGACTCGGCTTGCGGCGGAGTGCCCCGTGGCCGTGATCAGCGGGCGTGACCTGACCGACGTGCGGGCGCGGGTCGGGGTACGCGGAATCTGGTACGGGGGAAGTCACGGCTTCGACATCGTCGGTCCCGCCGGTCAGAAGTACGAGAATCCCGACGCGCTCACCACGGTTCCGGCGATCGACCGTGCGGCCCGGGCGCTCGAGCAGCGCCTGCACCATGTTCCCGGGGTTCTGGTCGAGCACAAGAGATTCGGGGTCGCTGTCCACTACCGCAACGTGGCCGGCGGACAGATCGACGAGGTCGCGGCCGCGGTGTACGAAGTCGCGGGGCGGGACAGTGCCCTGCGGGTGACCACCGGCCGCAAGGTGCTCGAACTCCGCCCGGACGTCGCCTGGGACAAGGGCCGCGCCCTGCGGTGGATGCTCAGGCACACCGTCGATTCGGAGTCGATGCTCCCTCTCTACGTGGGGGACGATCTCACCGACGAGGATGCATTCGACGCGGTCGCGGCCGCCGGCGGTGTGGGGATCGTGGTGCGAAGCGCGGAAACCACCGACCGCAGATCGGCGGCTCGATACGCAGTGAACGGTCCGGCCCAGGTGCGCGTGCTCCTCGAGCGGCTGGCCGAGGTGATCGATCGGGACCCCGCGAGCGCGCCCCGGTCCAGCGGCTGGATCCTCCACTACGACGGATACGACCCGGCGACCGAGAAACTGCGGGAAGCGCTCTGCACGGTCGGCAACGGATACTTCGCCACCCGCGGGTGCGCACCCGAATCCGCGGCCGGCCCCGGACACTACCCGGGCACCTACGTGGCCGGACTCTACAACCGCCTGAGCGACGAACGTGCCGGGACGGTCATCTCGAACGAGAGCCTGGTGAACGCGCCGAACTGGCTGCCGACGACGTTCCGGGTCGACGACGGGCCGTGGTTCGACGTCGACACCGCCGAACTGCTCGACCACCGGCAGGACCTCAACCTGCGGCGGGCCGTTCTCAGCAGACGGATCCGGTGTCGCGACGCGGCGGGCCGGACGACGACGCTCGTCCAGCGGCGGTTCGTCGCGATGCACATTCCCCACGCCTGTGCGCTCGAGACGACGCTCGTCGCCGAGGACTGGTCCGGGACCGTCGAGGTGCGGTCGGCTCTCGACGGTTCGGTTCGGAACGGCCTGGTCGACCGGTATCGCGATCTCGCCGGCGACCACCTCGAGCGGGTGCAGGCCGCCGAACTGTCGCCCGACTCGGTGCTGCTCACCGTGCAGACCAATCAGTCCCGCGTCCCGGTGGGAATGGCGGCACGAACCGTGGTCCGGCGCGACAGTGAACCGACCGACTGCCTGCGGACGTGGTTCGACACCGACGGCCTCGTCGGCCACGACATCGTCCTCCGCCTCGAGGCCGGGCAATCCGTCACGGTGGAGAAGACGGTGACCCTCTTCACCGGACGCGACCACGCGGTCTCGGACCCCGGCGACGCGGCGGCACGCCTGTTGTCCGGGCTGCGCGGATTCGAAGGGCTGCTGGCCGGTCACGCCCTGGCCTGGGAGCAGCTGTGGGACCGGGTCGAGATCGACATCGTGGGGCAGGTGGACGCGTCGCGGATCCTGCGGTTCCATCTGCTGCACCTGCTCCAGACCGTCTCCCGGATCACGGCCGACCTGGACGTGGGCATCCCGGCCCGCGGACTGCACGGCGAGGCGTACCGGGGACACGTCTTCTGGGACGAGTTGTTCGTCTTCCCGGTGCTGACCCTGCGAGGGCCCGCCCTGACGCGGTCGTTGCTGCAGTACCGGTATCGCCGGCTGCCCGAGGCCCGTCGCGCCGCGCGGGCAGCCGGGCACCGGGGCGCGATGTTCCCGTGGCAGTCGGGCAGCGACGGCCGCGAGGAGAGTCAGCAGGTGCATCTCAATCCGCGCTCGGGCCGGTGGCTTCCGGACACCAGTTGGCGGCAACACCACATCGGCGTCGCAATCGCGTACAACGTGTGGCAGTACTACCAGATCACCGGAGACCTCGAATTCCTCGCTCACTTCGGCGCCGAGATGCTGGTCGACATCGCCCGCTTCTTCGCCAGTCTCGCATCATACGAGCGGGCGCGGTCCCGGTACGTCATCCGCGGAGTGATGGGACCGGACGAGTTCCACTCCGGTTACCCCGATGCGCCCCACGCCGGGATCGACAACAACGCCTACACCAATGTCATGGCGGTGTGGGTGATACTGCGCGCCCTCGAGGCGCTCGACGCCATCGCCGACCCGGACCGGTCGGAGCTCATCGCCCGACTCCACCTGGAGGCGCCGGAGCTGGCCCGGTGGGAGGAGGTCACCCGCCGCATGTCCGTGCCCTTCCACGACGGGGTGATCAGTCAGTTCGACGGCTACGGCGACCTGATCGAGCTGGACTGGGACCGTTACCGGCAGCAGTACGGGGACATTCGGCGACTCGACAGGATCCTCGAGGCCGAGGGCGACGACGTCAACCGGTACCGGGCCTCGAAGCAGGCGGACGTGCTGATGCTGTTCTACCTCCTCTCGGCTGACGAACTCCGGGACCTGTTCGGGCGAATGGGGTATCGGCTCGAACCCGACGACATCCCCCGGACCGTCGACTACTACATCGCGCGAACCTCCCACGGCTCGACGTTGAGCGCGGTCGTGCATTCCTGGGTACTCGCGCGCGCCAACCGCGACAAGGCGATGGAGTTCTTCGAGAGCGTGCTCGCGTCCGACATCACCGACGTCCAGGGCGGGACGACGGCCGAGGGCATCCATCTGGCCGCGATGGCGGGCAGTGTCGACCTGCTCCAGCGGTGCTTCACCGGGCTCGAGGCGCGCGGCGACAGGCTGGTTTTCGGGCCGCAGTGGCCGGAACCTCTGGGCACGCTGGAGTTTCCGATCTCGTACCGTGGGCACCAGTTGTGGTTGACGGTGAGCGGGCGGAAGGTCGAGGTGAGAGCCGGAGAAGGGAATCAGCGACCGATCGAGATCGAGTGCCGGGGCAGGGTCGTCGAACTGCGACCGGGCGGCGTGGTCAGCCTGGGCTAGTCGCACGATTGACCGGAGCCAGCGCACCGCCGATACTGGGAACCCACCGGTAGGCCGACCAAACGGCGGAGATCGAGCGGCGCAACACCGTCCGCTCGCAACGCGAGGAGGGGCCTGTGGAGGGCACCCGGCATCCCGATCAGCAGCAGCCCGACCCCGCGCCGGGCGGAACAGAGATCGACCGCCGCGGGCTCGACCACCTGATCGCGGTGCTGCGTGGCGCCGGCTACCGGGTGATCGGCCCGACGCTCGACGACAACGCCATCGTCCTGCGCGAACTCGAGGCCGGCGATCAGCTGCCGGACGGGTGGGGGGTGACCACCGCACCCGGGCACTACCGCGTGCATCGGCGCGACGATGCCGCGGTCTTCGGGCACTCGTCCGGTCCGCAGTCGTGGAAGCAGTACCTGCATCCGCCTCGTCGGCAGCTGTGGTCCACGGACTCGGACGAGGGGTTCCGGGCCCCTCCCGACGATGAGGTGGCCTACGCGTTCCTCGGCGTTCGCGGCTGCGATCTCGCCGCCATTCGAATTCTCAGGACGGTCCTGTGCAACGGAGCCGACAGCCGCACCGCGACGCTGTACTCGCGGTTGTTCGTCGTCGCCGTCGATTGCACCGAGCCCGGCGGGGTGTGCTTCTGCGCATCCATGGGCACCGGCCCCGGCGCCGAGGGCGAATACGACCTGCGGCTGACCGAGCGACTCGGCGACGCCGGTCCGAACTACCTGGTCGACGTCGGAACCAACCGGGGCGCTGAGATACTCGCGCAGGTCCCGCACCGCGACGCAGCGCCCGGCGAGGTCGAACGTGCCCAACAGGACGTGTGCGCGGCCGCGGACCGGATGGGCAGGCAGATGCCGGAGGTCGATCTGCGAGAGTTGTTGCGCACCGCCCGCGATGCCGACGTGTGGGACGACGTCGCGTCGCGATGCCTGACGTGCGGCAACTGCACGATGGCGTGCCCGACATGCTTCTGCACCACGGTCGAGGACGTCACCGACCTGACCGGGACGCACGCCGAACGCTGGCAACGGTGGGCCTCGTGCTTCGAACCCGAGTTCTCCCACCTGCACGGCGGCGACGTCCGGGTGTCCGGGCAGAGCCGCTACCGACAGTGGATCTCCCACAAGCTCGGCACCTGGTACGACCAATTCGGATCGTCCGGGTGCGTGGGGTGTGGGCGGTGCATCGACTGGTGTCCCGTCGGCATCGACATCACGGAGGAAGCCGCGCGCCTGGCCGAGACGTTCCCGGGCGTGGGTACCGATCCGGTCCGAGGGTCGGAATGAACTCCCCCGCTTCCGATCTGAACCTCCGAGTCGCAGGGTTGGATCCGCAACACGTGCGGGTGCTGCTGGGGTTGTCGCGACTCGTCGAATTCGCCGCCGGCGAGCCCGTGTTCCGCGAGGGCGACCGCGCCGAACGGCTCTGGGTGGTGCAGGAGGGTCGGGTGTTGCTGCACACCCATGTCCCCGGACGCGGCGACGTCCCCATCGAAACTCTCGGCGTCGGCGACGTGCTGGGCTGGTCCTGGCTGACCGCCCCCTATCGATGGCATTTCGCCGCCACCGCGTTGTCCGTGGCGAGGGCGCGCGAGATCGACGCCGCGGCACTGCACGAGTCGAGTGCGGCGGACCCGGTGTTCGGGTACGCGGTCGCGTGTGCGCTGTCGGGTGCACTGGTCGAACGGCTCCAGGCCACCAGGGCGCGACTGCTGGACCTGTACGGCGAATCGGAGACGGGGCCGCGCGGGACGAATGCGGCGGGCTGGTGACGAGGTGGCGACCGCGGCGGATCCGATGGTGCCGACCCCGTATCGGGTACGTGGACGCACCGCCGAGACCCGCGACTCGGTGACGCTCTCCCTCGTCCCGGTCGATTCCGCGCTGCCCGCCTTCGTGCCGGGGCAGTTCATGATGCTGGCCGCCGCGGGGGTCGGCGAGGTCGCGATCTCCATCAGCGGCGACCCTGCCGGCGGCCGCCTCGAGCACACCGTCCGCGCCGTCGGCGCGGTCAGTCGTGCCCTGCACGACGCACCGGTGGGGTCCGTGCTCGGTGTGCGCGGCCCGTTCGGCACCGGCTGGGACCTCGGTTCCTGCATCGGGCGCGACGTGGTGATCGTGGCCGGCGGCGTCGGCCTGGCGGCGGTGCGGTCAGCTGTACTGGCGATCCGCTCGGCCCACGCCGACTACCACCGGGTCGTCCTGGTCGCCGGTGCACGCAGCCCCGACGAGTTCCTGTACCGGGGAGAACTGAACGCGTGGGCCGCCGACGGGATCGTCGGGGTGGAGGTCACCGTGGACCAGCCACGCGGCGACTGGGACGGCGCGGTGGGGTTCGTCACCGAGCCGCTCGGACGGCTGTCCCTCGATCCGGGTCGGACCACGGCCCTGCTGTGCGGGCCGGAACCGATGATGCGGTTCGCGGCACGGGTGCTGATCGGCAAGGGAATGGCCGCGTCGGACATCCGTGTCTCGCTCGAACGGAACATGCAGTGCGGCACGGCGTTGTGCGGTCACTGCCAGCTCGGCGAGCTCCTGCTCTGCCGCGACGGCCCGGTCGTCGACTACGCGGTCGCCGGTCCCCTCCTCCACGTTCGGGAGCTGTGATGACGAAACCGACCCTGGCGGTGTGGAAGTTCGCATCGTGCGACGGATGCCAGCTCTCGTTGCTCGACTGCGAGGACCAGCTCCTGCAGTTGTCCGAGGAGATGACCATCGGCTACTTCCTCGAGTTCTCGAGCTCGACCGTCGCCGGGCCGTACGACCTCTCGCTCGTCGAGGGATCGATCACGACCGCGGAGGACGTCGAGCGCATCCACCGCATCAGGGACCAGTCCCGCTACCTGGTCACGATCGGCGCCTGTGCGACGGCCGGCGGGATCCAGGCGTTGCGAAACTTCGCCGACATCAAGGAATTTGCGTCGAGTGTCTACGCCTCACCCGAGTACATCGACACTCTCGCGACCTCGACACCGATCGGTGCCCACGTGCACGTCGACCACGAGCTTCGGGGCTGTCCGATCGACCGGCACCAACTGCTCGAGGTGCTCGCCGCATTCCTGGCCGGTCGACGGCCCGACACCCCCGACACCAGCGTCTGCAACGAGTGCAAGCGCCGCGGGACGACCTGCGTCATGGTGGCCGACGGGACGCCGTGCCTCGGCCCGGTGACCCATGCCGGGTGCGGTGCGCTGTGCCCGGCCCACGGACGCGGCTGCTACGGGTGCTTCGGGCCGATGAAGGGGCCGAACCTCCCCTCGATGGCCGCGTGGCTGCGCATCTGCGGCATGGACGACCCGGCCATCGAACGAGTGCTGGCCACGTTCAACGTCGCCGCACCCGAGTTCGCCGCCTACACGCACGGCGCCGTCGACGAACCGGGGACAACCGATGGGTGAGGACGACCGGCGGCTGGTCGTCCGCGCTCTCGCTCGCGTGGAAGGTGAGGGCAGGTTACGGGTCTCGGTGCGCGACGGCCGGGTCGAACGTGCCGAGCTGAGCATCTACGAACCGCCCCGGTTCTTCGAGTCGTTCCTGCGCGGCCGGGATTTCCGTGAACCCCCCGACATCACCTCTCGGATATGCGGAATCTGCCCGGTCGCCTACCAGGTCAGCGCCTGCAACGCCATCGAGGACGCGTGCGCCTCGCCCCCGGACGACGCCGTGGTCCGGCTGCGCCGGCTGCTCTACTGCGGCGAGTGGATCGCCAGCCACGTGCTGCACATGTACTTCCTGCATGCCCCCGATTTCGTCGGGGTGGACGACTCGATCGCGCTCGCGCGCACCGACCGTGCCCGGGTGGAGCGTGGCCTGGATCTGAAGAAGGCGGGCAACGCGATCCTGGAGCTGCTGGGCGGCCGTCCCATCCATCCCGTCAACGTGCGTGTCGGCGGCTTCTACCGTGCGCCCACCCGTGAGGAACTCGCACCGCTCGCCGAGCAGCTGCGCCGGGCCCTCGACGACGCGCTGGACACGGTCGCGTGGGTGGGCGGATTCGACTTTCCCGACCACGAACTCCCCTACGAGATGGTCGCGCTGACCGAGCCCGACCGATACGCCATCGAGTCCGGCACCGTGCACACTTCCACCGGCGTCCGGTTCCCGGCCGGCGAGTTCCCCGAGCACGTCACCGAACACCAGGTTCCCCACTCCACCGCACTGCACGCCCGACTGGACGGACGACGCTTTCTGGCCGGGCCGCTCGCCCGCTATTCGCTCAACAGCGCGCGCCTGTCGGAGACCGCGCGGCAGGCCGCATCCGCGGCGGGACTGGGTGATGCTTGCCGAAATCCGTTCCGCAGCATCGTCGTCCGAGCGGTCGAGGTGGTGTTCGCGGTCGACGAGGCGCTGCGGTTGATCGCATCCTACGAGCGACCCCCGACCCCGGCCCGTGACGTGCGTCCACGGCCGGCGACGGGACACGGGGTCAGCGAGGCCCCGCGCGGTCTCCTGTATCACCGGTACGACATCGACGGCGACGGCACGATTCGTAGCGCCTCCATCGTCCCGCCCACCTCGCAGAATCAGTCGGCGATCGAACACGAGCTCGCCGACGTCGTCGAACGGCACCTCGACCTGGACGACGCCGATCTGGCGGCGCTGTGCGAGCGGACGATTCGCAACCACGATCCCTGCATCTCCTGCGCCACCCACTTTCTCGACCTCACGATCGACCGACGATGACAGCGGTGGTGATCGCTCTCGGAGACGAGTTCCGCGGCGACGACGGCGTGGGTCCGGCGGTGGCACGGGCCCTGCACCGGGCGGGGCTTCCCGCCCGAATCCTCGTCTCGTACGGCGATCCGGTCGAGCTGATCGACTGGTGGCGTGACGCCCGGGTGGCGGTGATAGTGGACGCGGTGATGCGGCCAGACCCGCGCCCCGGACGGGTCCACGTTCTCGACCCCTCCGACCTGCAGGTCACCGTCGCCGGAACCCACGGATTCGATGTGGGCGCGGCGATCGCCCTGGGCCGCGCTCTGGACCGGATGCCGGACAGGCTGGTGATCGTCGGTGTGGAGATCGCCGACCTGGGCCCGGGGCGCGGCCTCTCTCGTGCCGTCACGGCCGCCGCTCCGGGGGTGGCACGCGCGGTGGTCGACGTGATCTCCGGCGAACCCGGGTCCGCCGGAGATCACTCGGCCCCCTGACGCCGACCGCCGAACCGGTCCCCGGTCACTCGGCAGTTCCCTGTTCGCGCCGTGATTTCCGTCGTGCCCGCCAGCGCAGCATTTCGTCACAGCCCCAGACCAGGAACGGCAGCGGCACGAGTGCCACGACCTGCCACGGCTCCGGGACGACGGTTCCGAACACGCGTTGCAGGAACGGAACCGTCACCACGAGCGCGGCGAAACACACTTCGAATGCGATGCCCCACAGCAACAGGGGGTTCGTTGCGAACCCGATCTCGGCAAGTGAGGCGCGGCGGGTGCGCGCGGCTGTCGCGGTACCGATCTGGCATGCGACGATGCCCAGGAAGGTCATCGTCGTGGCCTGCTGCCAGGTGTGGTGCAACGGACCGGTGTCGACGTCCGCCCCCAGCGACCAGCCTCCCGCAACGAGCGTGCCGAGAAACAAGGCCATCACCAGTACCGCCGACACCCCTCCGAGAACACCCCAGGCGCGCACCAGCATGCGGCCGTCGATCACCGACTGGGTGCGGGGTCGCGGTGCGCGATCCATCAACCCCGGCTCTGCGGGTTCACGACCCAGTGCGAGCGCGGGCAGGGTCTCGGTACCGAGATCGATTGCGAGGATCTGCATGATGGTCAGCGGCAACGGCACGGCTCCTCCGGTCACCGCGTAGATCAGGAACGGCACCACCTCCGGTGTCGCGTGCGCGAAGATGTAGATGATGAACTTTCGCACGTTGTCGTAGACCTGGCGACCGGCCTCGACCGCCTTGACGATCGTGGCGAAGTTGTCGTCGGTGAGCACCATGGTGGCTGCCTCCCGTGCGACGTCGGTACCCGATCGCCCCATGGCGACACCGATATCGGCGCTGCGGAGGGCGGGCGCGTCGTTGACGCCGTCGCCGGTCATCGCAACGATGTTCCCTTGTGCTTGAAGGGCGTCGGTGATACGCAGTTTCGTTTCCGGGGAGCTCCGGGCGAAGACCAGCTCGCCAGGCGCCGCGAGCACCGCATCGAGGTCACGGTCGGGCATCCGTTCCATCTCACGGCTTCCCACCACCCGCAGGCCGTCGCGCCCGATGCCGACCCCTTCCGCGATCCCCCGAGCCGTCAACGCGTGGTCGCCCGTGACGACGACGAGCCGGATTCCCGCCGTGTGGCACCGCTCGACCGCGTCGGGTACCTCCGGTCGTGGCGGGTCGATCATCGCCGCGATTCCGAGAAAGACGAGATCTCGTTCGGCCTCGTCACGATCGAGCCCTGCCGCCGTGCCGGCATCGACGCGGCGGTCCGCGAGAACCAGTAGACGACGACCCTGCCGCGCCCAGGCAGTCACCGAGGCGTCGATCCAGGTACGGTCGTCGTCCGTCAGCGCCCTGTCCGTGTCGCGACCGACGGCTATCCGGGTGCAGCGTGCGACCACCTCCTCCGGGGCACCCTTCGTGTGCACGCAGACACCGTCGCCGGTCGCGTCGATCGTGGACATGCGCCGAAGATTCGGATCGAAGTGGAATTGCGCGATCCGGCCGGAGGGGTCGCGCCGCGGCTCGACACCCAGCGCCGCGGCGGCGTGCAGCAACGCCAACTCGGTCTGATCCCCGACCTCGACACTCACCGCCCCACCCGGATCGTCGACGGACTCGAATTCGGCATTGCTGCAGCACACAGCCGCGAGGGCCAGCCGTTGCGCCGCCGTGCCCACCGCGGCCGGCTCGACCGCTTCGCCGAGGTCGATGACGCCCTCGGCGGTCCGGAGGCCGGCCACGCGCATGCGGTTGAGGGTGAGGGTGCCGGTCTTGTCGGTGCAGATGACACTCGTCGATCCCAATGTCTCCACGGCGGAGATCCGCTTGACGAGCGCTCCCCGCCGCGCCAGCGCGCGCACCCCGACCGCGAGAGCGAGCGTGATGGTGGGCAAGAGGCCTTCCGGGACGTTCGCGACCAGGAGCCCTATCGCAAAGGTGACCGTGTCGCCGAACGACAGACCGGCGACCACGGTGCCGAGGGGTATGAACGCGACGCCCATGCCGACCGCAACGACGGTGATGAGCCAGGCGACCCGTTTCACCTGCCGCTCGAGCGGGCTCTCCTCGTGCCGTATCCGTTGGGACAGGGCGGCAATCCGTCCGAGCTCGGTCCGCATTCCGGTGGCGAACACGACCGCGGTGGCCTCGCCGGCAGTGCAGGTGGTTCCGCTGAAGACGACGTCCCTGGCCTGAATCAGCGGGACGTGACTGTCGCCGATGTCGACTGCGACCGCGACCGGCGCGGATTCCCCGGTCAGCGTGGAGGTGTCGATTTCCAGCGCACCGGTCAGCAACCTCGCATCGGCCGACACCCGGTCTCCTTCGGAGATCACGACCACGTCACCGGGTACCAGCTCGCGTGCGTCGATCTGGCGTTCCACGCCGTCCCGCAGTGCCCGGGCATGGGGCGGCAGATACGCCGACAGTGCCTCGACCGCCTGTTCGGCGTGCCGTTCCTGGACGAAGGCGAAAGCCGCGTTCAGGACGATCACCGCGACGATCGCGACGGCGAGGGGCCCCGAACCCGACAACGCGGCGAGCGCGGCGGCCAACCACAACAGCAGGGCCAGCGGATGCACCAGTTGGCGGAGCAGTTCGCGCCACCAGGCATGCCCGCGTTTCCGTACGAGGTCGTTGGTGCCGGCCACGGTCAACCGACGCTCGGCGTCACGACTGGACAGGCCCTCCCGGCGCGAGCGCAGGTCGCGCAGCAGCCGATCCAGCGCCTCCTGCGGATCGGCGGCAGTGATCCCCTCGGCCACCGGGGACGACGGGACGGCTGCCGACCAACTCACGGCGTCGATGTCCGATCGTGTGCCGCCGGGGGCGAACCGGCTCCGCGGATCGCCCACTCCACCTCGTCCACCCCGTTCACGACCACGTCCGCGCCCCGACGTTCGAGAGCGTGCGCGCGTCCCTTCGAGCCGATCCCGACGACGAGGCCGAACCCACCCCGGTGAGCGGCTGCGACACCCGACTCTGCGTCTTCGATCACGACGATCTCGACCGGGTCGGTGTGCATGCGCCGGGCCGCCTCGAGGAACAGCGCCGGGTCCGGCTTTCCTGCCAGGCCGAGCCGCTCGGCATCGATTCCGTCGACCCTCGTGTCGAAATCGTCGATCAGTCCAGCGCGGGCGAGCACGGCCGCGGCGTTCCGGCTCGCGCTGACGGCGGCGACGAGCACGCCTGCACGGCGCAGACGGTGCAACAGGTCGACGGTCGGCGCGATGGTCTGGACCCCTTCCGCGTCGAGCAGTTCGTGGAACAGGCGGTCCTTCCGATCGGCCAGCCGGGACACACTCGCGATGTCGGTGCCGGGTGCGGCGTCCTCCGCCGTGGCGATGGACCGTGAGGCCAGGAAGGAGCGAACCCCGTCCGACCGGTTCTTCCCGTCGACCCAGGACAGGTAGTCCTCGTCGGTGAAGGGCGGTTGTGTCGGGTCGTGGCCTGCGAGGAAGCCGTCGAAGAGCGCCTTCCACGCTCGGCGGTGCAGCGTCGCGGTGTCGGTGACGACTCCGTCGAGGTCGAAGATCACCGCCCGGAATTCGCGTCCGGCCGCGGCCACCCGGGCCCCGGATTCGCGGTCGCGGCCGGCCGGGACAGTGGCATCCATGGGTCTCCTCGTTGTCACGAGTGTGCGTCGCCGTGCCGGGCGGCTGCCCGGCGCAGTTCGCGGAGGTCGGATTCGATGCCGTCGCACAACTCGTCCAGATCGGGGACGCCGTCGAGATCCCCTGTGACACCGAAGGAGAGTCGCTGGTCGTAGCTCATGACCGCGACGCCCAGGCGAAGCCGGACCGCGATCGGGACATACGGCAACAGTTCGATGACCCTCCGGTCCAGCAGTCGCAGCGGAACCGGAGGTCCCGGGACGTCGGTGGTCACCACCGCCACGCTGTGTTGAGGAAACCGCAGCATCAGCCGCATCCCCCATGCGAGCGGGGCGAACGGCACCAGCCGTGCGAGTTCCGTCGCGACGTGACCGGCACCGGATTCCCCGTCGGACTTGGCCGCGGACATGCGTGAGTGCACCGTGTGGAGTCGGTCGACCGGGTCCGCGACGTCAACGGGCAGGTACGGGAGCATCAGGGATATCTCGTTGTCCAGCGTGGTGGCCCCGCCTCCACTGGCCCGGTACGAAACGGGCACCAATGATCGAATCGTACGCGGGCCCGGCACTTCCCCCCGCCGGATCAGCAGCCGTCGCACGGCGCCGCTGACCGCGGCCAGGGCCACATCGTTGATCGTCACCCCGAAGGCGTCACAGATCGCCGAAACTTCCGACATCGATGCCCGGGCGATGCCATACCGCCGTTGGCGGGTGAGCGGGCCGTTGAACGAGGATCCGGCCGACGGCCACAGCACCCGCCCGGCGAGGACCGCCGAGCCCGCGACCAGATCGACGATGCGTGCGACGGACTTTCGCGGTGAGCGCAGCGCGCCCGTGAGCCACCGCGCCGACACGACACCAGCGGACACGGCTGCGCCCGCGGACCCCGGGGCCCCTCGGATCGTGTTCGGTGACTCGGTGGCGGCTGTCCGATCGACCGGATCGCACAGCGACTCGAACAGCCTCGCTCCGGAGATTCCATCGGCCATGCAATGGTGCAGCTTCATGAGCAGGGCCCACCGGCCGTGCGCGAGTGCTTCGATTACCCAGCATTGCCAGAGGGGTTGGTCCGGATCCAGCCGAACCGCCATCACGTTCTCGATCTGTCGACACAGTTCCGCGTCGTCGCCGGGGTCGGGCAGGGCGACCCGCCGGATGTGACGCTCGACGTCGAACCCTTCGGCCTCGGCCCACTCCGGCAGGCCCAGATCCAGCGGCACACGGTGCACGACCTGTTGAGCCCGCGGTATCGCCGCGATGCGCCGACGGACCGCGGCGGCGAACTCCGATCGCGTCGGTGGGGGGCCCTCGAGCACGGCGACGGCACCGATCGCCAGGTTTGCCCTGCCGTCGGCCTCCTCGACCTCGAGGAAACACGCATCCAGTGGTCGTAGGGATGCCACCCTGCCTCACCGCCTTGCGATCCCGCGCGACCCGCCGGATCAGGACGCTCCAACTCCCAGGATTCGCTCCGGCCCGGATCGTGGCCAGGGCCGGACGTCACTGGCCGGGACGACGCGAGTCCTTCCCGAGCGTCGTTGTGCGGGACGGTCACCGCGCTCGGCTCGGTGCCCGAACGTCGTCATCCGGCGACTCCGTCCGGTCGGTCGGATCGGACGATCATCAGCGGGCACTCCGCCGTGTGCAGCAGCACCGAGCTGGTCGACCCCATGAGCATGCCCGCGAAACCACCGCGTCCGCGGGTGCCGACCACCAGCAGTTCCGCGCCCTCCGCCCGGTCCCGAAGCTGCTTGGCCGCATTTCCCCGGACGACGGTCTTCTCGACCGGCGTCTCGGGATACCGCTGGTGCCAGCCGGCAAGCCTCTCCGCGAGAACCGCCTGTTCGGCCACATCTACCGCGTCCCACTCCATGTCCAGCTGATCGCAATAGGCCGTCGACAGGGCGAACTGCGACCACGCGTGGACCGCGACCAGACCGGTGGCGCGCAGTGCGGCCTCCGCGAACGCCACCGAGAGCGCGCGCACGCTGTTCTCGGTGCCGTCCACGCCGACGACGACATCCCCCGTCCCGGAAGTCTGACCGGCCTGGCCGCGGATGACCACGACGGGACTGTGGGCGTGTGTCGCGAGCGCAACCGCGACCGAGCCCGCGAGCGCCGCTGTCACCTGACCGAAACCGCGACTACCGACGACGACCATCCGCGCGGACCTCGACACTTCGAGCAGAGCGGGCCGCTCCGCGCCTTCGAGCACGTCGGTGGTGATCTCGGTGATGGTCGTCGTGGTGTCGGTGGTGTGGGCGATGGCCGCGGCTTCGTCGAGGTGGTCGCGGACCGCGCGATTCCGCTCGGCGAAATAGCTCTGCGGCAGGCGCAGGTCACCGTGCGGTGAGACGGCGCCGAGCGCGGAAACGATGCGCAGCGGGCTTCGGTGAAGGTGGGCTTCCCTGGCAGCCCAGCTGACCGCGGCGTACGAGGCGGCGGACCCGTCGACACCGACCACCACCGGGGCATTCGCTTCGACAGCATCCACGTCAGGACCTCCACGACTACAGATGACCTCGGCGTCGCCCCGACCGGTGGGGTCGGAGAGGCCCGAAGCTCCCGCTCGCCGACGATCGCCCCGGACACGGCAGCGGTCGATTCGGGGCACCGGCCCCCGCCACGTCACTGCCGGGAGGAAGGTGGCGGGCGAGATCGGTCTCGCTTCTCGAGTCGAAGTCGTCGGACCCCTCCATCACACGCCTCCCTCCCGTGCGGCGATAGGGCCGGTGGTCATCGATTCCGGCGCACCGGTACCGGTGCGCTCAGCCCGCTCTCCCGAACGACTGCCGAAGTCCTCTCCCGCTGGTGACCGCAGACCCTGACGTAACACCGTCGTCCACCGGTTGACTGGCAGACACACCGAAGGTCTGAAGGGGTCGGAGACGTTGTGACCGCCATCGTTGCCGCTGCCGTCGCCGCTGTTGTGGGAGCTGTGTTGCTGTCGGCCGAGTCGATTCGTGTCGTGAACCAGTGCGAGCAGGGCGTGCACTTCCGACTCAGCAGAATCATCGCCGTCCACAATCCCGGGTTGGTGCTGATCATTCCCGTCGTGGACAGACTGACCGCGGTGTCAATGCGGATTGTCCCCATGCCCATCCGGTCACGGGGCGTAGTCACCCGGGACGACATCAGCGTTGACGTCGCCGCAGTCGCCTACTACCGCGTCGTCGACGCGCGGAAAGCCGTCGTCACGATCGAGAATGGCGATGTCGCGATCAACCAGCTCGCGAAAACCGCTTTACGGAACGTGGTGGGACAACACTCGCTCGGCGAAGCATTGGCCAACCCCGCGGCCATCAGCTGGGCCATCCGTCAGATCCTCGACACCAGCACACCCGAATGGGGCGTCGAGGTCACACTGGTCGAGCTCGAAGATGTCCAAACCCCCGACACGTCTGAAGCCCGGGATGGCCCGAGAACCGGAGGCTGGGGGAGTCCCGTGAGGCAGAGGCCGAGCGAGACGCGGGGGCAGGGTGCGGAGAAACGAGCGACGATCATCGCCGCCGAATGCGATGCCCGTGCGGCCGCACCGAATCAGCGATCGAGCGGCACCCGGTCGCGGGCGGCCAGAAGTATCGGGGCGTCCGGTTGACGTTCGCGATCCGGGTCGACAACGAGGAGGGCCGATCCCATGAGTGACGTGACGAAGATCCCGGCGCAGCGGCCCGGACGTGTGTTCCAGGACCGGAGGGAGGCAGGGCGGGCACTTGCGGAACTGCTTGCCGCCTATCGAGACAACGACCGTGTCGTCGTGCTGGGTCTCGCTCGCGGCGGAGTCCCGGTCGCGTGGGAGATCGCGGCAGCACTGGACGCCCCGCTCGATACCTTTGTCGTGCGGAAGCTCGGTGTGCCGGGACATGAGGAGTTCGCCATGGGCGCCCTCGCCAGCGGTGGCTCACTCGTCGTCAACGACGACACCCTGCGCGATCTCGACATCACGCCGGATCAGTTGCGCGAGGTCGTCGAGCGGGAAGCACACGAACTGGACCGTCGAGAAAAGACATATCGCGGGGATACGCCGCCGTCCGATGTCGCCGGCAAGATCGTCATCGTCGCCGACGACGGTCTCGCGACCGGCGCCGGCATGTTCGCCGCCCTCGACGCACTGCGGCGGCAGGAGCCCGCCCAGATCATCGTGGCGGTGCCGGCGGCACCCGAATCGACCTGCCGGCAACTCGGCGCGATGGTCGACGACGTCATCTGCGCGACGATGCCCTTCCCGTTCACGGCCGTGGGTGCGTCCTTCTGGGACTTCGGTCAGGTGACCGACGACGAGGTGCGAGCACTTCTGCACACTCCCACTGTCGGTCGAACCACTCGCGACGTCGGGGTCCGCGAGTTCAGAACAGCTGCGGACACACTCCGCCGTGCGTGCAGGGATGCACCCGGCGGAGTTCCGTATCGTGAGGATCTCTTAGATCTCGTCGGTGACGCACGCATCGTGTTGATCGGCGAGAGCTCGCACGGAACTCAGGAGTTCTACGCAGCACGCGCTGAAATCACGCGAACTCTGATCGAGGAGAAGGGGTTCACGGCAGTTGCCGTGGAGGCGGATTGGCCCGACGCCTTTCGCATCAACCGGTACGTCCACGGTCAGGGCGTGGACACCTCGGCCGAAGAGTCGTTGCGAGGGTTCGCGCGCTTCCCGGCCTGGATGTGGCGCAACACCATCATGCTCGACTTCGTGTCGTGGCTGCGCCAGCACAACGAGCACGTCAGCGGCGATCAGCCCGAGGTCGAATTCTACGGACTCGACCTCTACAGCTTGCACCGATCGATGCACGAGGTCGTGAGCTATCTGGACCGGGTCGATCCCGACGCCGCCCGCCGTGCGCGGCAGCGCTACGCCTGCTTCGACCAGATCTCCCGCGATGACGGGCACACGTACGGGTATGTCGCCGCATTCGGGGCAGGTGAGTCCCGCGAGAGGCAGGTCGTCGAACAGCTGCTGGATCTGCAACGTCACGCGATCACCTATGTCCGCAGCAACGGGGCCGATGCAGAGGACGCGCAGTTCTACGCCGAACGCAATGCACACAGCGTCCGCGACGCGGAGCAATACTATCGGGCCATGTTCCGGGGACAGGTGGCCTCCTGGAACCTCCGCGACCACCACATGACCGACACGCTCGACGCCCTGATCACGCACCTCGACCGCCGGGGTGAGGCCCCCTCACGCGTGGTGGTGTGGGCGCACAACTCCCACGTCGGTGACGCGACGGCAACCGAAGCCGGCGCACATGGCCAGGTCACGGTCGGCCACCTGGTCCGCGAACGACATCGGGATGACAGCTGTCTGATCGGGTTCACCACGCACCACGGCACCGTCACCGCGGCGAGCGAGTGGGGAGGCATCGCCGAGCGGAAGGTCGTCCGCCCCGCCCTTCCCGGCAGCATTGAGGCTCTCCTCCACGAAGTGGGCAAGGAATCGTTCCTCATCCGCACCACGGAACAGGACGTCGTCGCCGACACCCTGCGTACTGCACGCATCGAAAGGGCGATCGGGGTGATCTATCTTCCGACGACCGAGCGACAGAGTCACTACTTCCACGCCCGGGTGGCCGAGCAATTCGATGCCGTCATCCACGTCGACACGACCAGTGCACTCGAGCCTCTCGAATGCACAAGCGTCTGGATCGAAGGCGAACGCCCCGAGACATATCCCACCGCTCTGTGAGGACGAGACCACGAAGTGCGCCAGGGATCACCGGGTCGAGTTGGTCTACTGGTCCTGGGTGGTCCACACCGCCGCGGCTCCGCTCTCCCCGATCCGATAGACCTGGACCACCGATCCGACGGCCAGGACGATCCCCACCACCGCCAGTCCGGCCGCCAACCCGCGATAGGCCCGCCCCGGCGTGGATCCGGTACGTGCGCTCCACCATTGTTGGACGCGCGGCTGGTGCAGCGCCCACCACAGCAGCGCGACGACGAAGACGCCCACGGACCAGACCAGGAGCTGTTCGCCGCGCTCGGTGTGGATCTGCACCAGTGGGTCGGGCGGTGTCCGTTGCGCCAGCCATTCACCGGCGTGAGTGGTCACGGGCACCAAGATCAGCGTCACCAACGCAACCGCGGGAGTGGCGGCCCCGAGGCGTCGCCGGGCGGCCGGCCAACACAGCGACAGCAGCAGGAGCAGGGCGGACAGCGGAACCAGGACCACCACGAAATGAACCAGCAGTGGATGGATCGGCAGGCCGTTGAATGTCGTGGGGCCCATGGTGGCTCGCCTCCCTCGGGTATGGGCGACTACACGCCACAGTAGGCGCAGTTCAACCGACAACCACTCACCGAAACGCTGTTGCCAGCCGATTCACAGCGAGGTCTCCTACCATTGGTAACAGACCGAGAAGATCGATCCGACCCGGCCCGCCACGAACGGACTCGGCCACACACATCGTTCAACCCGCCCCCGCCGGTGGCGACCCGACCCGGCAGGCGCCGTGACCGATCACAGATCGGAACGAGTAGTGAAGAACTTGTCGACAATTCCACGAACCACGTCATGGCAACTGCGACCGCCGGAGTCGGGCTGTCCTGTTTGCGGCGTGGCATCGGTGGGTAGCCCATCGGAGCCGGATCGAATCCGGTGCGCGCGTGAGGTTGCCTCCTGCACGCGCGCCACAACCGCCGACACGCTGCACCTCCGTCCCTCGCGTGCCGGCGGCTCCTGCATGGACGGGATGCCGGGCCAGGTGCGCCACCCGTCGAGGGGGTGCGGACACGCTCCACAGTCGACTGGTTGATGTGACCCTCGGGCGCGCACGAATCCACCACCGGTGAGTGCGGCGCCCGATCCGAGAGGCCGCTGGAGCTGGGTGTGCGCTCCGGCGGCCTCGCCACATCCCGGTTGAGAAGCGGCGGCAAGCTGCACCGAACAGGCAATCCCCCGGCGTCCGAAATATAGACTCCTGGTATGGATACCGGACCCGAGGCGGTGCTGTCGCTGCGTGAGCGGCAGAAGCTCCAGACCCGAACGCATCTCCTGGAGACCTCCGCCCGACTGATCGGCGAACGCGGCTACACCGAGAGCACGATCGAGGACATCGCCCGGGCGGCCGGCATGAGCCGCGCCACCTTGTACTCGTATTTTCCCAGCAAGGAGGCGATCGTCCGGGCGCTCGTCGAGGAGCTCTGGGCGGGGGCCGAGGAGCTCTACCGCGCGTTCGGCGAGCTGACCGACTGGTCGCGGCCTGCCGTGCGCGAGTGGATGAGCCGGGTCGTGGACACCTGGGAGAGCAGCGGGGACCAGCTCCGGGTCGGCGCCGCACGCCTGGTCAACTACGACGACTTCTACCTCGAGTACCATCAGCGGTTCGTCCGGGCCCTGACCGCGAACACCGAATTGTGGAGCGGATTCCCCGCGGACGAGGCCGAACGACGCGCCCTGCTGCTCATCAGCGGGCTGGAACTGTTCCTCAACACCTGGCTGGTGCGGGGGTGGCCGCACGACCGTGAGGCCGCGATCGACACGCTGACCGACGTGTGGCGGGCGACGCTGAACGCCGACGCCCCGGCCTCGACCGGCCGGGGCACCAGGCGCAGCACCTCCCGCTGACTCAGGCGGTCGCGAACTTCGCGCGGGCGAGGCCGCCGATCTCGGCCAGCGCGAGGCGGGCCCGGGCGTGTTCGCCGGCGTGCATCAGGAATCCGTGCGCCACACCGGGATAGCGCAACAGCGCGGTTTGGACCCCGGCGTCCCGCAGGCGGCACCCGAAGTCCTCCGCACCGTCGCGGGCGACGTCGTGCGACGCGGTGACCACGATGGCCGGGGGCAATCCGGACAGGTCGTCCGCGAGGCTCGGCACCCCGTACGGGTGGTCGCGGCTCGGGTCGTCGCCGAGGTACATGTTCATCGACCACGGGATGTCGCCCGCGGTCACGATCGGACCGTCGGCGAACTCGCGCACCGACGGCCAGTCGAGACTCCGGTCGATGCCCGGGTACACAAGCAGCTGGAAGAGCGGCGCCGGCGCACCCTCGTCCCGGGCACGCAACGCGACACCGGCCGCCAGCGTGGCGCCGGCGCTGTCGCCGGCGACCGCGACCCGGCCGGGGTCCGCCCCCAGCTCCGCGGCGTGGTCGACGACCCAGCGAGTCGCGGCGTAGGCCTCGTCGGAGGCGACCGGGAACGGGAACTCGGGCGCGAGCCGGTAGTCGACGCTGACGACGACGGCCCTGGTCGCGTCGGCGAGGAACCGTGCCATCGAGTCGAACGACTCGACACTGCCGATCACCAGTGCGCCGCCGTGGAAGTACAACATCGCGGGCAGAACCGCGGCCTCGATGGGCCGGTAGATCCGGATCGGGATCGGGCCGTGCGGGCCGGGCACGACCCGATCGTCGACCCGATGCATCTCGGGTGCCACCGCCCGCGGCAGCGCCTCCATCATCGTGCGGGACGCCTCCACGCCCGCCTCGTACATCGGCTTCCAATACTGTTGCCGGGCCGCGAGGTACGAGGCGACGTCGGGGTCGAGTCCGTGCATGGGTGTGGCTCCGTCCTGTGGGATGTGCGGGAGGTCAGCTGCCGACCTTGGCGGCGACCGTCGTGGAGATGCCGATCGCGGTCCACTGCGCGTACACGTCCGGGCCCATGCGGCGGGCGAACCCGTCGAGCTGCGCCCACATGCTCGCCGACAGGGTGATCGCCGACGGATCCATGACCTGGTCGATCAGCGCGGGCCAGCTCTCGGGCGTGTGGCCGAGCGCGAGCGCGCCCGTCGTCTCGGCCTGCACGACACGCGAGACCAGCCCGCCGCCCACCGTGAACGCCTCCCCGCTGAGCTCGGTGTCCCGGTGCAGCAGGTAGAGCGCAAACGCACCCACCGCCTCGGGCGGGAAGTGCTCGCGCATGAACTCCCGGAACCCGGCGGCCTCCACGCCCGCGGTCGACCGGGTCCACGCCGCGGGCAGAACCGCGTTGCTCCGCACACCGGACCCGGCGCCGACGATCGCCTGGGTCCTGGTGAGGGCGAGGATGCCGCCCTTCGCCGCACCGTATCCGGGCATCGCCGGTGACCCCCAGGTCGCATTGGAGGCGACGTTGAGAATGCGCCCGTCACCCGACTCCACCAGGTGCGGCCACGCGGCCTCGGTGATCCGGTGCGAGCCGTGCAGGTGCACGTCGACCTGGGTGTCGAAATCACCGCCGGCACCGGCGTTGTTGACGACGATGTCCAGGCGGCCGAAGGACCGCACGGCGTCCTCGACGATCCGGGCCGACTCGGTGACGACATCCCCGGTCACCCCGACCGCGGTTCCACCGCGTTCGGTGATCAGGCGCACCGCGTGGTCGGTGCCGGGCTCGTTGGCGTTGCCGGACCAGTCCCGGCCGAGATCGTTCACCACCACCGCGCAGCCGCGTTCGGCGAGCATCTGGGCGTAGGTCAGGCCCAACCCGAAGGTGGAGACACCGGTGACCAACGCCACCTGACCGTCAAATCTCAAGGGGCTCAGGGCCGAATTCGAGGTGTTCATGGTTGTCGGACGGTATCGGATCTCCGCCGGTTTGAATAGACTTTTCATTCAAAGACTGAACTGACAGTCTGGTTATTAGATTAAGAGTATGGACACCGACCTGAGTGTCACCTAGTGTGCTCCACATCACTCCCGATCCGTCATACGAACGGGCGCGTGTCGTGCATCGCGGCCGAAACCACCCTTCCCGAGGAGAGACGATGTCCCCCGTCCTTGATGCGCAACCGCCGATCACCGGCCCCGACCCGGTCGACACACGGCAGCTGCGCACGTGTCTGTCCTCCGCGGACCCGGCCGTGCTGCTCGCGGTTCTCGTGCAGATGACCGGCGACGACACGCTGCTCGACCGATACGCCGGCGAGATCTCCCACGTGCCCAATCCCCCCGAGATGGCCGGGACCGCACCGGCGGACGTCGCCGCCGAGATCGTCGCGCGGCTGGTCGACGCCGTCACCGCCGGCGGCGCGGCCACCGGCTCGCCGACGAACGCGGTCGATGCGGCCCTGTTCGCCCGGCTCGCCCCCCTCGCCCTCGGCGTCACGGTCGCCGACGAGTTCCTGCCGATGCTGCTCGAACAGGCCGGATTTCGCGAGGACCGGCCGAGTGTGCCGCGGACGACGCCGATCCCGGCGACCACGTCCGTCGCGATCGTCGGCGCCGGCCTCGCCGGCCTCGCCACCGCGATCGACCTCGGGCGCGCCGGCGTCTCGTACGAGATCTTCGAACGCCACGACGAGGTCGGCGGAACCTGGCACATCCACAACTACCCGGGCGTGGCCGTGGACACGCCGGCCGCCTACTACTCGCTGTCGAGCGAACTGAATCCGGACTGGTCCAGCTACTACCCCAAGGGTGGCGAGTACCAGGAGTACCTGCGCGCCGTCGCCGACAAACACGGGATCCGGGAGCACACCCGCTTCGGCACCGAGGTCGACGCACTGGTCTGGGACGACGCCGCCGCCCGCTGGGAGATCCGGTGGCGGACCGCCGACGGAAGCCGGGGCCGCTCGTACGCGACGGCGGTCGTGACCGCCGCCGGCTACCTGAACCGGCCCAAGCACCCGGACGTCCCGGGACTCGACGACTTCGCCGGTGTCAGCATCCATTCCAGCGACTGGGACCCGGCCCTGGACCTGACCGGCAAACGGATCGCGGTGATCGGCACCGGCTGCACCTCGGTGCAGATCGTCGACTCCGTCGTCGACGACGTCGCGCACCTGACCCTGTTCCAGCGCCAGCCGCACTGGGTCGCCCCGCGCAAACGCCGCAGCGACGACGTCCCCGAACAACAGCGCTGGCTGCAACGCAACCTGCCGTTCTACGCGAACTGGCTGCGCCTGAAGTCCTTCCACGGTTCCTCGGACAACGCCTACCCGGTGGTCGTGGTCGACCCCGACTGGGCGAGCGAGCACCTGTCGATCTCCCCCGCCAACGACATGCTGCTCCAGGACTGCCTCGCCTACATCGACGAGACCTTCGGTGCCGGAAGCGAACTCGCAGCCAAGGTCACCCCGACCTTCGCACCGTTCGGCAAACGCATCATCCGTGACCCGGGCGGCTACTACCGCGCCCTGACCCGACCCGACGTCGACCTGGAGGTCGCCGGCATCGCCCGCATCGTCCCGGAGGGGATCGTGACCACGGACGGTCGCCTCGTCGCCGTCGACGCCATCGTGTACGCCACCGGATACCACCTCGACTTCCTGTCCGGCCTCGACATCCGCGGCCGAGACGGGATGGCCCTGGTCGAGGAATGGGCGGACGGCCCCCGCGCCTACCGCGGCGGCACCGTACCGGGGTTCCCCAACCTGTTCATCACCTCCGCCCCCAACGCGAATCCCGGTCACGGCGCGGGCAACAACTTCGCGATCGAGGTCACCGCCCATTTCCTCGTCGAGTGCCTCCGGTTGCTCGCCGAGCGTGGCGCGACGTCGCTCGAACCGAGCCGCGCCGCACACGACGAGTACAACGCCCGCATCGACGCGGCGATGGAGCACACCGTCTGGCGGCACACCCCGACCGCACACACCTACTACCGCAACGACTCCGGGCGGGTGATCGTCGCCAGCCCGTGGCGGCTCGTCGACGTCTGGAACGAGCAGCGCGCCCCGATCGAATCCCACTTCGACCTCCGCTGACCGGCGACAGCCGGACCACCCGTAGTCAACCGGTCGGCGGCGCCGACGAGCCCACCCTCGTCCCGGCACCGCCGACCCGTCCCCAACCAGGCCCCTGAGGCACCCCGACGACCGCGAAACGAGCCCCGCACCCCTCTTCCCCACCGACAGCTGCGAAGGGAAAACACATGTCCGTATCGACCTCCCCCGGCGGCGCCGACGAGTCCGCACTCGTCCCGCCACCCACGACGACGCCGGAACGACCGACCAGCTATTGGATCCGGACGCTGCTGATCCTGCTCCTGCTCACCGAGCAGTCGGCGCTCGGCTTCTCGCTGATCGCCCCGACCCTGCCCAAGGTCGCCCAGGAATTCGCCACCCCCAACGTGGTGTGGGTGATGACCGCGTTCACCCTCGCCGGCGCCCTCGCGTCCCCGATCCTCGGCAAGCTCGCCGACACCTACGGCAAGAAGCGAATGCTGGTCGTCACCGCGACCATCGGCGCGGCCGGCGCCCTGCTCTCCGCGACCGCACCCGTCTTCTGGATCTTCGTCCTCGGTCGCTTCCTCTCCGGCGCCGGCTTCGCCTGCCTGGCCATCGGATACACGCTCGTGCGCGACGTGTTCCCGGCACGCCTGCAGTCGATCTCGATCAGCATCGCCAACACCGGAGTCGGTGCCGTCGGTGTCGGCGCACTGTTCCTGAGCGGCGTGCTCATCGACCACCTCGGGTTCCGCGCCGTCTTCTGGTTCGCCTGTGCGTTCTGTGCGGTCGGCGCGGTCCTGACCGCACTGTTCGTGCCGGAGACCCCCGTACGTGCACGGAGCCGGATCGACTGGCTCGGTGCCGCGCTGCTCGCGATCGGCATGCTCGCGATCATGCTGTGCCTGTCCCAGGGCAAGGTGTGGGGATGGAGCGATCCGCGCATCATCGCTCTGGCGGCCACCGCGGTGGCCGGCTTCGCGACCTGGGTCTGGTGGGAGCGCCGGACCGAGGAGCCGTTGATCCGGCTCGAACTCATCGCCAACCCCGCCCTGCGGTTCGTCCTGATCGGCGGCGGCCTCGCCTACGGCGCGACCACCCTCCTGGCGACGATCGTCCCGATGATGTTGCAGACACCGGCCCAGGCCGCGCCGTACGGCTTCGGATTCTCGGCCACCACGATGGCGATGTGGCTGCTGCCCGGCCAGCTGATGATCGTCGTCAGCGGCTTCGTCGTCGGGGCGACGGCCCGCACGATCGGGTTCCGGCGGCACCTGATCATCGGAGCGGTGCTCATCGCGGCCAGCGCGGTGCTGCTCTCGACGATGCCGGAGATGGCCGTGGTGGTCCTGGTCGCATGGATGGTCTTCGGTCTCGGGTGCATGATCTACGCCGCCGTGCCGAACCTCGCGTTGCTCACGCTGCCCGAGACGCAGCGGGCGGTCGGCTCGAACTTCGTGGGCGTGTCCCAGACACTGTGCGGCACCCTGATCTCGACGATCGGCTTCGCGGTGCTCGCCCAGAACGTCCTGGCCGCGGGCCCGCACGGTGTCGTGTACTCGGAGAGCGGATTCCGCTACGCATTCCTGGTGGCCGCCGGCGCGGCCCTGGTCGGTTCTCTCGTCGCCGTCGCGGTGCCCCGGATGCGGGCAGCCGTCACCGCCTGAGACCGGCCCCTCCCCCGTCCGACAACGGGATACCCGACAACGCCCGCACCCTCCGGCTTCTCGGCGAGTGCGGGCGTTGTCGGTCGGGTGCACTGCATTTGCCCGGCAGACCGCGCCGGTGGCTCCCGCCCCGTCGGGGCGGGGTTTTCGGTGTGACGACAGCTGGAGTGGAAACCGATAATGCCGATAACGAGCCTTATGACATTATTCTGGTCCAGGGTCGTTCGAGGCCCCGGTAATCCGGGCGACACCAGAGGGGAGCCTGCGACGGCACCGCACCCAGGCCGTCCTGTCAGCTCCCGAGCCGCTACCCCACCCCACCCGGGGCTTCTCGAGGTACCCGACCTCGAGGTCGAGCGCGCCTCCCCCGGCACACCGGCGGATCTCCCACTGACGCCTCTCCTCGGATCGACGTCGGAACCGCCGCCCCGGAAAGCCGCGGCCCGGCCTGCGATCCGGACCACCAGGGCATCGGAAGGTCCACGCCGACGCTAGAGTTCACGCGGAAACGCGGCTCCGGCGTGGCTCGGGGCCGCATCGGGCCACCAATGGAATGATGCTCGCGCATGCCGCGGCCGGCCCCGCAGGAGACCTCGGTTCCCGTGCGTCCGACCCGGCCGTGCGAGGGGGCTGGACTTTCGGGGAAGGACGGCTGGTGGGTGTGAACACGGTTGCCACTGCAGTACACGAACGCCGATTCGACGGCGACAGCTCGGCCGATGCCGCTGCCACGCGGTCCGGGAGCACTTTTCGTCCGGACATCGAGGGCCTGCGGGCCGTCGCGGTGGTCGCGGTGGTCCTCTTCCACGCGGGCGTACCCGGCCTGGACGGCGGGTACGTCGGTGTGGACATCTTCTTCGTCGTCTCGGGTTTCCTGATCACGGGGATGCTGTGGCGGGACGTGTCGACCACCGGCACGGTCGGCCTCGCCCGGTTCTACGGCGCGCGGGCCCGTCGGCTGCTGCCCGTCGCGGGTCTCGTACTGGTCGTCACCGCGTTCGTGTCGGCGCTGCTGCTGCCTCCGCTGCAGGCCCGGGACGTCCTCGGCGACGAGATCGCCAGCGCCCTCTACGTCGGGAACTACCGATTCGCCCTGCACGGCACCGACTACCTGGCGGCGGACGCCCCGCCGTCGCCGTTCCAGCACTACTGGTCCCTCGGTGTGGAAGAGCAGTTCTACCTGCTGTGGCCGGGACTGATCGTCGGGGCCGCGGTGCTGGTTCGACACCTCGCGCGGCGCCGAGGCACGGCCGCCACGGCATCCGCGATGCCGTACGTGCTCGTGCTCGCCCTGGTCGCGGCGGCGTCGTTCGCAGTGTCGCTGGCCTGGACCGACACGCTGCCGCCGTGGGCGTTCTTCTCGCTGCCGTCGCGTGCCTGGGAGCTGGCCGCCGGCGGGCTGGTCGCGCTCTCGGCACCAGGCTGGCGTCGGCTGCCGTCGACGGTCGCGGCCGTCGTGGGGTGGGCGGGACTGGCCCTGCTGGTCCTGGCCTGCACTCGGCTGGGCGAGACGACACCCTATCCCGGGACCGCTGCACTGCTTCCGGTCCTGGGCACCGTCCTGGTGATCGGATCCGGCTGCGCCGCGTCACGGCTGGGCGTCGGCCGCGGACTCTCGTTGTCGCCGATCCGGGCGGTCGGCCGCGTGTCCTACTCCTGGTATCTCTGGCACTGGCCGGTGCTGCTGCTGGTGCCGGCGCTGCTCGGCCACTCCCTCGACCTGTCCGGACGGCTCGGGGCGGTCGCGTTGTCCGCCGGGTTGGCGGTGCTCACGTTGCACCTCGTCGAGAATCCGGTCCGGTTCGCTGCGCGGCTGCGGGATTCGGCGTCGCGGAGCCTCGCGCTCGGCGCCGCCGTCACGGCCGTGGCCGTGTGCACCGGGCTGGTGTTGCTGGTCGCACGTCCCGTCCCGGTCGGCCACGGCGCGGCGGCCGCGGACCTCACGGTCACCGCCGCGTCGCCGGTGGCGACACCGTCGGTCGACCCCCACGACGCCGAGGTGCAACAGCTCACCGCGCAGGTCCAGACCGCGGTCACGCAGTCGGCCGCGACCCCGGAGGTCCCGTCGAATCTGTCGCCGTCGCTGGCCGATGCGCCGGCCGACAAGCCCGGGGTGTTCGTCAACGGCTGCGTGCGGTCCTGGCTCGAGGTCGGACAGAGCGAGTGCGTCTCGGGCGAGCCGGCCTCGACCACGACGGTCGCCCTGGTCGGCGACTCGCACGCCGCGATGTGGGATCCCGCGCTCGAATCGGCGGCAGAGCAACGACACTGGCGGCTCGAGACCATGGGCAAGGTCACCTGCCCACTCCTCGACCTGCCGATCACCAGCCCGTACCTCGGCCGGGAGTACACCGAGTGCGAACAGTGGCGTGGTCAGATCCTCGAGCGACTGCAGGCCGAGCGTCCGCAGTTGATCGTGCTGAGCATGTCCCGGCGCTACGGCGGCGACTTCGGGTTCACCATGTACGGACCCGCCTGGCTCGACAGCCTCACGCGCGTCGTGGCCCGGCTGCGGGCCACCGGGGCGGCCGTGCTCGTCCTCGGTCCGGTCCCCGACCCGCACTCGACCGTGCCGACGTGCCTGTCCGCCCATCTGGACGACGCGACCGCGTGCTCGCCCCCGCGCCCCGTCGCGGTGAACGCCGCCGGTGTCGCGGCCGAGGCCGCGGCAACCGCCGCCGGCGGCGGGCAGTACGCGGACCTCACGGACCTGTTCTGCACCGCCGACCGCTGCCCCGTCATCGTCGGCAGGAACCTGGTCTTCCGCGACGACAACCACCTGACGCTCGAGCATGCGCTGGCCCTCACCCCCGTCGTCACCGCGCTCGCCGAGCGCGCACTCGCGACACACTGAGCCGGCACCCCCGTTTGACGGTGCCCCCGTTTGACGGTGCTCGCACGGTGGCACCCCGGGATCATGACGGATACACCGCGGACCACGATCCTGCCGCACGAAGGCGGGTCCTGGGCGGCAGCGGTCACGCCGGACCGGCACGCTCCCACGGTGCCGGTGTTGCCCACCGGCGGCACCCGCGGCCCGGGTCCTTCCGGGGGTCAGTGGCGGCGGCTCGCGGCCCCGGGTCTCGCGCTGCCTACCCAGACGCGTCGCCGGGAAACGGAGCGACGATGAAGATTTCGATGGTGTGTGACCACGCCGACCCACTCGACCGGTCCGGCGGCACACGAAGCAGGCAGGTCGCGGAACTCTCGGCCGGATTGGCCCGGCACGGGCACGGGGTGACCGTGTACACCAGGCGCGACGCCCGGTCGCTGCCCGACGAGGCCATCGCGAACGCGGGCTATCGGGTCGTGTACGTGCCCGCAGGTCCCGCCGCCCCGCTCCCCGAGGGCGAACTGCTGCCGCTGATGGGCACCTTCGCGCGGTACCTCCACGCCCGCTGGTCCGCTGATCGTCCGACCGTCGTGCACGCCCACTTCTGGATGTCCGGTCTGGCGACCCAGGTCGCGGCCCGCCGTCTCGGTTGCCCGACCGTGCAGACATTCCACACGCTCGGCGTCCTCGAGCGCCGACACGACGGCGCCGCGAGCCCACCGGACCGCATCCGCATCGAAGAACTGCTCGCTCGGGGCGCCGGCAGGATCATCGCCCCGTGTACCGACGAGGTCATCGACATCGCCCGGATGGGTCCTCGGCGCACCCATGTGTCGGTCGTGCCCTACGGGGTGGACCCGGATCTGTTCAGCCCCAACGGTTACGCCGCCCGAAAGGGTGCCCGCCGAAGAATCGTCACCGGGGGCCGGCTCGTGCCACACAAGGGCTTCGACGTGGCGATCTCCGCCCTGACGGACCTGCCCGACGTCGAACTGGTGATCGCGGGTGGTCCGCCGGACGGAACACCACGGACGGACCCGGAAGCCCAGCGCCTGCGCACCCTCGCCGACACCTTGGGGGTGAGCGACCGAGTTGCCCTCTGCGGGAACCTCGCCCGCGAGCGGATGCCCACCCTGCTGCGCTCGGCGGATGCAGTGGTGTGCACCCCCTGGTACGAGCCGTTCGGCATCGTTGCGCTGGAGGCAATGGCGTGCGGTGTGCCCGTGGTCGCCGCGGCCGTCGGCGGACTGCTCGACACCGTCGTTCACGGCGTGACCGGCATCCTGGTGCCGCCACGCGACCCCGTCGCGCTCGCCGCCGAGCTTCGACGCCTGTTCTCGGACGAACCCACCCGAGCGGCACTCGGTGCCGCCGGCCGCGAACACGCGAGCGCGCGGTACTCGTGGGACCGGATCGCGTCAGACACCGCCCGCGCCTACCAACGCTTGACCGCCGCACCGGCCGAACCGGCGGCGCTCGAGCCCGGCAGCCGGGCGGGCACCACCCCGGTCTGACCGGGGGATCACCGGATCGTGTCGGGGAGGTCCCGGAACGCGAGGTGCCGCGGTGATCGGTGATCACCTCCGGCGCGCAACGAAAGTCGACCGGAGCCGGATTCACACCGTCCGGGGTTGGTCGACAGGGCACAGCTGAGCGGGTCTGCCCACACGGTGTTCGCTCGTCACCGTGGCCGTCACCTCGATCAGGCGGTTCCGGGCCGCACCGACTCGAGGTGGAAGTGCGCCGCCAGTTCGCCACGACGGGCCTCGGCCGCGGCCCGCACGGACGGGAAGCAGTCGAAGTGGGGTGTCATACCTGTGGCCCGCAGTGTGTGGCCGGAGGTCGGAGCGTCCGTCACGAGGAGCATCGCCAACCCCGTGCAGGTCGCTCTGTCCCGCACATCCACGAGCGCCTGCACGCCTGAAATGCTGAGGAAACCCACACCCGAGAGGTCGACGATCAGGGTCCGCAGCGCTCTGCCGATAGCCCGGTCGATTCCCTTCAGGAAGTCGGGCACGGCAGGTGCGTCCAGATCCCCGACCGGGGCCGCCACGGTTGGCTGGCAGGCCATCGAATCGAAGGATTCGATCAACGGTCGATCGAGACAGTAGATGTGGATGTGCACGGCAAACCTCCACCTGGTCAACCGCAGCTGTCTGCTCAACCGCCGTTTCGGCTTTCGTGGGCCGGTGAATCATCGACCGACAGCGAGGTCACGGTGCCGTCAGCTTCACGGTCGAAGCCACCTGTGGTGTAGCACCCTCACCAGGTGGGACAACAGACCGTGCGTCCAGTCCACGACGCCGCCAGCGCGCACGGGACGGGTGAAGCGTGCTGCCGGCGTTGGTCACGCGCGTCCTGGAAACAGGTGACCGCGCGCTGCCGGATTGGATCCGGTCCCTACGTGGTACCCATCGAGGCCGCACCGCAAACAGGATGGCCCTCCTCCCCTTCCGAGGTCACGAGGGACGGTCGACCCCGGTTTCCGTTTCTCCAGGTCACGCGGCGCACATGGAGTGACTTTGAACAGCCCGATCAAGTGGAACCTCGATTGGATGGTCGATCACTGCGACACGTCCTCACCCGTGCCGATGCCCGCGATGGCCGCCGATCCCGATTGGGAACGGGATCGGCGATCCGATCGGGGTGCACACGGCCATGGAGCGGCGATTCCTGGCTCGTCTCCGGGCCGACGTGGCAGGAGGCGACGATGCCGACGCCGAGCTCGACGCTCTCGCAGGCGCCGGGTCAGCGACGGTTCGACAGCCGCGTACCTGCGTGATGGCGGCACCTGGGACAGATGCGCGAGTACTTCGCACACCGGTCGAGCTACCACCTGACGGAGGCCGACCCGCTCATATGGGCCGTTCCCCGGCTGCAGGGTGCACCGAAGTGTGCGTTCGTTGCGGGCGAGTTCGACGCGGGCATGCGCCGAGCGCATGCCCGCGGTTCCACGCCGAGGCCGATGCCGTTCAGGAACAGGTCATCCGGCACGATGTCATCGGCGCTCCTCTCGATGCCGAGCCACAGTTGGCACCCGAGGTTGTGGTCGGTGTCCAGACGCCTCGACTGCTGGAGGACCGGCTCGGAGAGCACTTGGTGCGCTGCTGGAGAAGGGGGACGAGTTCGCTTCTGCCGGTACATGATCCCCGAGGGACCGAGCGAGTCCGCCCGCCATCGGGTGTCACCGCCTGGATCTGGACGAGTGTCGCCCCGCAGAAGCATTTGCGGTGACGTGGGCGACCCCGTACCGGGGAACGTCAGGCCCCGCCCCGCCGCCAGGATCGTGGGACGCGAAACCGCCTGTCGAGCCGGACCGAATCCGCATCGGCGCCTGGCGAATCGGGTCGGCGCCCGTTCCCGGGCAGTCGTTCCCGGGCAGTCGCCGACGACGGTCGGGCGGGTCAGTAATAGTGTGCTCGGCCACCGACAGCGTGCCCGGCAGAGCCGAGAAGCATCAGCACGAGTCCGACGACCACCAGGATGATCCCGATGGTCCACAGCACCGGGACGGCGAGCACGAACCCGAGGATCGCAAGGATGACTCCAAGGATGATCATTACGGGACCTCCTGTTTCGAACGGACTGACACCCAGTCCGTGGGCACCGTGTTCCCAGGGCAGTGTCCGGGCAAACCACTCGGGCGACCTCTCGGGCAGGGGAAGTGCTCTCGAACCGATCGACGAGAGGTCGGGTCCGACGCGCATTCGGCGCGACCGCGGCCCGCCGGAAGGGTTTCCGCGGCGGTGAAAGCGGGCATGCGAGAAGCATGTCCGCACGCATGGTCACCCACCCCTGCACGGCGTCGGACCGGACAGTCTGCGACCGAGGACTGCACGCCGGCCGGATCACCCGTATCCGGATTCCGCTCGGACTTGTCATGCGGAGCCGCGCCGCGGCGCTGGTCGCCCACGGGCTCATCGATCCAGGACAGGACCCGGAAGAGGTCGTGGTCATCCGTGGCGACCGACCCGAAGCGTGAGGTGCTCGATGCACCGAGTTGTCCGCCCGAATGGAACTCCCATGGGGCACAGGCGATCCGGCACCTACCCGCGGGTCCGGTGCTGGTACGGGGCACGGTGCGCATCACGACCGACGGCGGACGGGTCGTGGTGTCGGACCGATTCGTCGTCGCCGTGTGCCGATGCGGGCTCAGCTCGATCCATCCACTGTGCGACACCAGCCACCGCGCCCATTCTCGATCCGGACGACGCCGTCGAAACGAACGTCCCGATGAATGAACGGAGCCGGGGCGATGCCGATCGGGTGCCGCGAGTCTGTGTGTTCGCACCCGAGTTCCTACCGGACGGCGGCGGCGAACTCCACGTGCATGCCGGCGGGCAGGGATTCTGGATCGCACGCATGGCACGGATCCTCGGTGCGCGAGTGCACCTGTGCGGAGGCTTCGGCGGCGAGACGGGTGCGATCCTGCACGATTTGATGATTCGCGAGGGTCTCGTCGTGCGCGCCGTGCGGATCCAGGGCTCCAACGGCGCCTACATCGGCGACCGGCGGCGCGGCACCCGCACGGCGGTTGCCGACATCGCGCCGGCCGCGTTGCGCCGACACGAGGCCGGCGCCGACACCGTCGTGGTGTCGCGCGCACACGCTCCGGCCCTGGTCCTGTCCGCGGGTTCGTTGCCCGAGGTCGTACCCCCTCCGCTGCACGCCGCGGACCCCGCCGGCGCCGGCGATTCGATGACCGCGGGCATCGCGGTCGGGCTCGCGCGTGGACTGGATCTCGACGCCGCGCTGGAACTGGGCGCCGCCGCGGGGTCCGTCAACGCCATGCGAGACGGTGTGGCGACGAGGCAGCGCCATGTCGTCGCCCGGCTCGCCAGCAAGGTCGTCATCCGCACCGTCACGGAGAGCGCGCTGCGATGAGAACACTGATCGTCAACGACGACGGGGTGGACAGCCCGGGCATCGCGGTGCTGGCGCGAGTCGCGTACGAGGCGGGTCTCGACGTCACCGTGGCCGCGCCGAGTGTCGACCGGAGCGGGACGAGCGCAGCACTCACCTCGCTCGAGGAGAACGGGCGCATGGTGATCGAACGCCGGACCATCGCCGGCCTGCCCGACGTCGAGGTCACGGCCGTCGAAGCCTCGCCCGCGATGATCGTGTTCGTCTCGGCCTCCGGTGCGTTCGGTCCCGAACCCGAGTTGGTGCTGTCGGGCATCAACCACGGACCGAACACCGGGCACGCCGTCCTGCACTCGGGGACCGTCGGTGCGGCGTTCACGGCAGCGAATCAGGGGGCCCGTGCGGTGGCCCTGTCGATGGATTCGGCCACACCCGAGCACTGGGACACCGCGGCCGAGGTGGCACGGCGGGCGATCGACTGGGTGGGCGAGGCCGCCCCGCCCGGCACCGTGCTCAACGTGAACATTCCGGACGTCGCCGTCGGGTCGCTGCGTGGAATCCGGCCCGCACCGTTGGCTGCGTTCGGTGCGGTTCAGGCCGAGATCACGGACGCGTCGAGCACCTTCGTCGCGGTGTCGTTCATTCCGGTCCGCGCCGGCGAATCGGAGCGGAGCGACTCCGGACTGTTGCGGACCGGTTGGGCGACGGTCACGTTGATCCGGGCCCCTTCCGAGATCTCGAACATCGACCTCAGCGGTCTGACGACCGGCTGAGCCGAGCCGGACCCCCCGGAGGTCGCACGCGTCGGAGGTCGCACGCCTCGGCCGGCCGGCTCACGAGGGCCGGCCGGCCGGGCGCGGCTCAGTGCTTGAAAGCGTCCTTCACCTTCTCTCCCGCCTGCTTCAGGCTGCTCTTGGACTGCTCGGTGCGGCCCTTGGCCTCGGTGTCCTTGTCGCCGGTGGCCTGCCCGAACTTCTCCTTGGCCTTGCCACCGAGCTCTTCCGCCTTGTTCTTGGCCTTGTCGATGCCACTCATGTGCGTTCCTCTCCTGTTTCGTCCCGTTCGCAGCGTCGCGATCGGGCGGCCGCGCGTTCCGATGACGGCGGTCTGCTAGGGGCTACCCAGAACAGCCGCTCGGTCAACATCTCAGGCGGTGACGCCCCGCAGATCGAGCCGCGGGACGAGGTCGCGGTCGTTGAACACGTCGATGGCCACCGCGCGATCGCCGACGACGGTGAACGCCAGCACCGCGAACGGCCGTCCGTGGTCGAAGGCCACCACCCCGGCCGCGCCGTTGATCAGGGCCGGGCGCACGTACGGCGCGAACCTGCGGGCGCCCATCGCACCACGACCCACCCGAAGCGCGCCGCGCAGCTCGATCGGCGCCGCCGCGCGGCGGTGGGCGCGCAGCACGACGTCCGGATCGAGCACCGCGACCAGCGCGTCGAGGTCGCCGTCCCGGGCCGCCGCGAAGAATGCGTCGACGACCGTCCGCTGGCGTTTCGGGTCCGGATCCGGTGTCGGCGCCCCGTCGCGCACGCGGCGCCGGGCCCGGCTGGCGAGCTGCCGGGTCGCCTCTGGGGTGCGCTCGAGCATCGTCGCGATGTCGTCGAACGGCACCGCGAACAGGTCGTGCAGCACGAACGCCGTGCGCTCGGTCGGGCCGAGGGTGTCGAGCACGACCTGCAACGCCATCCCGACCGAGTCCGCGAGCACGGCTTCGTGTTCGGGATCGGATCCGTCCGCCGGGTCGACGATCGGTTCGGGCCGGAACGCGTCGAGTGGCGCTTCGCGGCGGTTTCGGCGTGCCCGGAGCGCGTTCAGGCAGAGGTGACCGACGACGGTCGTGAGCCAGCCGTCGAGGCTGTCGATCCGTTCGACATCGGTACGCCACAGCCGCAGCCACGCATCCTGCACGGCGTCGTCCGCTTCGCTGAGCGAGCCGAGCATCCGGTAGGCCACCGCGCGCAGCCGGGGTCGCCGGCGATCGAACGCCTCGGCCAACGCGACATCGTCCATCGCTGTCACACCGTCCGTGGCTGTCACATCGTCCGTGTCCGGGGGGTCTCACCCAATGAGCCCACGAAACCAAACCTAGGTGATCGGAGGTGCGTGATGGCACGCATCAGCGGGGTGCAGCAGGGCGACGCCGGTCTCCGGGTCCGGCTCGTGTACATGTTCATGCGCCGGGGGATGACCCGGATGACCGGGCGGGCTCCGGCCTCCGGCCGGTCCGGTATCGAGCCGCTCGAGGTGTGGGCGCACCAACCGGCGCTGATGACCGCGATGGGCCGGTACCAGCAGGCCGTGCGCAAGGCGCACACCGTCGACGAGCGCACGAAGAACCTCGTCGAGCTGAAGGGCGCGCAGATGATCGGATGCGAGTACTGCGTCGATCTCGGCTCGCAGATCTGCCGCAATTCCGGCTTCACGGACGAGGAACTGCTGGCACTTCCGCGCTATCGGGACAGCGAGCTGTTCACCGACCGCGAGAAGCTCGCGCTCGACTACGCGGTCGCGGTGATGCGGACACCGGTCGCGGTCTCGGACGACCTGTTCGCACGGATGAAGGCGCAGTTCAGTGACGAGCAACTCGTCGAGATCACCGCGTTGCTGACGGTGGTGAACATCGACCGGTTCAACGCCGCCTTCAAGATCGGTTCGGCCGGGTTCAGCGAGGGGATGGTCTGCGTGCCGCCGGACCGCTCCCCCGGCTGACCACGCCGCGCACTCGGACGGACGGCCCCGTCAGTTCTCCTCGGGGACCGGGGTCGCGCCGGCGGTCCACTTCTCCTCGATGTGCCCGTACCGCCAGATCGCCAGCGCGGCCGCCCAGGCGACCACGAACAGCGCGACGACGAGGTAGCCGAGCAGGTTCAGGTTCGGCCCGGCGACCCGGTCCCAGATGCCGCCGGTCCAGCCGAGTTGCTCGGCGAGCAGTCCGAGCAGCTCGACGGTGCCGATCAGCAGCGCGACCGCGACGGACAAGCCGGTGACGGTGAGGTTGTAGTACACCTTGCGGACCGGATGGGAGAAGGCCCAGCCGTAGGCGAAATTCATGAACGTGCCGTCGATGGTGTCGAGCAGGCTCATGCCTGCGGCGAACAGCACCGGCAGGCACAGGATCGCGTACCACGGCAGCCCGGCGGCGGCGCTGGTCCCGGCGAGCACGAGCAGCGCGACCTCGGTGGCCGTGTCGAAGCCGAGGCCGAACAGCACCCCCACCGGGTACATCTGCCAGGGCCGGGTGATCGACCGCATCACCCGGCCGAGGATCCGGTTCATCAGCCCGCGCCCGTTCAGCTGGCGCTCGAGCTCGACGTCGTCGAATCGGCCGGTTCGCATCCGGCGGAACACCCGCACGATCCCGACCAGGATGACGATGTTGATCGCGGCGATCGCGTACAGGAACGTGCCCGAGACGGTGGTGCCGATCAACCCGGTGTAGTGGTGCAGCGCGGAGCCCTCGTCCTCGACCGGCCCGACGATCGACTTGATCCCGATCGAGAGCAGCAGCGCCAGACCGAACACGATCGTGGAATGTCCCAGTGAGAAGAAGAATCCGACCGACAGCGGCCGCTGACCGTCGTTCATCAGCGTGCGGGTGGTGTTGTCGATCGCGGCGATGTGGTCGACGTCGAAGGCGTGCCGCAGCCCGAGGGTGTAGGCGGCCAGCCCCACTCCGAGACCCAGGGTGGTCGTGCCGAGGCTGTACTGATGCGGGGCGACGACCAGCGCCAGGACACCCCAGCCGATCGCGTGCAACGCGATGATCGCCGTTGCCATCGCCGCGACGCGCGCCCACTCGGGGCCGGTGAGACCGGACCGGATCCGGGCCATCCGGGATCGGGAGGCGGTGTTGGAGTCGGGCGTCGCCGCTTCGCCGGAGGCGGGGACTGTTGTCGCCATCGATCCTTCCTCTCCGAGATGAGCTGCGGCGCAGGGTCACTTCGTGGCCGCGGTCGCCAGTTCCGCCCGGAGCCGGGCGTTGGTGCGCGCGAGCTGACGTACCGTCCCGGCCTCGAGCCGGTCCGCCTCGTCCCCGGTCAGCCTGTCGCACAGGAAGCCCCAGTGCACCGCGACCCGCTCGCCGATGCGCAGGTCCGGGACGAAGGTGCCCGCCTCGGTGCGGCGCCGCACCGGTGCCTCCTGTTCGGCGCCGAGCGCGAGGCCGGTGCCGTCGAATTCGAGGCGGCGGGTGCAGACCCGCGCCGAGTCGTCGTCGACGTCGACGACGGTGGCCCAGCGGATCCGGCAGGAGTCGAGCACCTGTAGCGGCTGGGGCTGACCGGTACCCAGCAGACGCGACCACGGGTACACGCCGAAGACGTGGAAGGCGTGCGTGGGTGCGACCTCGCCGAGCAGTGCCGGTGTCAGGTGCGCCCAGTAGTGCCCGGCCCGTTCGCCGAACGCGTCGAGCAACCGGCGTCCGAACTCGCCGACGTCGATCCCGTCGGTCAGCGCGCTTCCGGTCCAGTAGGCGCGGACCACCCGGGCGTCGAGGGGATCTGCGATGCCGGAGAGCTCGGCGAGCAGCTCCTGGTAGGGCCACGCGCCGGTGAACCGGTGCGCCGCGGCGGTGACGGCGGCCGCGTCTCCGCCGCCGGACGCCGCGTCCGCGAGCGCCGCGACGCCGGCCGGGCCGCAGAAGCCCAGCGCGTTCGGAGCGTAGGCGTAGCGGGCGAACAGCCGCTGACCCGCCGTCGGCGCGGGCATCGGTCAGACCGTCCGACCCTGGCCGACCAGGGCCGCGGTCTCCCGGTGCAGTCGACCGAAGTTGTAGTAGGCCGCGCACGCCCCCTCGGGCGAGACCATGCACGTGCCGATCGGGGTCTCCGGGGTGCACGCGGTGCCGAACACCTTGCACTCCCACGGCTTGATGACCCCCTTGAGGACCTCGCCGCACTGGCAGGCCTTGGGGTCGGCCACCCGCAGGCCGGGCATCGAGAAACGGCGCTCGGCGTCGAAGTCCGCGTAGTCGGGGTGGATGCCCAACGCGCTCTGCGAGATGAACCCCAGTCCGCGCCACTCGAAGTGCGGGCGCAGCGTGAAGGTCTGCGCCATCAGACGCAGCGCCTGCACGTTGCCGTCCGCCCGGACCACGCGACTGTACTGGTTCTCCACCTCGCACCGGCCGCTGCGGATCTGCTGCAGCAGCATGTGCACCGAGGCGAGGATGTCGAGCGGCTCGAAGCCGGCGACCACGATCGGTTTTCCGTACACCTCGGGCACGAACCGGTACGGCCGCAACCCCACCACCGTCGACACGTGCCCCGGGCCGAGGAACCCCGAGAGCCGCAGGTCCGGGGACTCGAGGATCGCCTTGATCGGCGGGACGATCGTGACGTGGTTGCAGAACACGGTGAAGTTGCCCAACCCGAGTTGCCGAGCCCGTACGAGTGTCACGGCGGTCGACGGCGCGGTGGTCTCGAAACCGACGGCGAAGAACACCACGTGCTTGTCGGGGTTGTCGACCGCGATCTTCAGGGCGTCCAGCGGCGAGTACACGAAGCGGACGTCGGCGCCGCGCGCCTTCGCCTCGATCAGGTTCCCGCGGGAGCCGGGCACGCGCATCATGTCCCCGAACGTGGTGAACACGACGTCGGGTTGCTCGGCGAGCCACATGGCATCGTCGATGCGGCCCATCGGGATCACGCACACCGGGCAACCCGGTCCGTGCACCAGTTCCACCGACGGCGGCAGCAGGTGCTCGATGCCGTGCCGGTAGATGGTGTGGGTGTGCCCGCCGCACACCTCCATGAACTTGAACTCGTCGCCCGCGGCGAGTTCGGTGATCGAGGCGACCAGGGCGCGCGCGGCGGCCGGATCGCGGAACTCATCGACGAATCTCATGACGGCTCCCTGCCTTTCGTCCGGCCGTGCACTTCACTCGGCTTCACGCGATCTCGGACGCGTTGAAGGCCTCGATCTCGTTGACGTAGTCGGCGCCCATCTTTCGCACCTGGTCGAGCGTCGTCTGCGCCTCGGCCTCGTCGATCCGGGCCATGGCGAATCCGACGTGCACCAGCACCCAGTCGCCGACCTGCAGTCCGGTGTCGGCGAGCAGCCGGACGCTGATCGCCCGCTGCACACCGCCCACGTCGACCTTCGCCAGATGCTCCGCGGGATCGATCATGTCGACCACTCGACCGGGGATGCCCAGACACATCGCGTCTCTCCTCTCTCGTCAGCAGATCCGGGGCAGCGGATCGCCGACCAGCATGTCGACGATCCGGCTGCTGCCGAACGCGGTGCGCAGCGCGACGATGCCCTCCGGCTCGGCCAGGATCTCGCCGATGTCCGCCGCGTCCGCGCCGCCGGGACTCGCCCGCAGCGCGGCGAGCGCGGCGTCCGCCTCGTCGGGGGCCACGACGGCGACGAACTTGCCTTCGTTCGCGACGTACAGCGGGTCGATGCCGAGCAGGTCGCACGCGCCGACCACCGCCGGCCGGATCGGCAGCGACGCCTCGTCGAGCACCACCGCCAGCCCGCTGGCCTGGGCCAGCTCGTTGCACACCGTGCCGACGCCACCGCGGGTGGGGTCGCGCATCCACCTGGTCGCCGGGGCGGCCGCGAGCAGCGCGTCGACCAGCGCGTGCACGGGCGCCGTGTCCGAGGCGATGTCCGCCTCGAGCGCGAGGTCGCCCCGGGCCAGCAGGACCGCCATGCCGTGATCACCGATGGTCCCGGAGACGAGCACCCGGTCGCCGGGCCGGACCAGGTCGGCGCCGAGGCGACGGCCCGCGGGCACCACCCCGACCCCGGCGGTGCTGATGTACAGGCCGTCGGCGGCTCCGCGGCCCACCACCTTGGTGTCGCCGGTGACGATCTCGACGCCGGACCCGGTCGCGGCGGCGGCCATGTCGGCGACGATCCCGCGGAGGCGGTCGATCTCGAAGCCCTCCTCGATGACGAACGCGGCGGACAGCCACCGCGGTCGCGCGCCCGACACCGCCAGGTCGTTCACCGTGCCGTGCACGGCCAGATGTCCGATCGAGCCCCCCGGAAACGACAGCGGCTGCACGACGAACGAATCGGTGGAGAAGGACAGCCGGTCCCCGGAGTCGAGGCGCACGGTGGCCGCGTCGCCGAGCTGCTCGAGTTCGGTGTTGCGGAAGGCGTCCACGAACACGGCGTCGACCAGAGCCGCGGACGCCTTCCCCCCGGCGCCGTGCGAGAGCGAGATCACCGTGTCGCGCAGGCGCGGCCGGCGACGGCGGAAGGCCGCGATCCGTTCGAGAACCTCGTCCTCGTGCTCGGTTCCGGTACTCACGGTCGACCTCCCGTGCTCGACTCGGCCTGTGCCAGGTGTTCCTGCGTGAGCGACCACAACCGGTAGCCGAGCAGGGCGTGGCTCTCCTGGATCCGGTGGATGCTCTGTGATCGGACGGTGAAGCAGAAGTCGAGGTCGTCGGTGGCGGCCATGCGGCCGCCGTCGTGTCCGGCGAATCCGATGGTCAGGAGGCCGCGGCGGCGGGCCTCGGTCAGCGCGGTCATCAGGTCGTCCGAGTTGCCGGAGGTGGACAGCGCGATCGCCGTGTCGTGTTCGTGGGCGTGCGCGATGATCTGCCGCGAGAAGATCAGGTCGAACCCGACGTCGTTGCCGAGGGCCGTCACCACCGCCTGGTCCGCGGCCAACGACCACGCGGGCACCGGACGCCCGCGGGCGGGCCTGCTGAACAGGGACGCCAGGGTCGCGGCGTCGGTGGAGCTGCCGCCGTTGCCGAAGGTGTACAGCCTGCCGCCGCGGGTGAACCGGTCGGCCATCAGGCGTCCGGCCGCGGCCAGACCGGCCGCCCATTCGTCCAGCGAGGCGCCCTGCAGGCGGGCGCTGTCGGCCGCCTTGCCGCGGGCCGAGGCGGCGAGGTCGCGCAGCAGCGCGGCGGCGTCGTGTTCCTGCGCGTCGATGAACGGATACAGGAAGTCGGTGTTCTCCGGTTCGCTGCTCACGGCCGCTCCTCCGTCCCGTCGCCGTCCGGGTCCAGCCGGGTGATCGCCACCCCGCCGTGCACCAGCACCAGATCACCGGCGGCGACCTCGCCGACCAGCGACAGGTCGACCGGTTCCCGGCCGGTCGCGGTGCGCACCGGTGCCGACCCGGTGCCGTCGGCCGGCCACTCCACCTCGCCGAGCCGGCCCTCGTCGCTGCAGGTCACGCACGTCTCGTCGGTGCAGGCCGGCGCGGTGAGCAGGCCGGGGTGTTCGAAGCACACGTGGGTGAGCTCCCACAGCAGGTGGTAGAGCAGCACGAACCGGCCGGTGGCGGGGACCATCGGGTCGTCCGAATCCACCCACAGCACGTGGGTGGCGGCGCCGGGCGCCGGCCTGGGGCCGGAGCCGATCCAGATCGTGTCCGCGCCCCACGCGGGCGCCCGCCGGACGATCTGGCGGACCGCGGGCTGGTCCGCGGAGGCCACCGCGAGGATCACGTCGCCGGGGCGGGTGGCGACCCGGCACTGGGCCACGGGGTCCGGTTCCACGAGCGACACCGAGGGGAGGGCCCGTTTGCCCATGATGACCGGGTGCACGAACTCGACCGCCACGTGGTGGGCGTGCGGTTCCCACTGTGGGGAGACGACCCACAGCGTCGCTCCCGCGTGGAAGCGGCGGGCCAGTGCCAGTGCGGTGTCGGCGAGGTCGGCGGCCAACTCCGGTCCGATGGGATCGGTGTCGGGCCCTGCGGATTCGTGTGTCCTCGTCATCGCGGTCCCCTTTCGCCGGCGTCCGGAATCCCGCCGCGGGCGTGGGCCACGCCGAGCGCGGCCTGGCCCAGCGAGAGGCCACCGTCGTTCGGCGGCACTCGCCGGTGTGTCAGCACCTCGAACCCACTGTCCTGCAACCGGGTTCGAACATCCGCGAGCATCAGCCGATTCTGGAAGACGCCCCCGGTCAGGCCGATGGTGTGCACACCCGCCGCGTCGGCGGCCCGGGCCGCCAGCCGCGCCGTACCCGCGGCGAGCGCGTGATGGAAGCTCGCCGCGAGGTCCGCGGCCGGAATGCCGTGGCGCACACCGTCGGCGAGGCCCGCGAAGGTGCCCGCCCAGTCCAGGAGGTCGCCGTCCAGTGACCACGGGAGCTCCGTTGCGGTGGAGGCGCTGCGGGCCAGTGCCTCGAGCTCGATCGCGGCCTGCGCCTCGTAGCTGATCCGGTGCCGCACCCCCAGCACCGAGGCCGCCGCGTCGAACAGCCGGCCGGCGCTGGTGGTGCGCACGCAGCCGACGCCGGTGCTCAGCTGCGACTCGACCAGAGCTCGCTCGTCGGCACCGAGGGCACGCGCGGGCGGCAGGTCGTCCCCGTCCCCGATGCCGGCCTCCCGCAGCACCGCGAGCGCGACCCGGGCCGGGGTGCGCACCGCGACGTCGCCGCCGGGCAGCGGGAAGGACCGCAGGTGTCCGACCCGGTCGGCGCGCATCGGATCCGGCCCCACCAGCAACAGCTCCCCGCCCCAGACGGTGCGATCGCAGCCGTAGCCGGTGCCGTCGTAGGCGATCCCGAGCACGGCGGTGCCGAGCCGGCCGTGCTCGGCGAGCAGCGACGCGACGTGCGCGTGGTGGTGCGCGGCCATGACCAGATCCAGATCGCGCTCCGCGCAATACCGTTCGGCCCACTGTCGGGTCGCGTAGCCGGGGTGTGCGTCCGCGACCACCACCTCCGGGGCGACTCGGTGCAGGGCGGTCAGCCGCGCCACCGACGCCTCGAACGCGCGCCGGCTGTCCACGGTTCCCATGTCCCCGAGGTGCGCCGAACAGAAGGCGAAGTCCTGGCGCGTGAGGCAGAAGGTGTTCTTCACCTCGCCGCCGACCGCCAGCACCACCGGACCCGGCTGCTGCAACAGCACCGGCATCGGTGCGTATCCGCGGGAGCGGCGCAGCGGCACTTCCGCACCGCCGCTGACCGCGACCACCGAGTCCTCGCAGGGCACCGCGATGTCCCGGTCGTGCATCAGGAACAGGTCGGCGATGGCGGCGAGGCGCCCACGCGCTTCGGCATTGTCGGTGCACAGCGGCTCGCCGGACAGGTTGCCGGACGTCGCGACCAGCAGTCGGGGCACCCGGCCGTCGTGCCCGGGGACCGGCGCGAACAACAGGTGGTGCAGCGGCGTGTACGGCAGCATCACCCCGAGCTCGTCGAGTCCGGGGGCTACGGCGGCGGCGACCGCGGCCCCACGGCGTGCGCGGAGCAGCACGATGGGCCGCGCCGGCGCCGTGAGTGCGTCCCGTTCGGCCGCGGACAGGTCACAGAGCCCGGCGACGGCGGCGACGTCCGGGGCCATCAGCGCGAACGGCTTCGCCGGCCGGTGTTTGCGCCCGCGGAGCCGGGCCACCGCGTCCGGGTCGGTGGCGTCGCACACCAGGTGAAAGCCGCCGAGTCCCTTGACCGCGACGATCGCACCGGCGGCGATGGCGGACTGCACTGCGATCAGCACGTTCGTGTCGCCGTCGACGCGGACACCGTCGTGTTCGGCGAAGATCCGGGGTCCGCAGTCCGGGCAGCAGATCGGCTGCGCGTGGTATCGGCGGTCCGTGGGGTCGGCATACTCGCGGGCGCAGGTCGGGCACATCGGGAACCGTGCCATCGTGGTCGCCGGCCGGTCGTAGGGCAGGTCGGTGATCACGGTGTAGCGGGGGCCGCAGTGGGTGCAGTTGACGAACGGGTGCCGGTGCCGCCGATCGGTGGGGTCGTGCAGCTCGCGCAGGCAGTCGGCGCAGGTCGCCACGTCCGGGGGGACGAGGGTGCGGGCTCCCGCGGCGCGGTGACTCTCGACGATGCGGAAGTCGCACTCGCCGCGCGGGGCCCGCGTCGCGCCACGCACGTCGGTCAGGACCGCGAGCGGCGGGGCGTCCACGTGCAGTCGGCGGGCGAACTCGTCGAGATCCGCGGCCGGACCCTCGATCTCGAGGAACACGCCGGCGTCGTCGTTGCCGCAGTATCCGCCCAGCCTCAGTTCGCGGGCCAGCCCGGCGACGAACGGGCGGAAACCGACGCCCTGCACCACCCCGCGCACGATCAGGCGCCGCCGCTCGATGACGGGCCTCACGGTCGCGCTCCCGGCTCGGCACCGGGGCGGCGCCCCGAATCGGCACCGGGGCGGTGCCCCGAGTCGTCGGGGTGCCTGCCGAGCAGTTCGAGGCCGGCCATCGCCCGCTCCGCGCCCGCCTCGTCGACCCGTTCCATCGCGAAACCCATGTGGATGACGATCCAGTCGCCGGGCCCGAGATCCGGGTCGTCGAGCATGCCGACGTTGACCTTGCGCCGCTCGCCGGCCACGTCGACGAGTGCGAGCTGTCCGCCGTAGCCGTCGAGTCGCCGGATCACCCGGCCCGGGATGCCCAGGCACATCGGTCAGCCCTCCTCCCCGTGTGCAGCGGCCGCGACCGCACCGCCGCGCTCGAGCCGCCGCAGGGTCCGCCGGACCGCGTCGACCGCCGGTCCCACCGCGGCGGCCACCGGCCGCGAGAGCCCGATGCCGTCGCCGACGTGCGCGACCTGGCAGCCGACGACGACCGTGGGCGGCGGATGGCCGCCGAGGGCCGCGAGGCTCGCGAACACCGCCGCAGGGTCCATGGCGTGCCCGTCGAGGCGGGCGCCACCGGCAGCGGCGGTGTCCGCTTCGAAGACCCGCACCGCACCCGGCTCACCGGAGTGCGGCAGGGCGTCGACGAGCACCAGCGCGTCCCAGTCGTCGAGCAGGTCGTAGGCCAGGTGCATGCCGCGGATGCCGTAGTCGACGACGCGGACCCCGGGCCACTCGGGCGGCAGCCGACGCACCACCTCGGGGCCGAAACCGTCGTCGCCGAGGAAGATGTTGCCGATTCCCGCCACCAGGATCCGCACCCGCCGCCCCTCACATGCTCCGCATCCGCAGGTACCGCTTGATGTCCGGCAGGGACTGCACCGTGACGGCGACTGCCGCGAGCACGGCCGCCACCACCGCCGCGGTGGTCAGCATTCCGATCGTTCTCATGTCTCCTCATTCCTCCCGAGGGGTTCCAGTTCGTCGGGCGCGAAGTACAGGTAGCGCCCGTACCAGGCGTGCAGGTCCGCGGCCGGGTCGTCGAGGAGGACGACGCCGACGTGGGTGTCGCCGTCGACGTCGGCGTGCACGGTGGACACCCGGGCGAGGCGGCCGTCGAAGAACAGGTCCTGCGCGTCGGCCCGGCGCGACGGGTGCAGGCGCACCAGGCTGCCCTTCGCGACCCGCACACCGGCGACCAGTACGCCGTCCGTGTCGGGGTGCACGCCGGTGTCCGCCTCCGGTGTCCACCAGTCGACACCGTCCGGGACCGCGGGGACCAGTGCGCCGCCGGCCTGCGGGTCGATCAGGACGCCGTGCAGGGCCTGCAGCTCCGCCGGAGTCATGGCCTCGCAGCGGTCCACGATGTCGCCCGCCCGTGGGTCGGTGGCGCGGGCCTCGGCCTTCTCCGCGTCGGTGAGGGTCAGCACCCGCAGCGTGAGGATCTCGTCGATCTCAGTGGCGTCGAACAGGTCTCCCGCACTTTGCGCGGCCACTCGCGGGTGGTCGTACAGGATGATCGGGGACACCAGCAGCGTTGCGGCCTCGCCCGCAGTGGCGGGATCGGGGTCGCCCGCCAGGACGGGGAAGCACCGGGAGTGCGCGCAGGTGCCGACGACATCGGCGGCGTCCTCGGGTGGTTCGAGCAGGGAGACGAATCGTCCGCCGCGGGCGGTGACGATCAGGTGGGCGCCGAGCAGCGACGTGCGCAGGGCGGTGGCGCTGTCGGCCGGGGCGGGAGCGGTGTTCTCGACCGTGACGCTCAGCGGTACCGGGGCGCCGAGCCGGCCCGGTCCGTTGGCGCCGATGCGGAGCTCGGCCCGCAGCGGCCACCGGGTGCGCAGCACCCGCCCGACGACGGCTCCGTCCGGCGCGGTGAGCTCGTCGACGTCCTCACCACCCGGAACGGTGATCGGGACGGTGCACGGACGGCAGGCGTTCCCGGCCGGGAAGGGACCGAGCAGGATCTCGTGTTCGACCGCCTCGTCCCAGCCGACCCACGATCGGCCCGCGACGGTCAGTTCGTCCACGGTGCGGTAGCCGTCGGCGTCGCGGCGCTGCACGGTCCGGGTCTGCAGTTGCAGGAACCGCACCGCCACCTCGACTGCGGCGTCGGCGCCGAGAGGCCGCAGCACGCACTGCGCGGTCAGCCCCGGTTCTTCGCCCAGGCCGGCCGCGGCGGCGCCGGGCGGGCCGAGCACACCGAACTGCCACCGGGAGTGGTTCTTCCGGGAGCTCGCCCGGTACGGGTAGAGCAGATAGCCCTCGTAGAGGACGGCGTTGGCGACCGCGCGCACCCCGGCCGGAGTGGAGCCTGCGGCTCGACCATCAGACGCCGGAGTGGAGCCCGCGGAACGACCATCAGACGCCGGAGTGGAGCCCGCGGAACGACCATCAGACGCCGGAGTGGAGCCCGCGGAACGACCATCAGACGCCGGAGTGGAGCCCGCGGAACACCCTGCGTCGGCACTCATGACACGGCCTCCCCCGGCCGTGGCGCGGCGTCCGCAGGCACGGTCGCGTCCCGGTCCTCCCGCGCGAGCAGCGCGGCGACCGCCGCGTCGAGGTCGGTGTGTCCGTGCGCCACCTTGTATCGGGTGAGCGCGGTCAGGGTGTCGTGGCCGAGCCGGGCGAACCCGGTGCCGGGATAGTGGGTGCGGATCAGCTCTCGCCACACCTCGAGCGGCAGCTCGCAGCGGGCCTCGCGGTCCCAGGGCACCGGCTCGACGACCAGTCCCGAGGGGCCGCGGGTGAACACGGTTCCGCTGAACAGCAGCAGCAACGGCACCGCGCCGTCGCCGAGGGCGTGCAGGTATCGGGCGGCGGCGACCTCGAAGTCGTAGGTGCACGGCAAGGGCAGCGCGGCGTCGCACTCGCCGGTGAAGCCGGGCACCATCGTGGCGGCCTGCAGCCACCCGAACGACGTGAGGGTGCTATCCCAGCGGTCCCGGGTACCGAACAGGTCGCCGAGGGCCTGCTCGGCGTCCGCGTCGTAGCGGCGGCGTCCCGGTTCGAGCCGCACCTGGCACCGCAGCGCGACGCTGTGCACCCGGGCGCCGCTGGTTTCGCGGATCCGGAGGTGCGCCACCAGGTTCGGTGTCACCGCGTACGGTTCCGGGGCGATGTCGGTGACCGCGAACTCCAGGCTGGTCACGACCGGCCCCCCGAGGCGGCGGGCCGGCTGCGCCGCGCGAGCCCGGTGAAGAACGCGTCGAGTTCGGTGCGTGCGTCGGAGCCGCCGTCGAACCCCCGCCAGACGCGGCGGAGTCGGCCCACCAGCTCGTAGCAGGCGTCGATGGGCACCAGGTGACAGTCGGCCGGTCCGCGGCGGGGCGCCCGCAGCAGCAGCGCCTCCACGTCGGGTCGTGGCGACACGAGGGAGGGGTTGTCGGCGCGGACCCTCTCCCAGGTGTCGAGCGGCAGTTGCGATTCGGTCGCGCCGGCCGGGCCGGGATAGAGCGCGACCGTGCGGTCGAGGGACGAGTTGTGGAAGAAGAACGCCAGGCCCACCGGGATTTCCAGGGCCGCCCACGCGCCGGGCGGCAACACGAAGTCCGGGAACGACAGGTACCGCTCCGGCACCGCCCGGTAGCGCAGGTCCGCCTCGGGGTCGGTGAACAGCAGGTAGCAGGGCCGGCAGACGCACATCAACTGCCGTGCCCGGACGTCGACGACGTGGGCGTGCCCGTCGTCGACGGGTACCGCGCACATCTCGCACCGCTCCCCTGCGGGCTGCGGTGCGGAGAGTCGCTGCAAGGTGTCGAACGGGGACGGCATCATGGCACTCCGGCGGGCACCGCGACGGACAGCACCCCGTCCCGCACCAGGACCGGCACCGGGTCGAGATGGTCGCCGGCGCGACCGTCGAGGCGGGCGCCGGCCGCCCGCGCGTCGAAATGGGCCGAACAGTTCGGGCACCGGAGGACGGCCGTGCCGGTCCCCGCGGCGCGGTGCAACGCGGTTCCCGCGAACGTGTGGGTACAGGCCGGGCACCGATCCCGGTAGACGAGGATCTCGCCGGCGAGTCGACATGCCAGCACCGACAGGCCGGCGACGACGAAGCCGCCGACGTCGCCCTCGCCGACGGTGTCGAGTTCCGGTGCCGCGCACCAGGTTCCCCGGGCCTCGGAGCGGATCCGGGTGAACAGGGAGGCCGCGGGGATCACCGCGGTGTCGGGCGCGGTGTCGGCTTCGGCGGTGGTCTCGACCTCGAGGTCGGTGATCTCCGGTGCCGCCGCCCGTACCGCGTCCTGTACTGCCAACTCGAGGGTGACCGCGGACGACGGGCAGCCGTGGCAGCTGCCGAGCAGCCGCAGCCGGACCACGTCGTCGTGGATCGAGACGAGTTCGACGTCCCCGCCGTGCGACTGCAGGTAGGGCCGCACTCCGTCGAGGGCGGTGCGGATCCGCGTCGCCGGGCCGTGCGGGTGCAGTCCGTGCACCAGCAGCAGGCTGGCGACCAGGTCGTCGCGGGCGAGTTCGTCCAGCAGCTCCGGGTATCGGCTCACCGCGTCGCGGATCCGGGCCAGCCCGGCGCCGTAGAGCCCCACCACCTCCCGGACCAGGTCCTCGGTCCGGGCCCGGGCCGCCGGTCCGGCGGCCGCGCTCGCGTCCAGCAGCGCCTCGATACGTTCACCCGACTCCCGCCACCGATCCATCCGTCACTCCCCGGTGAGCGACTGCGTCGGCGAGTGCAGTTTCTCGAGGGTCTTGCCGTCCCCGAGGTACATGTGGACGCCGCAGGGCAGGCACGGGTCGAAACTGCGGACCGTGCGCATGACGTCGATGCCCTTGAAGTGCTCGCGGTCGTTCTCCTCGAAGATCGGCTGGCCCTGCACCGCGTCCTCGTACGGCCCGGGTGTGCCGTAGCTGTCGCGTGGGCTGGCGTTCCACGGCGTCGGCGGGTACGGGTGGTAGTTGGCGATCTTCCCGTCGCGGATCACCATGTGGTGCGAGAGGACTCCGCGGACGGCCTCGGTGAAGCCGCACCCGATGCTCTCGTCGGGGACCTCGAAGGACTCCCAGGTCTTGGTGCGTCCGGCGCGGATCTCGACGAGCGCCTGCTCCGCGAAGTGCAGCGCGCACGCGGCGGCGTACGCCTGGAAGTACGTGCGTGCCCGGTTGCGCTCGAGGGTGTTGCTACCGTGCTCCGGGATCTTCCATTCCAGGGTGACCGGCCCCTTGAGCGCCGTCTTGGGCAGATTGATCTGAACGCTGGAGCCGGTGGACTTCACGTAGCCGATGTCGACGAGCCCGGCCAGTGCCGTCGACCACAGCCGGGCGAGCGGCCCGCCGCCGGTGTCGAGGGCCAGGTGGTCGGTGCCGTCGAACCAGCGCGGCGACATCACCCAGCTGTACTTGTCCTCGAGGTCACGCTTCTGCGGCCGCGGGTTGGTGTGCTGGTTCCACGGGTGGCGCCGGTCGACCGGGTTGCCGAGCGGATCGGTCTTGACGAACGTCTCCTGGTCGGACCAGTCCTCGTAGTACGACGAGCCGAGCAGGATGCGCAGACCCAGGTTGATGTCCACCAGCGAGGTGGTCACCAGTGCGCCGTCGACGACCACGCCGGGGGTGACGAACATCCGCCGGCCCCAGTTCTCCATGTCCCGATACGCGAAGTTGCACGCCTCCGGATCCTGGAACGAGCCCCAGCAGCCGAGCAGGGTGCGCCGCAGCCCCACCTTCTCGTAACCCGGCAGCGCCTCGTAGAAGAAGTCGAAGAGGTCGTCGTGCATCGGCACGACCTTCTTCATGAACTCGACGTAGCGCATGAGCCGGGTCATGTAGTCGGTCATCAACTGAATCGTCGCGACGGTGCCGATGCCGCCCGGGTACAGCGTGGAGGGGTGCACGTGGCGCCCTTCCATGAGGCAGAACATCTCGCGGGTCGACCGGCTCACCTGCAGTGCCTCCCGGTAGAACTCCCCGGTGAACGGGTTGAGGGAGCGCATGATGTCCGCGACCGTGCGGTAGCCGTGCTGGTCCTCGCGAGGAGCCCGGGTGTTCTCGGCCTTCGCCAGCACGCCCGGGTTCGTCTCCGAGACCATCTTCTCGCAGTAGTCGACGCCGACCAGGTTCTCCTGAAAGATGTTGTGGTCGAACATGTATTCCGCGGCCTCGCCGAGATTGACGAGCCATTCTCCGAGATGCGGAGGCTTGACGCCGTAGGCCATGTTCTGCGTGTAGCAGGAGCACGTCGCGTGGTTGTCGCCGCAGATGCCGCAAATCCGGCTGGTGATGAAGTGGGCGTCGCGAGGATCCTTGCCCCGCATGAACAACGAGTACCCGCGGAAGATCGACGAGGTGCTGTGACATTCGGCGACCTGTTGATTCGCGAAGTCGATCTTCGTGTAGATACCGAGACTGCCCACGATTCTGGTGATCGGATCCCACGCCATCTCCACCAGGTCGGTGGCGGTCTCGGGATCGGTGGCTGTCATCGTCGCTGGCCTTCCTCGATGCGGCGCTACCAGGTTCGGGTTGCGCCGGTGGTGAGCTGCGTGCCGGGCGCACGCCAGGACGGTTCCTTGTCCAGGGTCTCCGTCGTCAGGCTGCGCAGTTGCCGGACCGCGGAGCCGTACACGCCGACGGCCCTGGTCGAGAGCTTGCCGCCGGGCGGTTCGTCCATGAACGGCATGAACTTGTCGGGGAATCCGGGCATCGTGCACCCGATGCAGATGCCGCCGACGTTGGGGCAGCCGCCGATGCCGTTCATCCATCCGCGCTTCGGCACGTTGCACTTGACGACCGGACCCCAGCATCCGATCTTGACGATGCACTTCGGTGAGCCGTATTCGGTGGTGAAGTCGCCTTGCTCGTAGTACCCGGCGCGGTCGCACCCCTCGTGCACCGTCTTGCCGAACAACCATTGCGGGCGCAGTGCCTCGTCGAGCGGGATCATCGGCGCCTGATCCGTCGCCTGGTACAGCAGGTAGGTCAGGGTCTCGGCCAGGTTGTCGGGCTGGATGGGGCAGCCGGGCACGCACACGATCGGGATTCCTCCCTTCGACTTCCATTCCCAGCCAAGGTAATCCGGCACGCCCATCGCACCCGTCGGGTTGCCCGCCATGGCGTGGATGCCTCCGTAGGTGGCGCAGGTGCCGGCCGCGACGATCGCCGTCGCCTTCGGGGCGAGCCGGTCCAGCCACTCGCTGGTCGTGATCGGTTGCCCGGTCTCCTCGTCGTTGCCGAAGCCGCACCAGTACCCTTCGTCGTGCAGCTTCTCGTTGGGTATCGATCCCTCGACCACCAGCACGAACGGTTCCAGTTCGCCGCGATCCGCCTTCCTGAACCACTCCAGGAAGTCGTCCGCGCCTCCCTCCGGTCCGCACTCGAAGTCGATCAGCGGCCAGTGCACGGCGATCTTCGGCAGTCCCGGCAGCGCGCCGAGCGCAATCTCCTCCACGCTCGGTTGTGTTGCTGCCGTGAGGGCCACGGAATCGCCGTCGCAACTGAGTCCCGCGTTGATCCAGAGCACGTGGATCAAGGGCTCTGCGGCCGCCTGAGATTCTGGTGTGGGCATGCCAATCACCCTTTCGGAGCAGGCTGGGCTCCTACGTCCATCTCGCAGGGGTCGACCCTCGACCCACCGCGCAACGCTCCTTCCATTAAGGCCTCGTCGGCCGCGGATGTCAACGAATCACTCACTCGTTTACCGCAGGTCGGCCACCCAGTGGTACCACTGGTCGAGGCCGTCACCGGTGGTGGCCGACAGTGCGATCAGCTCGACGTCAGGGTTGACCGATTTGGCATGGCGCACACACATTTCGAGATCGAAGTCGACGTACGGCAGCAGGTCCACCTTGTTGACGATCACCAGATCCGCGACCGCGAAGATGTGCGGGTACTTCAAGGGCTTGTCCGTTCCCTCGGGCGTCGAGATGAGCACCACCTTGGCGCGTTCACCGAGGTCGAACAGCGCGGGGCACACCAGGTTCCCGACGTTCTCGACGAACAACAGGGTGTCCGAGGCGGGCCCGAGCGCTGTGAGCGCATCGTGCACCATCGTGGCGTCCAGGTGACAACCGGCGCCGGTGTTGACCTGCACAACCGCACAGCCGGTGGAGCGGATGCGCTCGGCGTCCAGCAGCGTCTCCTGGTCGCCCTCGATCACCGCGATGGGAGTCGTCGTCGACAGATCGCGGATCGTGCGCTCGAGCAGCGTCGTCTTGCCGGCCCCGGGTGAGCTCATCAGATTGACGACCACCACCCCGCGATCGTCGAGCCAGCCGCGGGTGCGCTCGGCGAGCAGGTCGTTCTTGGCGAGCACCTGCTGCTCGAGCGCGACGGTCTCGGTGTGCACCGGCGCCTCGCGGTGACCGTGACCGTGACCGTGCGGATGCTCGTGGCCGGGCGGGTGATCCGATCCGTGATCGTGGAGGTGGTCGTGAGGGTGGTCGTGCTGGTCGGCGGGAACCACGACCCGCGGGCCCGCATCACCGCAGCCACAGGTGGCGCACATCGCTTCAGCTCACTTCCATCGACACAATTCGCAACTCTCGACCCGACCGCACCTCCACGTCTGCACTTCCACACGCGCACAACAGAATCGGGTCGGAAAGACGAAACTCGGCGCCGCAGCTGCGACAGCGGCCGCACCCGGCTGGTATCTCGATGTCGAGTCTGGCCCCCTCCGCGACCGTACCGGCGGTGACCAATTCGAAACAGAACTGCATCGAGTCGGGGACCACGGCACACAACTCACCCACGGCGACACGCACACTGTGGACGCGACGGTCACCTGCTCGCTCGCACACGGCCTCGACCACGCTCTGGGCGATCGCCAGTTCATGCATCACAGCCCCACTCCACCCGCTGCGCGCGGGCCCCTGTCCACGATAGACCTCCTCCGCACCGGGAATTCGCATCTTTCGCGCCGATTGCAGGGTTCGGCAGTCACCGCCCGGGCCTCCCGCGCCGCTCGCGGGCGGGATCCGTCCGTTGTCACGACCGCCACGGCGGGCGAATCGACCGTCGATGTCGAGTCTCCCGTCCGGAGGGTTTCGGACCTCGGAGCCTGGGTACTCACTGTCGTGGTCAGGCCCGGGCCCCGTGATCGAGGTCCAGTCCCCGGCTCGACAAGGAACGTTTCGACCCCACCACGGGGCGCGGTCGACGAGGAGAATCGACGATGAAGTCCGGAACGAAAGCGGCATTGGCACTCGGAGTGGGTGCGGGGTATGTCCTGGGCCGTACCCGCAAGATGAAACTCGCGTTGATGCTCGCCGGTGGAGGCCTCTCCGGCCGGTTGCCCGGGACCCCTCGCGAGTTCATGCAGCAGGCCGTCGATGCGCTCGGGTCCTCCGCCGAACTCGGCAAGATCACCGAGTCCGTGCGGGGCGACCTGGCCAGTGCGGCCCGCGCCGCCGCGGCGACGGCCGCGGCCAATCGGATCGACGCTCTGACCGGCCGCCTGCAGCAGCGCGAGTCCGCACCCGCGGACGAGGAAGACGAGGACCAGGAAGAGGCCCGCGAGAAGCCGGCGCGGAAGACGCGCGCGCGCAGGACGAAGTCACATCCTGACGAGGAACCGGAAGACGAGCACGACGAGGACTTCGAGGACGAGGACGCCCGCGAGCCCGAAGACGACGAGTACGACGAAGAACCCGAAGAGGAGCCGTACGAGGACGAGAACGAGCCGGACGAGGACGAGGAGCGGGGCGGTCGGAGACCGGCCGCGTCACGTCGCCGCCGCAGCTCGGACGATCGCTCCTCCGGCCGGCCTCGCACCCGGACACGCTCGGGTGCGGACTCGGAGTCGACGCCGTCACGGCGCACCGGACGCTCCGAGAGCAGTACAGCGACGCGCGCGCCCGTGCGTCGCACAGGAAGGTGAGACCGGTGACCCAAGCTGTCGAACATGCGACCGAGAAGCTCGGGAAGGTTGCGAAGGATGCCGTGGGCACGGTGAGCAAGGCCGGCCGCTCGGCCGCTTCCACCCCCGCTCAGGACCTCGCACCACTGACACACTCGGTGGAGAATCTGGTCGGGACCCTGGCCGAGCGCGCCGTGTCGACCCTCACGGACAAGGTGGGCAACGCGGCCGAACGACTGACCGACTACGCCGAAGGATCCGGAGGCAGCCTGCTCGCCGCCGTCACCGGATCGCAGAAGCTGGCCGAAGGCAAGTCGCCCCTGTCGGCGGCGATGAGTGCCGGGCTGTCGAGCGTGAAGGATCTGGCGGGTCGGAAATTCGAGGACATCAAGGAGTCGTTCACCGGAGCCAGGGGAAAGGGCAAGGGCGGTAAGAAGATCAAACTCACCAACATCGTCGAGCAGATCGACGTCGGTGTGCCGGTACAACTTGCCTACGATCAGTGGACGCAGTTCGGCGAGTTCCCCAAGTTCATGAAGAAGGTCGAGCAGGTCGAACAGAAGTCGGACGTGAAGCTCGCGTGGACGGCCAAGGTCTTCTGGTCTCGCCGGACATGGCAGTCGACGATTCTCGAGCAGGTTCCCGACGAGCACATCATCTGGCGCTCCAGCGGGAACAAGGGGTACATCGACGGGGCCGTGACATTCCACGAACTCGCCCCTTCGCTCACCCGCATCATCCTGATCCTCGAGTACCACCCGCGGGGCCTGTTCGAGAAGACCGGAAACGTCTGGCGTGCTCAGGGCCGTCGGGCTCGGCTGGAGCTCAAACACTTCCAGCGCCACCTGATGACGCAGAGCGCCCTCCACCCGGACGACGTGGAGGGTTGGCGTGGCGAGATCCACGACAGCAAGGTGGTCGAGGAACCCGAGAACCGCGAGGACCAGGAGCAAGACGAGGAGCGCGAGGACCAGGACGAAGACGAGGAGCGCGGCGCGGAGACGGCCGACGACGAATCGACCGAATCCGAGTCCCGACCCAGGCGGCGCCGCACGTCCTCCGACGCCAAGCGAGCCGGCTCGTCCGGCGCTACGCGCCGCGGGAGCGAGTCGACAGGGCGTCGTGAACGTCCCGAGCCGCGGCGGAAGGAGAAGTCGCGCCGGACCGAGAAGAAGCAGGAGTCCGAGAGATGACCATAGCGACACAGGGACCCGGCGGCGGTGGCGGGTTCGGACGGCCGAGCGCCTCCGGACTTGCCGACGTTATCGACACCATCCTCGACAAGGGCCTGGTCATCGACGCCTTCGTGCGCGTGTCACTCGTCGGTATCGAACTGCTGACGATCGACGCCCGCGTGGTCGTCGCCAGTGTCGACACCTACCTGCGGTTCGCGGAGGCGGTGAACCGGCTCGAGATCTCCAAGAGCGAACCGGTCGGGCTCCCGGGGCTGGTCGGTGACATCGCCGAGGGCGGTGCGAAACACAAGACGAAGGGAGCGCTCGAGGCCGCCGGTGAGAAGGTGTCGGATTTCCTCGGAGAGATTCAGGACCGACGCGAGGAGCGCGCCGAGCGGCCATCGAACCAGCGAAGGGAGCGATGATGTCGACATCCGACGACAGCACCGAAACACGCTCGGGAACCGGAACGTACGTCTACGGTATCGTCCCGGCCGATGTCGAGACCAACCCCGACGCGTCCGGCGTGGGTGATCCGCCAGGGCACGTGACAACGGTGCGGCACAACGAGATTGCCGCTCTCGTGAGCGAGATCCCGGTCGATCACCCGCTCGGCACACCCGAGGACCTGCAGGCGCACGCCCGACTGCTGGACGGTTCGGCCGGCGTCGCACCCGTCCTGCCACTCCGCTTCGGGGCGGTGATGACGGACACGGACGCTGTCACCGAGGAACTGCTCAGTCCGAACCACGACGATTTCCGCGCTGCCCTGGACGAATTGGAGGGGCAGGCGCAGTACGTCGTCAAGGGTCGCTACGCCGAGTCCGCGATCCTGAACGAGGTGCTGACCGACAACGCGGAAGCGGCGCGGCTTCGTGACGAGATCCGGGACAAACCCGAGGACGCCAGCCGTCCGGCCCGCATTGCGCTCGGCGAGTTGGTCGGCAAGGCGATCGACGCCAAACGCGATGCGGACACCCGATCGGTGCTCGACGCGCTCGAGCCGCTCGCCCGTGCCGTCAGCCTGCGTCCCCCGACGCACGACCTGGACGCGGCGCACGTGGCGGTGCTCCTCGACGTGGCCGCGCAGGACGACCTCGAGAAGACCGTGGCCGGCCTTGCACGCGACTGGGAGGGTCGCGTCGAGATCCGCGTACTGGGTCCGATGGCGGCGTACGACTTCGTGATGAAACGCGAACCGGAGCCGGAGGAGTGACGATGGGACTGTTCTCCGCGGTCCTGGGCTTGCCGTTCGCGCCCGTCCGGGGTGTCATCTGGCTCGGCGAGTTGATCCAGGACGAGGTCGAGAACCAGCTCCACGATCCGGCCGCGGTCCGGCGGGAGCTGGAAGCAATCGACGACACGGCCGCCGCGGGTGACCTGTCGGCGGAGGAAACGCGGCGCGCCCAGCAACGTGTGCTGGCGCGCCTGACGAACCAGGCCGGAGCCCGCCCCGAGCGCACGGAGCCCGGGACCGCCCCGGACCAGTGAACCCCAGAGGAGTGATCGGCCATGCCGAAGGCGCCTCGCGACGACATCGACGACCGCGATCCGTCGCAACCCGCGACGATCTCTGCGGCCGAGGCCGCGGCAGTCGCCGTGCGCCACATGGTCGAACTCACCGGCCGGGAGCCGATCGGAGCGACCTCGGTCGCACCCACCGACGACGGGTGGCTGGTGGAGACCGAGGTCGTGGAGGACCGTCGTATCCCGACCTCCGCGGACATCCTGGCCCTGTACGAGGTGGAACTCACCCTCGACGGCGACCTGCTCGCGTACCGGCGGACACGGCGATACCCGCGCGGCAGCAGTGATCCGGGGCGGGACCCGCGATGACCATCTCGGCCAGCGGTCCAGCCGCTCCGCAGCCGTACGGGTCGGGACATCAGTCCACGAGCCTCGGCGACATCCTCGAGCGTGTCCTCGACAAGGGCCTGGTGATCGCCGGGGACATCCAGGTCAATCTTCTCGACATCGAGCTGCTCACGATCAAACTGCGGTTGGTGATCGCATCCCTGGAGACGGCCAAGGCGGTCGGGATCGACTGGTGGGAGCACGATCCGTGGCTCAGCGGATCGAGCCGTGACCTCGAACTGGAGAACCGCGCTCTGCGGGAACGGCTGGCGCAGCTCGAGCCCGGAAGCACGGTGCCCGCCGTCGAATCAGGGTCCCGGATGTCGGCGGCGCCGGACACCGTGCGGGAGCCCGAGGAGGACGAACGTGGTCGATGACGGCACCGGCGTGTGGATGTACGCGGTCGTCGGCGAGGGTCCGCTCAGCGGACTCCCGGCCGGCGTCGCCGGTGAGCGTCCCCGCGCGATCGAGGCGGCCGGGCTCACCGCGATCGTGGGCACTGTCGGCCTCGACGAGTTCGGCGAGGCCGCATTGCGCCGAAACCTCGAGGACCTCGACTGGCTGGAGGTGGTGGCACGGGCCCATGACAGGGTGGTGGCCGCCGTGGCCCACACCACCGACACGGTCCCCCTCCGACTCGCCACCGTCTGCCGGGACGACGATCGGGTACGGACGTTGCTGGCCGAACGCCGACGGGAGTTCGACGCCGCGCTTCGCCAGATCACAGGGCGCGCCGAGTGGGGCGTGCGCGCGATCGCCGACACCACCGCACCGCCGGACCGCGACGCCGCCACGGACACGACCGCCGGCGCCGGCGCTCGTTACCTCGCTCGGCGGCGCACGGAACTGTCCTATCGGGAAACGGTGGAGCGCGAAGTCGAAGCGGAAGCCGACGGTGTGCACGACGCACTCCTGCGAATCGCCGTGGCTGGGCGCCGCCAACCCGCCACGGCGCCGGTGCTCGTGGGCACGCGCGCCTGGATGCCGCTCAACGGCACCTATCTGGTGGACCGCAGTCGAGCGGGCGAGTTCGCCGAGGCCGTCACGGCGCTCGACGAGAGTTCCCGGCGGCTCCGGCTGGATCTGACCGGTCCATGGCCGCCGTACTCGTTCACCGGAATCGACGGCGACAGTGGCGAGGAGCCGTCGTGACCGTGTCGTCGGAGCAGGGCCGAGAACGCCGAGTCGCACTGGTGGATCTGCTCGACCGAGTGCTTGCGGGCGGAGTCGTCATCGCAGGTGACATCACGCTCTCGATCGCGGACGTCGATCTGGTCCAGGTTTCCCTGCGCACCCTGATCTCCTCGGTGCGGGCGCTACCGGCATCCGGCGCGGTGGTGCCGAGTTCGGGCGGGGTCACCCATGGCTGACCGACAGCCCGGTCCCGCGGCGGCGGGACTGCCGCAACGCATCGGCGCCGACCCGGAATCCGTGGAACGAGGCCTGGTGACCCTCGTCCTCACGATCGTCGAACTGCTCAGGCAGCTCATGGAACGTCAGGCACTGAGACGCGTGGACGAGGGCGACCTCAGCGACGAGCAGATCGAACGGGTCGGCACGACGCTGATGCTGCTCGAGAAGCGAATGACGGAGTTGCGTGAGCACTTCGGGCTCGAGCCCGAGGACCTCAACATCGATCTCGGGCCGCTGGGAACCCTCCTGTAACCGGAATGAGAAGCCCGTGGCATTCGGGCGGACGCCCGCACCGGCCGATCGGATCACCCCTGCCCGGTTTGGCTCACGGCGCTCTCCGAAGAAGCCGACCGCGACGGACGAGCCCGGTACACGGAAGCAGTCGACCACCTGGTCTCGGTCGGCCTCTGCAAGGGCGAGCCGGGTGACACGTTTCCGGGCGTCCGCGGTCGGGTATCACGCCGTCAGGCGACGCGTCGTCGCTCATCGGCACCGTCGGCGTTCAGGGCCGAACGAAACCACGCAGGGAGACGGATGACCATGGACCAGGCCAAGGGGAATCTCGAGCAGCCCTGCGACAAGGTCGAGGACGGCCTTCACGGAGTGATCGGGCGACGTTTTCGAGCGCGGTCCGGAGTCCGGCGGCGAAACCGAGAGGAAGGGACTGTGATGTCCGTCATCGTCGCACCGTGGAGTGGACGGATCGAGCATGGGATCTGATTCGGTGACGGGTCGAGCAGCGACAGCAGCCGGAGGCGCTGCGTCCACCCCCGCGCGGGTGGCGCAGAACAGCGTCTTCGAGCGATTCGCCCGGGCTGGATACCTCGCCAGTGGCCTTGTCCACCTGATCATCGGGTACATCGCGATACGGCTGGTCCTCGGTGGCGGAGGTGGAACGGTCGACCAGTCCGGGGCACTCGCGACACTCGCGAGCACGCCGGGCGGCCCCCTCACCCTGTGGGTGGCGGTTGTCGCGTTCACGATGATGGGTCTGTGGCGCCTCGTCGAAACGATCCTCGGGCGGGCCACCGACCCCAAGTCGCAGGGCCTATGGTCCGAGGCCTTCGATCGGGCCAAGGCCTTCGCCCTGTCCGTGACCTACTTCGTGTTCGCGTTCACCACGTTGGGATTCGCCCGGGGTGCCGGAAAATCCAGCGGCGCGCAGGAATCGGGGATCAGCGTGCGCCTGATGCAAACCCCCGGCGGGAAAGCCGCACTCGTCGCGGGCGGTGTGGCGATCGTCGCCGTGGGCGGCTACCACGTCTACAAGGGCGCGACCCGGAGCTTCCTCGAAGACCTCGAGGGATCCCCGGGAGATGCCGTACGACGGCTGGGCATCGTGGGGTACGTCGCCAAGGGAATCGTCCTCGCCGGTGTCGGAGTACTCCTCGTCGTCGCCGCGTTGCGGTCGCAGCCGGACCGGGCCACCGGTCTCGACGGGGCACTGAAGACGCTTCTGACGCATCCCGCCGGCGCGGTGATGCTGGTCCTGGCGGGCCTGGGAATCATCGCCTACGGCCTGTACAGCTTCGTGATGGCGCGCCACACCAAGATGTGACAGCGGGAGGCTCCCATGCTCGACAGCGACGACTCGTCGAACGCGGCCGACGGCCACGCCGACAAGGTTCACGACGAGAGTGTCGGGCAACCGCACACCGACGCGGAGGGAGACCGGATCGTCGCCGCGGAGCAGGCCGCGGCCCGGCTCAGCACTCCCACCCACCCCTTCGGCACGTCGGGCCCCCGATTCGACCGTGGCTCGCCGTTCATGGTGGGAATGGCCGGGGCAGCTGGAGTGGCGGTCACCTACGGCCTGATCCAGGTGCTGGTCGCCGCGCGTGGAGTCCTCGTACTCGTCGCGGTCGCCGCCTTCCTTGCGATCGGTCTCGAACCCGCGGTGTCCTGGCTGGTCCGGCGCAGGCTGCCCCGGTGGGTGGCGGTGACGACCGTGTTCGTGATTGCCTTCGGTCTGCTCGTCGGGTTCCTGGCCGCCGCGATACCGCCGCTGGTGACGCAGGGCACCGCGTTGGTCCACAATGCTCCCGACTACCTCCAGCACCTTCAGCGGCGCTACCCCGTCGTCGATCAGATCAACGACCGATTTCACCTGCAGGGCCAGCTCCAGCGGGCGGTCGAGGGTGAATCGGTGCCCAGCGTGCTCGGTGGCATCGTGGGTGCGGGAAGGTTCGTGTTCAGCGCGATCACCGGGATCGTGATCGTCGTCGTTCTCACCGCGTACTTTCTCGCGGACTTCGCCAGGATCCGTGCGTCGTTGTACCGCTTTGCACCGAGTTCCCGGCGACCCCGAACGATTCTCATCGGCGACGAGATCTTCGCGAAGGTCGGCGGTTACGTGTTGGGGAACCTGCTGATCTCGCTCATCACGGCCGTGCTCACCTTCGTGTGGCTGCTGGTTTTCGACGTGCCGTACCCGCTGTTGCTGGCCGTGCTGGTGGCCGTACTGGATCTGATCCCTGTCGTCGGATCCACGTTGGCCGGCGTCGTGGTCGCGCTCGTTGCACTGACGGTGTCCCTGGCCGTGTCCCTCGCCACCGTGGTCTTCTTCATCGCCTTGCGCCTGTTCGAGGACTACCTGCTCGTGCCGAAGATCATCGGCCGGACCGTCAAGGTGCCACCGCTGGTCACGGTGGTTGCGGTCCTGATCGGCGGCGCGCTTCTCGGAATCGTCGGCGCGCTGCTCGCGATCCCGGTCGCCGCCGCGGTGTTGCTGCTGGCACGCGAAACCCTGCTACCCCAACTCGACCGCAGCTAGTCGGGCGGATACGGACACCAACCTCCGGCGCGCCGGAGGGCGAGGCCCCGCCCCGTGGAGGAGAACACCCACCCATCACACTCCCGTATCCCGACCACCCGCGACCGTCCGGTCACGGGGTCGTCTTCGTCGGCCACGGGTGGCTGCGTGCACCGGAGTGCCCCGGAACGGGTGTCGCGAGGCGGAAGGTGAGGGTCCACCCCGTCCTCGACTTCCGGAACGGGCGGCGACACGAACTCCGCGTTTCCCGTGGCAGCTCGGTGGGTAGACGAACGACGACCGGGGAACGATGTGTCGGAGGCGGTGTCGTATGCGCTCGATGTGGAAGGGCACGGTGACGTTCGGCCTGGTCGCGATTCCGGTGCGGCTCTACACGGCGACCGAGAACAAGAGCCTCGCGTTCCACCAGGTTCACGTCGAGGACGGGAGTCGGATCCAGCATCGGAGGTTCTGCGCGGCCGAGGACAGGGAGGTGCCCTACGACGAAATCGGCAAGGGCTACGAGACCGAGGACGGCCGCGTGGTGATACTCACCGACCAGGACATGGCCGAGCTGCCACTGCCGAGCGCCCACACGATCGACGTCCTCAACTTCATCCCGATCGAATCGGTCGACCCGATCTACTTCGACAAGAGCTACTTCCTCGAGCCGGAGAAGACGGCAGTCAAACCCTTCGTGATGCTTCGCGACGCGATGAACAAGTCCGGTCAGGTCGCCGTCACCAAGATCGCGATCCGGCAGCGCGAGTCGCTCGCGCTGCTGCGGGTGTACCGGGACGTCATCATGATCGACACCATGCTGTGGCCGGACGAGGTGCGCACCCCCGACTTCGGTTTCCTCGACAGCGATCCGCCGCAGGTCACGGCCAAGGAGATGAAGATGGCCGGTGGCCTCATCGAAGCGATGTCGGAGCCGGTCTTCGACCCGACCGAGTATCACGACGACTACCGCACGGCGCTGAAGGCCGTGGTGGACACGAAGGTCGAGGGCCACGAGACCGTCGAGCAGCCGGTGGAGCAGCCGTCGGACAACGCGGAGGTCACGAGCCTTCTGGAAGCGCTGACCAACAGCATCGAATCGACCCGAGCCGCGGGATCGCGGACCCCGCCGTCGAAGGCCGGCTCCTCGCGGGCGAGGGCGAAGCAGAGCGGGAGCACGACCAAGCGGTCGACGGCGAAGAAGTCCGCGAGTGCGCCGGCCACGGGACGAACCGCGAAGGCCTCGACGGGCGGCAGCCGCAAGCGCGCCCGCTCCCAGGGCTGACGCCCGCCGGCCGGTTTGAACGCGGACGGGACCGGGTACGACGGAGTCGCCCGCACCGAACAACCGAGAGAAGGTGCCCGACCATGGTGAACATGCCGTTACCAGGCGGGGATCCGAAACACACCACGGACGCCAAGGACGACCAGCTCGACTCGGCACGCGAGGGCGAGAACACCGGACAGCTGACCACGCAGCAGGGTGTGCCGGTCGCGCACACCGACGACTCGCTGTCCGCGGGAGAACGCGGCCCGACCCTGTTGGAGGACTTCCACTTTCGTGAGAAGCTCACGCACTTCGACCACGAACGCATCCCCGAGCGGGTCGTGCACGCCCGAGGTGCCGGCGCCTACGGGCACTTCACGCCGTACGACGGCCGATTGTCTCCGTACACCGCGGCCGAGTTCCTGACCGATCCGAACCAGCAGACCCCGGTGTTCGTCCGGTTCTCCACCGTGGTCGGATCCCGCGGGTCGGCCGACACGGTCCGCGACGTACGGGGTTTCGCCACGAAGTTCTACACCCGGCAGGGCAACTACGACCTCGTCGGCAACAACTTCCCGGTGTTCTTCATCCAGGACGGCATCAAGTTCCCCGATCTGATTCATGCGGTGAAACCCGAACCGGACACCGAGATGCCGCAGGCGCAGTCGGCCCACGACACGTTCTGGGACTTCGTGTCGCAGCAATCCGAGACGCTTCACGCGGTGATGTGGCTGATGTCCGATCGGGCGTTGCCGCGGAGCTATCGGATGATGCAGGGGTTCGGCGTGCACACCTTCCGATTCGTCGACGACGACGGCCGCGGCACGTTCGTCAAGTTCCACTGGCGGCCGACCCTCGGTGTGCATTCCCTGGTGTGGGACGAGTGCCAGCAGATCGCAGGCAGGGACCCGGATTTCAACCGGCGCGACCTCTGGGAAGCGATCGAGGCCGGACAGTTCCCGGAATGGGAACTGGGCGTTCAGCTGATCCGGGAGTCCGGCGAACACTCCATCCCGTTCGACCTGCTCGACGCGACGAAGCTGATCCCCGAGGAATTGGTGCCCGTCCTGCCGGTGGGACGCATGGTCCTCAACCGCAATCCCGACAACTTCTTCGCCGAGACCGAGCAGGTCGCCTTCCACACCGCGAACCTGGTGCCGGGAATCGACTTCACGAACGACCCATTGCTGCAGGCCCGCAATTTCAGCTATTTGGACACACAGCTGATCCGGCTGGGCGGGCCCAACTTCGCCCAGCTGCCGGTCAACCGACCCGTCACCGAGGTCCGGACCAATCAGCGGGACGGTTACGGTCAACACTCCGTCCCCCGCGGCCGCACCGCGTACTCCGAGAACACGCTCGGCGGCGGGTGCCCCGCGCTCGCGCCGGAGAGCGGCTACCACCATCACAAGGACCAGGTGCAGGGGCCGAAGGAACGGGTACGTGCCGAGAGCTTCAGAGACCACTACAGCCAGCCCCGCATGTTCTGGAACAGCATGTCGGGCGTCGAACAGGACCACATCGTTTCCGCGTTCGGCTTCGAACTCGGGAAGGTGCGGGCGACGGAGATCCGCACCCGCGTGCTCGCGCAGCTCAACCTGATCTGCCACCGTCTGGCCACCCGGGTCGCATCGCTGATCGGGGAAACGCCCCCGCGTCACGACCTCCTGATCGACGACGGCGCCTCCTCCCCCGCGTTGTCCCAGCTCCGGCAGGCACCCTCGGGGATCGCGACGAGAAGGATCGCGATCCTCGCTGCGGACGGTGTCGACGTCGTCGGTGTACAACGCCTGCAGGAGACGATGCACGATCGGGGCGCCGTGACCGAGGTACTCGCACCGACCGAGGGCACACTGGACGGCGGATCCGGCGGTTCGCTCGCCGCCGATCGAGCGATCGTCACGATGAACTCGGTGCTCTACGACGCGGTCGTGGTGCCCTGCGGCCCGTCGTCGGTCGCGACCCTCACACACGACTGCGACGCCGTCCAGTTCGTCAGGGATGCGTACAAGCACGCCAAGCCGATCGCGGCTTTCGGCAGCGGCCTGGACCTGCTGCGCGTGGCAGGCGTCGAGGAGCCGCTGGCCGACCGGCCCGATGTCGTCGCCGAGCACGGCGTCGTGACCTCGGTGGCCGCCGGTGACGACCTGCCGAGCGCGCTGTTCAACGAACTGACCGGGGCCCTCGCCCGACACCGGTCGTGGGACCGCGCTTCCGGCACCCATCCGTCATGACCGGTCCCGTGCCGCGCGTTTGCCGGCGAGGCGTCCGGAGTATGGCTTGCACGCGGTCGATCGCGTAGCGGCCACCCACTTTCAAGGAGGTGGAACGATGGAAGCGCAATCGGAGCGGACCCCCGTGGGCGGGTCTCCCGTCCAGGTCACCGCCCTCGTCCTCGGCTTGGTGTTTCTCGTCGTCGGCGTGCTCGGATTCATCCCGGGAGTGACCAGGAACTACAACCTGCTCGCGTTCGCCGGCCACGAATCAGGTCCGGCATTGTTCGGAACCTTCACGGTCTCCGTTCTGCACAACATCGTGCACCTGATCTTCGGGATCGCCGGCGTTGCGATGTCCCGCACCCACGCTGCCGCCACGACGTATCTCGTCGGCGGCGGGGGCATCTACCTGGCGTTGTGGATCTACGGCCTGATCGTGGATGAACACAGCACGGCCAACTTCGTCCCGGTGAACACCGCGGGCAACTGGCTGCACTTCGGACTCGGCGCCGGAATGGTAGCCCTCGGACTGGTACTGGGACGGATCGGTGTGGCGCATGGTGCATTCCGTCCCCGCCACACGTGAACCGGGACACGACCGCGAAGGAGGACACGATGCCTCGGAAAGGCTCGGACCCGCACCTGAACGACCAGGAACTCTACGAGGATCTGCGCGACCAGGGCGCGTCCAAGGAGAAGGCGGCGCGCATCTCGAACGCGGCCGCCAACCGGGGACGCAGCTCCGTCGGCCGCAAGGGCGGCGAAGCCGGGTCCTACCAGGACCGGACCGTGCCGGAACTGCGCAAGCGGGCCAAGGAGATCGGGCTGACAGGGTACTCGTCGATGACCAAGAAGGAACTCATCGACTCGCTCCGCAACCACTGATCGTCACGGCCCCCCAGTCGGTCCAGTGCGGCGGCAACCTGGACCCTCGTTCCCGGTCCTGCGCGATCACCCGCCGTCACCGCGAGACGACCGTCACGGCGGTCGCGTGCGTGTGCATTCGGATGTGCGCGGCGGGATCCTCTCGGCGGCCGCCGTCGACGGCCAGGAACTTCGCGGCCTCGGTGTGAGCGCGGCGGATCAGCTCGTCGGCGTGCCCGAAGTCCATGGGGTTCACCGACAGTGGGCACGGCGGTGGGAGCACGATCAGGTCCGCTTCGCTCGCATACAGCGTGATGTCGTGCAGCAGCCGTTGATGCACCAGCAGTGCCATCGCCTGAGTCAGCGTCCCGAGCGCACTGCGCGGCGGGCTCGTCAGCGCACACGGGTAGCCGCACGGCAGCACATAGATCGTCCCCGCCCCGGCCTGGACGGCGCGCGAGATGGCGGCGTTGTCCGCCAGCCCGCCGTCGACCAGGGTGCGCTCACCGCACGTCACCGGCGGCAGCATCCCGGGAATCGCACTGCTCGCCAAGATCGCCGCGGCTGCCGGCCCGGAATCGAGCGCCACTTCCTCGCCGGTGAGCAGGTCCGTGGCGATCACCTGCAGGGCGATTCCGGCGTCCTCCAGGCGCGAGAAGGTCAGATGGCGATCGAGCAACTCGTGCAGGCCCTGGGCGCCGAACACGGCCGTACCCCGCCCCAGCAGGGTGTTCACAGCGCGGCGCGGGTCCGGCCGGAACAGCTGCCAGGTCCGCAACGACCGCCACAACGCACCCAACCCCGCGATCGCATCCGGTTGCGCGCCGTGGCCGGCCAGATAGCCTGCGTTCAACGCGCCTGCCGAGGTACCCACCAGCAGATCCGGGGCGATTCCGCGCTCGGCGATCGCCCCGAGCATGCCCACCTGCACCGCACCCAGACTGGCCCCACCGGAAAGGACGAACGCTGTGGCCATCTTCCGATCACCTCTATCACCAATGAGTTTTGATTATAGAAACCGGCCGGTTGACACAATATTCCCCGATATATTCCCCGATTCCCGCACGACCGGCCTGCCGGCCGAGGACTACACCACGAGGTGGATCGGGGCGTTGCGATCGGGGAATATCCCGACCATCATCGACCTGGTCGACCGACCCGTCGATCTTGCGAGCGCGGCGTCCGGATTCGAAACGTGGCCGACGCGAACCGGATCGACCCGAGGAACCGGGGCGGGCGGCGAGCCCGGGCCTGTTGTGCGCCAACACATTCGAAGCTCGACCCCGGATCGCACCTCGTGACCTTCAGCGAAAGGGGCGGAGATCTGTCGCCGCCATGTCAACGGGACGTCGAACACGGGGGCCACCGCGCGTGCATTGCCACCCACCGGCGATGGGGAGAAGGGTGGAGGTGGACCGGTGGCGCCACCGGGGCGCCGCCCCGTCAGGGAAGGGGCCGATCGTGTACGCACGTTCAACCCACACGAGGGGGGAACTCGGAAGGCATGAGCGCCACCAGTTCCGCGATCGCGAGCGGTCCGGTTCCCGAGCCGCCGCCGCAGCCACCGATTCCCACTCCCCCGATTCCGACCCCACCGCCGTTCCCGGATCCCGAACCCGATCCGAATCCGCCCGGGCCGGCGCCGCCGAGACCCACTCCGGTGCCGGGACCCGGGCCGGGTCCGATTCCGCCCGCTCCACCGCCCACGCCCGGTCGCCTCGTTCCGTGGTGAGGAACGCCGGACACGCTGCCGCGACCGGGGAAACGCCCGCGTACCTGATCAAACGTCTGCTGCTGGGGCGGCCCCTGATCACCCGGCAGATCCGGCGACAGCACCTGTCGAATCCAGTGGCGCTCGGGGTCCTGTCCCCCGACGCGATCTCGTCGTCGGCCTACGGCACCGAGGAAATCCTCATCGAGCTGCTCCCGTATGCGGGACTGGCCGCGTATGTGCTGCTCCTGCCCGTGACCGGGGTGATCCTCGGGATCCTGATCCTGGTCACCGCGTCCTACCGGCAGGTCGTCACCGCATACACCCGGGCAGGCGGCTCCTACGTCGTGGCCCGGGACAACCTCGGGCCCCGAATCGCGCAGATCGCCGCGGCCGCGCTGCTGGTCGACTACGTGGTCACCGTGGCGGTGCAGTCCGCGGCGGGGACCGTCGCGGTGGTGTCGGCGGTGCCTGCGCTCGGACCGTACAGCGTCGAAATCGCCGTCGCCTCGGTGCTGGCGATGCTGTACGGCAATCTGCGTGGCGTCCGGGAGGCGGGTCGGCTGTTCGCGATGCCGACCTACTTCTTCATCGCGATGCTCACGCTGACGATCATCGTCGGCGTGTTCAGGGAGATCGTGACAGGCCTTCCTCGTTACGACCCCGAGCAGTTGACCGGCGCCGTCCCCGTTCACCAGGGAAACGGGCTGGTGATGGGCGCCACGGTCCTGATCCTGTTGCGGGCGTTCGCGAACGGCGGATCATCCCTGACCGGCATCGAGGCGATCTCGAACTCGATCCGCTCGTTCCGAGAGCCGGTGGGCCGCAATGCGCGTCTCGTCCTGACCGTGATGGCAGGGATTCTCGGGTTCCTCGTCGCGGGGGTCTCGTATCTCGCGTTCGCCACGCACGCCACCCCGTACCAGTCCGGGTACCCGTCGGTGCTCGCGGAGATCGCCCGGGCAGTGTTCGGCGGCGGACCGGCGGGGCACGTTCTCTACCTGCTGGTGCAGGTGGCCACCGCCGCCATCTTGTTCACCGGGGCCAACACCAGCTTCAACGGGTTTCCGGCATTGGCGGATTTCGTGGCGGAGGACCGGTTCCTGCCGCGCCAGCTGGCTCGCCGCGGGCATCGTCTCGTGTTCTCGAACGGGATCGTCGTCCTCGCCGTGCTGTCGATCGTGCTGCTGGTGGTATCGGGCGGCTCGGTCAACGCGCTGGTGCCGCTGTACGCGATCGGCGTGTTCACCGGATTCGCGATGGCCGGCCTCGGCATGACGCGCTACCACCTGTCGCGCCGCGAACACGGTTGGCGGCACCGCCTCTCGATCAACCTCGCCGCGGGAGTCGTGTCGACGGTCGTGGTGGCCATCTTCGCGGTCGCGAAGTTCACCGAAGGCGCCTGGCTGGTCGTGGTGGTCTTTCCGCTCCTGGTCTGGGCGCTGATCGGGATCAACCACGAGTACCGAACCGAGGCGGCCATCCTCGATCGCCTACGCGCGGAGGCGCAGGACCGCGGGGCACCCGCCGAGCACCACGCGATCGTGTGCGCCGACGCCCTCGACCTGGCGGTGCTCGAGGCGCTGCGGTACGGCCGGAGCCTGGGCGCCGACAGCCTGTTCGCGCTGCACCTGGTCGTCGACGCCGAGCACGCCGACAGGCTGCGAAAACGGTGGGACCACTACGGAATCGACGCACCGCTGCACATCGTCGACTGTCCGGACCGCCGAATCGCTCCCGCCGCCCGCGACTACGTGATCGACCTTCTCGAACGCACGCGGGAGGCACACGTGACGGTGCTGCTGCCGCGCCGGGTGGCCTCACCGGTGCTCGGCCGGCTGCTGCACGGCCGCACCGGAGACGCCATCGCACGGGAGGTGTCGCGGATACCCGATGCCGTCGCCACCGTGGTGCCCTTCGACGTACGGGGTCGGGTCCGACCACCGAGCCGGCGCCGTCTCGGTCGGCTCCTGGAGCACTGGCAGTGTCGTGTCGTCGAGGCCGATCGCCAACGGATCGAGTCGTACGAGCACCCCGCACCGTCGGGGGCCGCGGTGCAGATCGGCCGCTTGACCAACGGCGTGCGCACCGTGGTGCAAGGCCGTGTCGAGGAGATCGACGAGGAGAGCCCGGACGCCCGGGCGATCAGCGTGGGAGACGACTCCGGAACCCTGCTGCTGCGCGTGACCGAGGGCAAGGGTGGGCGGCGTGACCTCGAGGTCGGTCAACTGCTGCGGGTCACCGGTGTCGCGCAACGCAATGAGGACGCCCCCGAGTCCGATGCGGCGTTCGTGATGGTCGACCCCACCTGGTGGGCCGTCGAGGACCGATCCGAGTGAACGAACCCCACATGTTTCATCGGACGCTGTCATGGGCACCCGACGCTGCGGCGTCTGACCACGCCGCCCGGCAAGGAGGCCACGATGAGCGTCGAGAGTGTCACTCCCGCACCTGGTGAGGACCGGCATCGCCGTGCCGAACCACGCACGGAGTCGGGCGACGAAACCGTCATCGTGTGGCCGGACCCGAGCCCGCTGACACCGTGGTGGGAATCCGTGCTCGGGCGGCGGGCACCGAGGTAGCAGCCGGATGGCCGTGAACCGCACGAAACGCCGGCGTCGCCGCCGCTTCGACGACAGTTGGCCGCACCTGCTGCGACTCGGCGGCGTGGTCGTGGCGTTCTTCGTCCTCAGCCTGCTTCTGCTCGCGCTGCTCAACCAGATCTCCTGACGGCAGAAGCACCGGCAAGGGAACTCGACTGGGGCACAGTCGATCCGGGATGGCGATCGGCGAAGACATCGACCTGAGCGGGCCGGCGACCAGCTGAGCCGAACAGGGCCCTCGCAGTTCGCGAGCCGGGTCGCCCACCGCGACGGTGGACGACCCGGCTCGTCCCGCCTGGCCCGCCCACGAGGAGTCGGGCGACGGACCTCGGGTCAGTGCTTGAACGCGTCCTTGACCTTTTCGCCAGCGTCCTTGACCTTTTCTCCAGCCTGCTTCAGGTTGCTCTTGGTCTGCTGGGCGTGGCCCTCGGCTTCGGTGTCCCTGTCACCGGTGGCCTTCCCGATCGTCTCCTTGGCCTTGCCACCGAGCTCTTCCGCCTTGTTCTTGGCCTTGTCGATGCCACTCATCTGCATTCCCTTCGAATGTCGGACCGGTCGCGGTCCGCGATCGGTCGGCCGCGCGTACCAGAGACGAGCGGTCCGGTCTCGGATACCCAGAACCGGTGCTCGGTCAACCATCTCGGCCGATGACAGTGCGATGGTCGATGTCGGCCGGAAGCCGTCAGGGGCAGGCGGGGTGGACGAGGTTGTAGATGTCAGCGGACTGCTCGGGGGTCGGCTTGGTCGGTCCGTTCGCGGCGACAGCCTCGATGTTCGCCGTGACTGTCTCCTTGCTCATCCCGGACGCGAGTTCCCCGCACGACTGCGTCACGATCTTCTCGATGTCCTCGTCCGACCGGTTCGTCGCCAGTTCTCCGTAGCCGGTGCGGAACGAGACGACGAACGCTTTCAGCTTCGCCTGGTCGATCGCATTGCCGGCGCTGGTCGCGCCATGTCCCATTCCGGTGCGCATGTCGTCGGTGCCGTCCGAGTCGCCGTCGCCGCATCCGGCAAGGACGCCGACGGCGAGAGCGGTCAGGGCAATTGCAGTGAGCGATTTCATGCGAAGGCGGGTACCCGGCCGGCGAAGTACGGAAACCGTGTTGCCTCGACCACCGAGGCCTGCTGGGGCAGTCGCGCTCCGGAGCAGACGACACCGGCGCGTGGACACCTGCGACGCCGCCTGACAGCCCCACCCGAGCGCCCGAACGAAGGCGGACGATCGTCAGCTCTCGCCTGTCGCGTGTCCGGTTCGATGACGGACCTGGTCCGACGCCGACCCAGCGGCATGTGTCACGACCTCTCGCACGTTCTCCGCCGCTCGTTTGGCCGCATCTACCACGTGCGCCTCGCGTGCCCGCTCGACGACATGTGCCTCACGCGCACGCTCGAGGGCGTCGTGCGCCTTTGTCGGCAAATCCGCCGCTTGTATCCGCTCTCGGATCTCGGGCGCGTGCGCTTTGACCGCGCTGGTGACGGAGTGACCGGACTCGACGGCAAGCTCCCTTGCCCTCTTGCCTCCGTCGACGATCGCACCGATCACCGCTCCGGTGGCGGCACCGATGATCATTCCCACCCACAGATTCCGCATGATCGTGTCATCCTTTGTCCTCGGGCGAACTGCCAACGAGGTGCAGATCGCCGTCGTCCGAGCGCAGGCACAGCGCAACTGCGCCCTTCCGATTGAGATGCCCCAGCCCGGTGAAACCAAACGTCTGCGTCACGTCGACCGTGAGGTCCGGAAAGAGATCGGCTGTGGCGGTGAGGGTGGGCGCCGGATGGGGTCTGGGCCGAGCGACGAACTCTGCGTGCCGGGCCGACACGGCGGGCGATCCCCTGACCTGGCCCGGCAAGCACAAGGAGCGGTCGGCCGTCACCGTCGGAGAGCTGATGGATCTTCGTTCCCCGAACACCACGGGAGCGACCGAGCCCGTGATCGGCCTGCTCAGTGAGCAGGTTTCTCGCAATTCGACAAGCCTCCGATGTCCCGGGGCAGGTCGGTGCCGTGCAGATGGGCTCGGCAGAACGTCGAGTCGACAGACCGGTGTCCGCTCGCCGGCCCCGCGTCCCTGCCTGTGTCCCGCTGGACTGAATCCGTAGCGGCCGGAGTACGAGCAATCGGCGAGTGCGTCCACAACGCGGCCGCGCCACCTTCCCCGAGCACTCGCCTGGATCACAGTGAAAGGCGAGGAGGGACCGCTGGTTTCGCCGGTCGACGAAGGCCTTCACGAGCTGCCGCCGGTGATGATCCACGTCGGCGCGACCGAGATTGTTCGCGGCGGCGCGGAGCGGATGGCCGATCGTCAGCCGTAGCGCGAGACGGTCCCTGGGTGGGTTCGTCCGTGAAGTCACCGGAGACCGCGAATGAGGACGAATGGCTCGATCCCGCGCTGGTTGACCCGACGAGGTTCCGGCTCAGGGCGTTTCGGCGCGGTCGGTAACCGGCGTCACCATCCGGAGGTTGCCTCGGGTGATCAGCTGGGTGGCCGGGTCGTCGAGGGGATTCCGTCTCTATCCTGGTGTGGCCGCCCAGTCCATGCGGACCCGGACCTGTGCTCGTGAATCGAACCGGAAGGGAACCCTTGGGGCGGGGATTGCGATGTCTCCCCGATCATCCTCTGCACCGAGGCGAACCGCGGGCCACCGGATTCATGTCAACGTGACTGGCACTGACGAATTCGGGCAGGCCCCACGGTTCGACGGCCGACGCCAGTGGCGGCATCAGAGTGTGGCTGCGAGCTTGATCAGCGCGAGCCAGGTGTGCGGGCGCGAAGCGACCCGCCGATCCATCCGAGAAGGGGTCGAAACGCTGGGGTTGTGTACGGCGCAATCGGGGTAACCCCAGTCCGCACTTGGAATGGGAGCGGGGATGACAACGAGCAAACGAGATTTTGTCGCGGAACGGCTCGACGAAATCATTCACGAGTACGAGTCGAATGCCCCGGCGGGTCTCCCGGAGAACCGGAAGGGCCCTGCGCGTTGCACAACGGCGTAGAGCAGAGATTGACACCGCGAGCGACGATCGCATCGACGAAATCGCCAACGAGTATCCGTCCATCGCGGAAGTTTGGCCGGCTGGCTGACGCAAGGATCCTGGCCCCGGTCGTCCCATCGATCCGCGGTCTGCGCGTGCAGGCATTGCAGACCGAGGACGCGGCCGCCACATCTGCACAGGCAATCGTGCACCCGGCCAGGGTCCGTTCAACCTCGCCGCTATGGCGTCGTTGAATGCGCGCCACTCGACAAATGCCTGGATGATCGGTGCGGTCACAAGCAACGACCCGAGTACGGTGCGTGTCCCGGTGATCCAACGGGCAACGCGGCGGGTTGTGGGTACAGATCCTCACGGGGTTTGACGGACCCCCGACCGAAACATCAGGGCCGGTCGATCTCGATAGGAGATACCAATGCGCAGAAGGATCATTTTCATCACGCTGGCTGTGGACGATCTCGATCGGTCGGTCGCCTTCTACCGTGACGGTCTGGGCTGGCATACGGAGGGCATCGTCGCACGGGAGCTCCACGACGAAGTCACCGACGCTGGCGGAACCATTGCCCTTTTCGCCCTCGACGGCGGTCTGATGATCGGCCTGTACGAACGCACCAACCTGGCAAAGGACGCCGGCATGCCCGTCGGTGCACGCAGCTCAACCGAATTCAGTCTGGGGATCCCGGCCGAGTCGCGGGCCGAAGTGGACACGCTGCTGGCACAAGCCGAAGCCGCTGGCGGCACCCTGCCCGCGGCGGCGCACATGCGCCCGTGGGGCATCTACTCCGGCTATTTTGCCGACCCCGACGGCCATCTGTGGGAGGTCGTCTGGAACTCCAACGCATAGAGCTCGCTGTCGATTCCGTTCCGGCAGTGCGCAAGCCGAACCAATTACGTCGAAGTTCGGAGTCCCTGTGAGCACGAACAAACATTCTCCCTCAGCCAGCGACCTGCGCTGGCGGTGTCGGCCAGTGCAGGTGCCTGCGCCGAATGCGAACGCGGAATGTGGCCGGACCCTCCGTCCACGAGTGCCGCCGGAGGATTCTTCTCGTCCGTCAGCAACGCCGTGCACAGGTCGGCGAGCCGATCGGCGAGGTCGGTGCGCCGGTGTAATTGGCTGATGCGGGCGGCATTGCCGATCAACGTCAACGCGGCACTGACGGTGAACTGCGCCTCGACGGTATCCAGACCCGGGCGGATCTCGAGCAGTGCTCGGACCCAGAGGCTGAGGTAGTCCCGCTGCGCCCGCAGGCACGCCTTGCGAACGCTGTCCGGGAGCTCGCCCAGTTCGGTGGCGATCAGACCGACCAGGTGCCCGTCTGCGAGCGCGAACGCAATGTGGACCCGCAGGAGCTCGACGAGCGTGTCCCGCGGGTCCGCGACGCGTGACAACGCCTGCCGTACCGCGAGATCACGTCGGTCGAAGCCACGGGTGATCGCGGTTGCCAGCAGGTCCAGCTTCGTGTCGAAGTGGTTGTACACGTTCGGGCCCGTCGTGCCGCATGCCTCGCCGATGTCGTCGTTGTTGACGGCCCGGTATCCGCGGTCGTCGAACATCCTCACCGCCGCGGTCAACAACTGTTCCCGCCGAGACACCGGGACCGCGATGGCGTCCACCGGCGGCCCGGATGCGGCCGCGGCCTCGGATCCGATGGGGCACAGGGCCACCCGGGTCGCGATATCGTGTATCAGCGATTCCATTCGCCGATGGGACATGACGATTCGGTGACTGGACGGGCTACTGAACACCGCGAGGATCGAGAACGCCACCAGTCGGCAGTCGGCCTCGGCGAGCTCCGGCCGGTGTGCGTGCACAGCGTCGAAGACCGGGGAGACGGTGACACTCAAACGCTTACGCAAGAAGGCTCGCTGCTCGTCCTGCAGATAGCGTGCCTCGCGCTGCCACAGCAGCGGAAGCCCGCGCCGGCGGACCGACATCCCAGAAAGGGCGGCCAGCAGCGACGGCAGATCCGCCGAGCCGTCGACGGTGTCCTGCAGATCGTCGATACCGGCCAGAACCGCGTGGTAGAGCAGATCGTTCTTGTTCCGGTAGTGACGGTAGAGAGCGGACGCGGTGATATTCACCCGGGTGGTGACGTCCGATACCGAGACGTTGTGATACCCCCGCTCACGAAACAGTTCGCCGGCTGCCGCCAGGATCTGCTGCTTGCGGTCGCGTGGCCTCCGCTCGGCCATCACCCACCCCTCCCGCGTGGACGCCATTGAACGTTACAAGGAATTCACAAACATATATGAATGCGCATCATACAGATACTCCTCAGACGAGATCGTGCTTACCGACTGTTCCGCTCGGCAGGTCACCCGGCAGACAACGCCAGTTCGCGCTCGAGAATCTTTCCCACTGGACTCATCGGGAACGAGGCCACGAATCTGACGCCACGGATCCGCTGGTGCGGTGCCACCCGGGCCGCGACGAACTCCCCGCGTTCGTCCGCCAGGTCCGCGCTCTGCGCGTGTCCCGCCGCTGCGATGACGAAGGCGAAGGGCACCTGCCCGACGCCCGGGCTCTCGACCCCGACCACGGCACACTCGTCCGCCGCGGGATGGGCGGCCAGGATCTCCTCGAGGTGCGCGGGATAGATGTTGTAGCCCTTGTAGATCAGCACGTCCTTCGCACGGCCGTCGACGAACAGATTGCCGTCGGCGTCGACGTGGCCCAGGTCGCCGGTTCGGAGCCATCCGTCGACGAACTGCTCCGCCGTCCTCTCCGGCGCACCCTGGTAGCCGTCCGCCACCTGCGGTCCTCGAGCCCAGATCTCACCGATCCTCCCCGTCGTGAGCGGTTCGCCCGTGTCGGGATCCCGGATCTCGACGGCCGTGTCGGGAAACGGGAATCCGACGCTCCCCACCGGTGACGGGCAATCGGGACGCACGGGCCGTCCCCAGGTAGACGACGGGGAACCACAGGTTGTTCGGCATCGCGATCGCGACCCGGTCTCCCCCGCCGATGCCCCTCGCACGGAGACCGGCGGCGACCTGGAGGGTCCGGTCGTACAGATCCGTGAAGGTCAGGTCCGCGGCGCCGTCCGCGATCGCGACGCGGTCACCGTACGACGCGGCCGCACCGGCCAGGACGGCGTCCAGCCCGACCTCCGGGTAGGACATCGGAAACTCGCTGCCGTCGACGGCATGGTGGGGTTCATTCGGTCAGCCATTGCGCCCCAACGCCTTCCGGATGATCTCCTTGTCCCGTTCGGGGTTGGCGAAGATCAGGGTGCCGAGCGCGAAGACGACGGCGACCACTCCGAACACCTGGAAGGCGGTGGCGTAGCCGACGGCCGGGGAGTCGGCGGTGTCGACGATGCGTCCGGTGACGTACGGCCCGATCAGGCCGCCGATACCCATCATCGCCATGAACACTCCCAAGGTCCCGGCCGTCTGCCGGGGCGGGCAGATCTCGGAGATGGACGCGATGACCAGCGGATAGCCCGACGCGAGGAACCCGTAGCCGATCGAGACGATCGCCACGGCGAGGGCCGGCGTCGACACGGAGGGCAGCAACACCAGGATCACGCCGCTGATGAGCACCCCGATCGAGGGGACGATGATGCGGATCACCCGGGAGGTCGCCCCCCGTGAGGTCAACCGGTCACCGGACGAGGACAGCAGAAGCATCAGGATCAGGCCCGCGATGCTGGGGAAGGCGAACATCGAGCCGGCCTGCAGCCTGCTGTAGCCCAATCCCACTTCGAAGTACGAGGGCAGCCAGGTCAGCACGATCGCGACGAGTGCGTAGATCGACATCACCAACATCATGGCGCTGATGAACGTTCGGGTCCGGAAGATCCGGATCCACGGCACCGCCGGGGCGTCGGCCCCGTCCGCGGCGCCCGCCATACTGAATTCCTTGCCACTGCGGATGTAGGGCCCGACAGACCACGACGGAAACCACACCAGGCACCACAGCACGCCCAGCACCGCCATGCACACCAATGCTGCCCGCCAACCCCAGGTGACCGTGACCACGGCGAGCGCGGGTGCGACCGCGATCTTCGCCAACGATGCCGACCCGGCGAGCAGCGCACCCGGGAGCCCTCGTTTGGCCGGCGGATGCCAGGAGAAGGCCGCGGTGTGCGAGAGCGGCCCGCTCGGCCCCTCCGCGAGTCCCAGGAGCATCCGGCTCGCCACGAGCACGGCGAAACTCGCGGTGATCACCGTCGGCAGCATCGCCGCGGACCAGAGCAACACCAGCACCGCGAGAGCCCACCGCAGCGTCGTCACGCGCGCGATGGCGCCGGAGAAGAAGCCGCCGATGGTGAAGGTCAGGAAGAACAGGCTGCCGACCAACCCGATCTGTGACGCGGTCATCCCGAGTTCCTTGGCCAGCGGCTGGGCGATGATGCCCAGCACTGCCTTGTCGCCCCAGTTGATGACGGTCAGAAGGACCAGAAGTGAGGTCAGTCCCCACGCGCGCCGGCCCGATACGAGCGGTGTCGGCGGAGCGGAGCTGCGGTGTCCGGCTCGGGTGGTTGCGTCTCGTGTGTCTTCGTGTGTTGTCACTGGCGGATCCTTCGAGGGAGGGCAGGATGAACAACGCGATTGAGCAGGGCGCCGGACAACCGGCGGCGGGGCGCGGGAGGCAGGTGCGGACTCCCTGACCCGGCGGTGGGGGTTGTCCGACTGAGGGCCGATTCGCGTCATCGGCACGATGAGAAATCCGATCGACATTCGTCCGACATCGGCTACCGCCCCCGGTCACGGCGAGAATGAGTGCACGAAAAATGCTGTGACACGAGTAGCATTTCCCAACGCAACCACCCCCACCCGGCGGGGACGCATCGCCCGAGCGACCACCCGGGCGATACAACCGGCTGCGGCACACCTCGGGCGCCGAGTCGATTACTGCGCATTCACTTTCGATCATTTCACCCAGTGTGTCAAGGGTCACTTCTTTCGGCGTGGCGTCCAGCGGCCCCGCCCCACGGAACCGGGCACGCGATGCGGCCCCACGACCTCGACGTGGTGAAGGCTCCAGTACCACGATCGACCGCACAACTTCACCCATATCGCTTGACAGAAGGTTCGATAGCGCCTAGAAGTGAATTGTCAGTAATTCACAAAGCTGGCTTGCCGCCGGGGCGACGCGAATCCGCCCCCGCGGGCGCCACCGACGACGCCGGGGCGCTTGTCAGGTCCTTGGCATCAAAAGTCCTCCGTTTCAACCTAATTCGTTCGGAAAGGCGATGGGAATGAGAAATCTGAAGGGCAGGGTCGCCGTCGTGTCCGGGTCCGGGCGAGGGATCGGCCGAGAAATCGCGCTCAAGCTCGCCCGCGAGGGTGCTGCCGTGGTGGTGAACGACCTCGATCCCGAGCCTGCCGCAGAAACCGAAGGAGACATCAAGGAAGCCGGTGGCCACGCGGTGACCTGTGTGGGCTCGGTGTCCGAGGACGGGTTCGCCGAGCGGTTCGTCAACACTGCCGTCGAGACGTTCGGCGGCCTGGACATCATCGTCAACAACGCCGGCTACACCTGGGACTCGGTGATCCAGAAGATGACCGACGAGCAGTGGGACACCATCCTGGACGTCAACCTCAAGGCGCCGTTCCGGATCCTGCGCGCGGCGCAGCCGTTCATCAAGGCCAACCCGACCGAACACCACCGCAAGGTGGTCAACGTGTCCTCCGTGTCGGGGTTCTACGGGAATGCCGGCCAGTCCAACTACGGCGCAGCCAAGGCCGGCCTGATCGGACTGACCAAGACCCTCGCCAAGGAGTGGGGACGGTACCGGGTCAACGTCAACGCCGTGGCATTCGGGTTGATCGCCACTCGAATGACCGAGGTGACCGCGGACACGAACACCACCCTGACCATCGACGGCCGCGAGATCCGCGTGGGCGTCAACCCGGACCGCATGGCCGTCGCGTCGAGAATGATCCCGTTCGGACGGGGCGGCACGCCGACGGAGGCCGCCGGCGCCGTGTACCTGCTGTGCACCCCCGAATCGGACTACGTCAACAGCCAGTGCCTGGTCGTCGACGCCGGGCGCGTCTGACCGCGACCGTCCTCGCCGCAGCCACCCTCGCATCACCACACACCCCAGGAGCACAGTCATGAAGCGCACCGTCTACAACGCCGACCACGAGGCGTTCCGGGAGACGATCCGGACGTTCATCGCCAAGGAGGTCAGTCCCCACTACCCGGAGTGGGAGAAGGCGAACCAGGTCCCCCGCGAGCTGTTCAACAAGCTCGCCGATCTCGGCGCCACCAGCTTCGACATTCCCGAGGAGTACGGCGGCGCCGGCCCCACCAGCTTCAAGTTCCAGGCCGTCATGCAGGAGGAGGCCAACCGCGCGGCGGTCGCCTTCGGCCACTACACCGTGAGCATCGGCATCGTGCTGCCCTATCTGCTGCGCCTCGCCAACGAGGAGCAGAAGCAGCGCTGGCTGCCCGGTTTCGCCTCGGGCGAGACGATGCTGTGCATCGCGATGACCGAGCCCGGCACCGGTTCCGACCTCGCCGGCATCCGGACCACCGCGACCCTCTCCGAGGACGGCACCCACTACGTCCTCAACGGTGCCAAGACCTTCATCACCGGTGCCCGCAACTCGGAACTGTGTGTCGTCGCCGCACGCACGTCCGCCCCCACCGAGGATCGCCGCTTCGGCCTGAGCCTGTTGGTCGTCCCGACCGACAGCCCCGGTTTCGAGTTCGGTCGCAAGCTCGACAAGATCGGCATGAAGGCATCCGACACCAACGAAATCTCCTTCACCGACATCAGGGTGCCCGTCGAGAACCTGCTCGGCGAGCAGGACCACGGCTTCTCGTACCTCGGTCAGAACCTGCCGCGCGAGCGCCTGTCGATCGGCGTCGGCCAGACGTCCATGGCGGTCGCGGCAATCGAATTCGCGAAGGAGTACGTCCAGCAGCGCCACGTGTTCGGCAAGCCGGTCGCGTCCTTCCAGAACACCAAGTTCGTCCTCGCCGAGTGCGACACCGAGGTCTCGGCCGCACAGGCACTGGTGGACAAGGGACTCGAGCTCGACGACGCCGGTGAGCTGACCGCGGCCGACGCCGCCCGGATCAAGCTGTTCTGCACCGAGACGGCGGGCCGCGTCATCGACAAGTGCCTGCAGCTGCACGGCGGCTACGGCTACATCCTCGAGTACCCGATTGCGCGCCTCTACTCGGACACGCGGGTCTCCCGGATCTACGGCGGCACCAGCGAGGTCATGAAAACCATCGTGGCCAAGGACATGGGCCTGTAACCGAATCCCTTCTCTGCCAGGAGTTGTCTCCTGCGCGATGCGGTCATCGTCGATGCCGTACGAACACCGGTCGGCAAGCGCAACGGCGCACTATCCGGGATACACGCGGTCACCCTCTCCGCTCACGCCCTGAACTCACTCACCGAACGCACGGCGCTCGATCCCGGAATCCGGTACGGCATGCGGTCGATGTGCGAGGGCGGCGGGATGGCCAACGCGACGGTGTTCGAACTGCTCTGACGTGCCGTCAACTTCGGAATCGCAAATCACCAGGAGATCACCCGGACAAACCGTTTAGCAAGTGCAGCAATAGAAGTAGCAGTGAATGAAAAGTAACCAACTGATGGAGTCGAAATGAGTCGCAGAGTTCTTGTCGCCGGCGTGGGCATGATCCCCTTCACCAAGCCCGGCCGCAGTGACGCCTACTTCGAGATGGGTGCCGGAGCGATCCGTGCGGCGCTCACGGACAGCGGCCTGGGATTCGAGACGATCGAGCAGGCGTACGCCGGGTACGTCTACGGCGACTCGACCAGCGGCCAGCGGGCGATCTACACGGTCGGCATGACGGGCATCCCGATCGTCAACGTCAACAACAACTGTGCGACCGGCTCGTCGGCGCTGTGGCTGGCGCGTCAGGCGGTCGAGTCCGGTGCGGTGGAGTGCGCGCTGGCCGTCGGGTTCGAGCAGATGCGCCCCGGTGCGCTGCTCAACCAATGGAGCGATCGTCCCGCCCCGATGGGCCGTCACATCGAAGTGCTCGACCGCACCTACGGTGCGGACCGGGACAACCCGTCGATGGCGATGCAGTACTTCGGTGCCGCGGGGCAGGCGTACATCGACCGGTACGGCATGGACCCGGAGATCTTCGCCCGGGTGGCGGTCAAATCCCGCACGCACGCCGCGAACAACCCGTACGCGGTCTTCCGGGACCCGATCACCCTCGACGAGGTGATGGGCTCGAAGCACCTCTACGGCCCGGTCACCCGCCTGCAGGCATGCCCGCCCACCTGCGGCGCCGGCGCGGCCATCGTGTGCAGCGAGGAGTTCGCCCGCACGCATGGACTCACCGCGACCGTGGCGATCGCCGCGCAGGAGCTGACGACCGACCAGCCGAGCGTGTTCGAGGACGACGACATGTTCAAGATCGTCGGCTCCGACATGACCGAACGGGCCTCGAAGGCCGTCTACGAGAAGGCCGGTGTCGACCCGGCCGACATCAAGGTGGTCGAACTGCACGACTGCTTCACGGTCAACGAGGTGCTCTGCTACGAGGCACTCGGCCTGGTTGAGGAGGGTGGCTCGGAGAAGTTCGTGCTCGCCGGTGACAACACCTACGGGGGCCGGGTCGTCGTCAACCCCAGTGGCGGCCTGATGTCGAAGGGTCACCCGCTCGGCGCCACCGGCCTGGCCCAATGCACCGAGCTCGTCTGGCAGCTGCGCGGCACCGCGGGCGATCGCCAGGTGGACGGCGCAACCCTCGGACTCCAGCACAACCTTGGTCTCGGCGGGGCCGGTGTGGTGACGCTGTACGAGAAGGTCTCCTGACCCGAATCGCTCGAACCTGAACCGGAAGACAGACAGACACAACAAGTTTCGGGCAACAGATGTTGCCGATGACGAAGTGAGGACAAGACAATGGGTCAACTGGACGGACGCGTCGCGATCGTCACCGGCGCCGGCGCCGGCATCGGTCGTGAACACGCACTGCTGATGGCGGCGGAGGGCGCCAGAATCGTCGTCAACGACATGCGGGGCGCACAGGACACAGTGGACGAGATCATCGCGGCCGGCGGCGCAGCCGTTGCGGTCGAGGGCTCGGTCGCGGACCTGTCGGTCGGCGAAAAGCTCACCGAGGTAGCGGTTTCCGCCTTCGGCGATCTCCACTCGGTGGTCAACAACGCCGGCATCATCCGCGATGCGACGCTGTGGAACATGACCGAGGACGAGTTCGACTCCGTGGTCGCGGTGCATCTCAAGGGCGCCTTCTCGGTCACCCGCGCCGCCGCGATCCACTGGCGCGAGCAGACGAAGGCCGGCAATCAGGCGGTCCGCACGATCGTCAACACCAGCTCCGGATCTGGCCTGCACGGCAACTTCGGTCAGTGGAACTACTCGGCGTCCAAGGCCGGCCTGGCGATCCAGGTCGTCAACGCCTCGCGTGAGCTCGAGCGATTCGGCGTCAAGGCGAACGCGATCGCACCGGTCGCCCGCACCGAGCCGGTCAAGGCCACCCCGGGCATCAAGGACCTCGTCGGTGAGCCGGTGGACGCCGCGGTGTTCGACCGCTACAACCCCGCGAACTGCTCGCCACTGGTCGCCTACCTGTCGAGCGAGAAGTGCGCGTTCAACGGTCAGGTCTTCGGCGTGTACGGCGGCTACGTCGGCCTGTACAGCGGCTACTCGATCGCCGCCGAGGTCCGCGACGACCGCCAGTGGAGCGTCTCCGAGCTGGTCGACCTGCTCGGCGCCGACTCGTTCCCCAAGTCCGTCGAGACCAGGCGCGCAGGCATCCCGAAGATCGAAGGAGAAACCAAGTGAGCTACGAATTCCCCATCGACTACAGCAAGGTCCAGGAGTTCGCCCGGGCCGTGCACGCCAACCCTGAGGCACACGCCGGCCGCGGCGCCGTCATCCCGCCGACGATGCTGACCAGCGGACGGATGATCTGGGAACCGCAGGAGCAGTCGGGATTCCAGAAGCTCGGGTTCGACCGTCGGCGCATCCTGCACGGCGAGGAGGAGTACATCTTCCACGGACCCCTCCCGCGGGCGGGCCAAACACTGATCGCCGAGACCCACATCGGCGACAAGTTCGAAAAGCCCGGCAAGCGCGGCGGGGTGATGACCTTCGCGAAGATGATCACCGAGTTCCGCGACGAGACAGGACAACTGGTCGCCACCCAGAACAGCACCATCATCCAGACCGCCACGTCGGGCAGTGCCGAGGAGGGCAAATGACCACGACCGAAACCTTCGCCGTCGGACAGCAGGCCGAGCCCAGGACCTACGCTCCGCTGACCCGCACCGACTTCGTCAAGTACCAGGGCGCCTCCGGCGACTTCCATCCCCTCCACCACGACGACGTCTACGCCCGAGAAACCGGGTTCCCGTCCGTGTTCTCCGTCGGCATGCTGCAGGCAGGCATGCTGGCCAGCTACGTGACCGACTGGATGGGCGTGGAGAACATCCGGCGGTTCAAAATCCGCTTCGCCGACAAGGTCTGGCCCGGCGACGAGCTGACCTGTTCGGCAACCGTCACCGACATCCTCGACGCGGAAGACGGCCGACGGGCCTTGCTGGAGGTCACCTGCACCCGCCAGAACGGCGTGGTCGCCCTGGTGGGCGACGCGGAGTTCCGACTCAACTGATGTGGCGCCGGGGGCGCCTGCGCGGTCCGGCGCCCCCGGCACCCCGCACCGGCCACCCCGACCCGAGGAGCACGCGAGCCAATGCATCTGACGCAACTACTGCACAGGGCGGTCCAGCAGCAACCACACCAACCGCTGACCGTGCGCGGTCCCCGTGAGCGCACCGCCCCGCACATCGCCGACAGCGTCGCCCGGCTCGCCGGGGCATTGCGCGAGCGGGGCGTCGGACCCGGTGACCGGGTCGGCATCCTGGGCCTTCAACTCGGACCGCTATTTCGAGGCGCTGATGGCAACGTGGTGGCTCGGCGCGGTCGCCACGCTGGTCACAATCGGAACTGGTCCGCCGCGGAGGTCGTCGACGCGGTGGACGGCGTGGGCAGCACCTGCGTGCTCGTGGACGAGGAGTGCCTGCCGCTGGTCGGCGGCCTCGACGCCGCCACGACGACCGTGTACCTGGGTGACGGTCCGGCGCCGGCGGGGATGCCGAGTTACGACGACCTGGTCTCGGCGGGGCCGGAGGTCGCCGACGTGCGCCGGCGGGGACACGCTGGCCGCGCTGATCTACTCGGGCGGGACCACCGGCAAGTCCAAGGCAGTGATGCACTCGCACCGCAGCCTGATGATCTCGATCCTGGGTGGCACGGGGTTTGCCAGGTCCTGCGGGCCCGGCGGGGTCGCGCTGGTGATGGCCCCGCTGTTCCACATCGCGCTGCTCGGAATGCTGGCCCAGACCATGGTGGGCGGCACGTTGGTGTTCGCCAACCGATTCGACCCGGACGAGGTCCTCGGTCTGATCACGGACCATCGGGTCAACACGATGACCTCGATCCCCAGCATGCTCCAGATGCTCTACAACCACCCGGCCTTCCCGGACACGGACGTCACCAGCGTCAGGTCGATCGTCTACGGGGCGGCGCCGATGCCCACGGCCGTCCTGGACCGCGCGATGGCGGCCTTCCCCAATGCGAGCTTCGTTCAGGGCTACGGCATGACGGAGACCGCCGTGATCGTGTCCCTGCTCGGCGCGGACCACCGCGCCGGCGGAGCCCGGCTGCGCTCGGCAGGCCGCGCGTCCCTGCACGCGGAAACCCGACAAGCGGTCCATGCGCAAGCTCTACACCTGGACCAACCAGCACGCCCGTCGGCAGCACGAGGAGAATTCCCATGAAGCGCACCATCTTCGACGACCAGCACGAAGCCTTCCGCGGAATGTTCCGTGCCTTCCTCCGCAAAGAGGTGGTGCCGGAGTTCCCGAAGTGGGAGGAGCAGGGATACGCCCCGCGCGAGTTCTACCGCAAGCTCGGTGACATCGGGGTCACCGGGTTCGACATCCCCGAGCAGTACGGCGGAGCGGGGCCGACGAGCTACCGCTATCTGATGGTCATCGGCGAGGAGGCCGCGTTGGCAGGTGTCTCCCTGGGCAACTACCAGGCGAGTTCCGGGATCGTGCTGCCGTACCTGCTGATGCTCGCCAACGAGGAGCAGCGCGGCCGGTGGCTGCCGCTGTGCGCACGGGGTGAGGCCGTGCTGTCGGTGGCCATGACCGAGCCCGGAACCGGATCGGACCTGGCGGCTATCCGCACCACCGCGACGCTGTCCCCTGACGGGGGCCACTACGTCCTCAACGGTGCAAAGACCTTCATCACCAACGCATCCCAGGCCACCCACATGATCGTGGTCGCTCGAACAGGCGAGCCCGGCGACGATCGCCGGGGCGGCCTGACACTGTTCGTCCTGGACACCACCACCCCCGGATTCGAGGTCGGCCGCCGGCTCGACAAGATCGGGATGAAGTTCAGTGACACGTGCGAGGTCTCCTTCACCGACGTCCGCATTCCGGTCGCCGACGTGCTCGGCGACGTCGGTGAAGCGTTCCGGTACCTGGGCAAGAACCTGCCCCGGGAGCGTCTCGCGATGGCGGCGGGTGGGTGCGCCACCGCCGCCGCGGCCATCGCGCACGCGAACGCCTACACCCACGACCGTCCTGTCTTCGGCAAACCGGTGTCGAGTTTCCAGAACACCAAATTCGTGCTCGCCGAGTGCGTCGCGGATCACGCCGCCGCCCAGGCCCTGGTCGACCACGCCGTACTCCTCGAGGAGGCCGGTGAGCTGTCGGCGGTCGACGCCGCGATCTGCAAGCTGCACTGCACCGAGATGGCCGGCCGGGTCAGCGACAAGTGTCTGCAACTGCACGGCGGGTACGGCTACATCCTCGAGTACCCGATCGCCCGACTGTACGCGGACACCCGGGTCTCGCGGATCTATGGCGGCACCAACGAGGTCATGAAGACGATCATCGCGAAGTCCCTGAGTCACCAGAAGTCTTCGAGCCTGTAGGAGATACAGATGCACGGCCTGTTGGGCCTCGAGGCCTGCACCCCCGGTGCGACGCACGAGTTCCGCGGAATCTGCTGTGCGGGTGGACCGGACCGCGCGTACGGAGGGCACATCATCGCCCAGGCCCTGCTCGTGGCACACGGCACCGTCGAACCGACCCGGCATGTGAGCTCACTCCACGCCTGTTTCCTGGCCATGGGGCGTCCCGATGCGGAGGTCCGTTATCGGGTCCGACCGCTGCGGGACGGCGGCACCTATGCGCTTCGGGAGATCACCGCAATCCAGGGCGACAAGGAACTGCTCGCGCTCACCGCCTCGTTCAAGCGGGCGGAATGCGGGCCCGACCGTCACATCACCATGCCGTGCGCACCCGCACCGGAAACGTTGCCGGCCCATGGTGAATCCGTCGACCGGTTCTGGTCCCGGATCACCCCGTCGTCGGAGATTCGGCGGGTCGTGCAGGTTCGGCCGGTCATCGGTGATGCGGTCTACGACACCGTGGACTCCCCGGGAGGCCGGCACCGGCGAATGTGGGTCCGGTTCAGCGGTGCGCTGTCGGACGATCCCGTGATGCACTCAGTCGCCCTGTCGTTCTGCTCGGATCTCACCGTCGCGCGCACCGCCGCTCTCGGTCATCTCGATGCGGACGGCGGCGGAACACCCGCACAGTGGCTGTTTCTCGCCTCGATCGATCACGCCATGTGGTTCCACCGCCCGTGCCGCGTCGACGACTGGCTGCTGTTCGTCCACCACAGTCCCACCTCCGGCGACGGACGGGGCCTGACGAGCGGCGAATTCTGGACTCGCGAAGGCACTTTGGTGGCTACGGTCACCCAGGAAGTGCTCCTCCGCAAACGACGCACGGCAGCCGCGGCCAACCGGCCGGCGCTGGCCGACGTGACGATCGGCTGACCTGGCCGGGTGAAAACCTCGACAACGCACCCTCCGGAGCGAGAAGAACTCTCGACCGCTGCGCGCACACCGTGGCGCCGGCACGTGTTGATCCAGCTGGTGTTCCTCCTGATGGGGGCCGAACTCTTCGTCGCCTCCCCGCTGTTACCCCCCATCGCAGGGGATTTCGGCACATCGATCGCCGCCACCGCCTGGGTGGTCACCGCGTTCCTCGGGTGGCTCACGCGGGGTGACCCGTGGCCGACGATGTCGCCCGCCTGATCGTGTTCCTTGGATCTGACGCCAACCGGAACCTCACCGGAGAGGTCCTGCGACAAGGATCCTCCGCCGCACGCGCCCCACACGCAGACGGATAGCGCGTCGGGATGGCGGGGAGGGTGTCGGTCCGAGCGTAGCCCTGCCCGAGGTTCAGCGGCCGGGGCCACGCATCACCGGGGCGCCCGCTGAACCTCATTGATCGCGATATCCGCACTATCAGCGCGCCTCATCATCCCGTTCGACACCACGACCGCCGGACTCGTGCTCGGCGGCATGCTGACCTACCTGACCGCTTGCAGAACACCTATGGGCCCCGCACCAGCCGCGAGCGCCGCCGAGACACCAGCAACCGAACAACAGCGGGACCAGGTCAACACGCGAAGGGCCCCACGGAATGCTGCTGGGGCCCGGCGCGCCGGCACTCCACCTCGAGGTGGGATGTGACATCACCGCGCATCAACAGCTGGCGCTCCCAAAACTTGCACAAGGCCCGGCCCCCATCGGGGACCGAGCCTTTGCCTTGTTCGGGTCAGTGGCTGTTGCCGTTGTTGAAGTGGTAGCCGGCGTTGCCGTTGCCGCCCTGGTTGCCGTTCGCGCCGGGGCCGCGGCCGTCGGTGCCGGGCTCGACGTGGTTGGTCTTGGTGTGCACGATGTCGTAGTAGACGCTCGTGTCGGCTGCGTTCGGGAAGATGCGGTAAGTGAAGACGTTCTTGTCGAGCTGGGTGATCGGGACCACACGCTGGAAGAGAACCTGGCCGGCGTCGTTCTTCGCGTTGATCCAGCGCTCGGAGCCGTCGGGAGTGACGGTCCAGTCGCCGTGCAGCTTGGGGCTGTCGTCGAGGTTGTACATCGTGTACGTGCCGTCTGCCTTGAAGTAGGCCCAGCCCACGAAGTTCGAGACGGCCGGGTTGTCGAGGGCGACGCGGTTGCCGTCCTGGTCGATTGCGCTGGTGGTCTTCCACGGGGTCGAGGCGAGCACGTCCGAGGGGGTCTGCGCGACGCGCAACGAGGCGACGGACGCCGGTGCGGCGGGTGCGGCGGGTGCGGCGGGTGCGGCGGCAGCGGCGGCGGTCGGGGCGATCACGACTGCGGCGACCACGGCGGTCGAGGCGGCGACAACGGTACGGCGGGAGATCAACGAGACGATGTTCATGTCCCCCACGCTACGAACCAGGCCCAGGGGGCCACATCATCCGATCGGCTATTTACTCGGCCACCGAACAGATGATCCGGAGCAGGATCCAGCAGGAATCGACGCACCACACCCCGCGAGCCGGTCCCCAGCGCCACCGCCCCGCCGAGCACCGTGCCGGCACCCCGACCCCTGCTCAACTCCGAACCGGCCGACCACTAACCGATGGCGTTCGGGCTGATCCCTGCAGTGGTGCTGTCAACGAGATCAGAGCGGAGTGCGGCAAACCTTCCGCGTGATGGCCGACCGTCTCGCAGACATGGGCTACGTGACCCTGCTACCGGATCCGTACTACCGCTCCGGCGACTGGGCGCCGTTCGACATGGCCACCGTGTTCACCGACGACGAGGAGCGGGCTCACCTCCTCGGCCTGGTCGGCACGATGACGCGGGACCGGATCATCGCGGACACCGGTTCCTGGCTGGACTTCCTTCTCACGCGGCCGGAGGTCACTGGTTCCCGGGTGCTGCATGGGGGGCCGCATGATCTGTCGTCGCTGTTGGTGTACCGCAGCGACGATAGGGTTCAGCACCCCGGAGAACGCGCCCAGCGGTAGTACCCGCGCGGACCCGTCGCCGGAACCCACCGGACCGCCGCTCCCCGCCGCGAGGCCAACGACAGCGCCTCCCGCGCAAGCCGAGTCTTGCCCACCCCCGCCGCGCCCGCGAGCACCACCCCATGCGGCCCATCTGCCCGTCGCAGGGCACGCTCGATGAACCGCAGTTCGTCTTCCCGCCCAGTCAGCGGCCAAGCCGCGCTCATCTGTGAATCCTAGAAGCGCACCGATCACAGTCGTGGCCGATTCACCGGCCACCGCCCACCGAGGAGATGGACCGGTCCAGCAGCACCACGTCGTGATCATGATGCACATGACGGTCAGGCGGGCGCCGACCCGCTGCATGTAGAGGTTGCTGTGACTGGAGCCGCGGTCCCCGGCGACGATGATCTGCAGGTTCCGCGGCGTTCATACGAGCATCGTGCGTGCCGCGATGACCGCGTCAATCCATCCACTCCACTGGGTGCTGCGTAATTGCGGCGGAGGCACCCGCGGATGGGTCGGGGCCCACGGTCGACATACGGGGTCTGGGCGCCGAAATGGCTATTGAGCACCATCACCCACACCCCACTGGTCGCTGGTGGTCACCCGTTTTGGGTGATGCGGGCAGCGCCGCGGGTGCCGAGACTGGAAGCCGGACGACATTGTGAGGCCTGCGGCATGACCAAGCGATGGAGGGGTGTCATCGATCGATATCCGAGATGGGGTGTCGACTGGCCGCTGTGAGCAGCCGACGGACCCACCCTGCTCGCCGAGTGAGCAGCATTTCGTTGGATTCGGCGCCTCGAGCCGGCCTGGCAGTCACTCCGAGGGAAAGCGCACGATCCTCGACCACCGATCAAGATGTTCCAACTTGGTCGCCGAGCGGGGCAACCCCACCGGGCGGGTGGTCGACCTCGCCTCTGGCGTCCACTGGTTCACCGTCAACCAACCCCATTGGAGGAAATCATGGCCCTCGATACATTCGCCCTGCTGGCGGCGGTCTATGACTCGCAAGACGCCGCGATCGCCGACTACGACACCGTGCATCAGCTCTACGTCGAGGCGAACCTGATCGATACCTACGATGCGGCCGTCATCACCAGGACGGACAAGGGCAAGGTCAAGATCGTCAAGAAGCATGAGCAGCCGACCCGGCAGGGAGCGTGGGGTGGGCTCGGCATCGGCCTGGTCGGGGGTGCTCTGGTTGCCCTGTTCCCGGCTGTCGGGCTCGGGGCCGGGTTGTTGCTGGGCGGTGCCGGCGGCGCCGGTCTCGGGGCACTCGGCGGGCACGTCGCGGCCGGGATGAGCCGCTCCGACCTCAAGGAGGTCGGTGAGCTGCTCGACGAGGGGGACAGCGGGCTGATCGTCGTTGCCGCGACGGACCTCGAGGCGCGGGTCGAGAAAGCGCTCGAACGCGCATCCAAGGTCACAAAAAAGCAGCTCGAGGCGGACACGGAGCAAGTCAGCAAGGAGATCGACGAGGCGTCCAAATCCTGAGAGATCCAGCGCCCCATCGAGCTCCGGCACGGCACCGTTGCCGGAGCCGTGGGTCGTCCAGACCGGCCGAGTGGTAGGCGCCATCGTCTTTGCCTCCGTCGGTTCCCGCCTGGCGAAGGGCACGCTCAGCGCTGCGTTCCCTCGACGGCGCCGACCGTCCACCGAAGCAGTGGTCCTCAACCGGCAGTGAGCGAGTGGGGGTCGCGGTCGTGGACAACGGGATCCCGCGGGGGTATCAGCGACCGGATCACGGCACTCCTTGTGTGCGTCGGGTTTCTGTGGTCACGGCTCGACTCGACAGGAGCAATGTCACGCCGACCGCTCGTCTCCGGATCACCTCAAACGTCGAGAATCTCTTCTCGCGGCCCCGCTGTGAGGCCGGCGCTGCCGAGGCGACGGAGATCCTCGACGCGCACGCGAAGTCAACGCCCTGTTCGAGCACGAGGTGTACAGCGCCACCGACAAGGCCGACATCGTCGAGCACCTGAACACATGTCGAACCCGGGGCCTGCGCCATGGGGAACTAATCCGAGAACGGAGGAAGGCCCGGAATATCATTCAGGTCGAATTGAGCACAGTATGACTCGTGCAGGTCGCGCCACTGCTGGTCGTTGCAACAATCGCCTGGTTCATTCTCACTGCTGAATTGCGGGTCGCAGCCTACATTCTGAACAGTCTGATCGACCCCGCCCTCGTAGGTAGCTGATGCTGTCGTAGCGGTGGCGCTCGGGGCGGCGCCGTGTGTGTATGCAGTCGAGGCGTATGCAGCACCCGGCGCGAGGAGGATTCCCGCCGCGGCGATGCTGGTTGCCAACAGGGTTTGTTTCATGATGCACCTTCCTGGAGCTTTGCTGTTTGACTTGCTGTCTAGCCAGTGGAAGTACTGTTCGCGCTCGGGGTCGTCGAACACGTCGCGGACCCGCGTGATGGGTGCGTTCACGGGTAGTCGGCGTGCGGCCAAACCTTGCTCAGGTCGAACGGATGAACCGCCGCACCAGCACGGCCGAGGTCGCCGCCGGGGTTGTAGTGACCTCCGGAGAGGTGCCCGCCGGCGTAGATCATCACCACCACGACCGCACCGATCGCCAGCGGCGTGAACGGGCTGCCGCGGTCTACGGCAGCCCCCACGGTGAACACCAGGAAGAAGGTCCCGATCGCCTCGACGGCGTACATCGCGCGCGCCCGGCGGGTAGCGGACGCCCCGCTGCTCTCTGCTGCCGCAGGGGTGGGGACTTCGGTGGTTTTCTGGGATGTGATCATGTCGAGACTCCTCGAATCGCGCTCTGGGACTTCCCGAATCGCCTCTCCGGCTGCCGGTGTCGTCAGCGCTGACCCCTATAGGGGCTGCCCGCCGTTTCCATCGGTCGTGATCGTCCATTGACGCGGATCGTTCACCAATGGATAGCGGTGTGGGTTACACCGTGCGGGGCAGCCGGATCGTGACTCTCCCGACCCTGTCGACACGTGACGCTTGTCGAGTTCGCCGTCAATCCCCACGAAGTCAGCGGATCCTGCGCCTGGTGCCGATCGACGTGCAGCCGCACTGGATGTGGCTGGCCTTGGCGATCTGGCGCAAACCCGACCCCCGATGGGCACTGTGCAGGCTGCGGAGGTCCTCTACAGCGACCGCGGAGCCGACTTCACCTCCACCCATCTCGACCAGGGGTGTGCCGACACCCGGATCGAGCTGGTGCACTCCACCCCCGGGGTGCCGCAGGGCCGCGGCAAGATCGAGCGCCTGTTCGGCACGATCACCACCTAGTGCCGCATCAGGCAACGTTTGCCCTGTTGACGATGTCGCGTAGCTTCTCGTCGGCAGCATGCCT
>NZ_BAABFB010000071.1:0-1609 GCF_039540555.1 Rhodococcus olei | reverse complement strand
GAGAACCGCCAACTCCACCAGCTCCCGCGGCCCGAACTGCTCCGCCGACGCCTTGTACCCGAGCTTGAGGACCACGGTGAACCTCTCTGTTAGCGCGTGCCCGCCGAGGAGTGCGCGTTTGTGTGCAGCTTCCGCACGAAATAGTGCAATCATGGGTCGACTACTGTCAATAGTTGCGCGCTCTGCGCTATCTTGATGGGGCTTCACGTGTTCACCGTCGATGAACCCGACCGTTCGCCGAGAAGGGAAGATCCGTGTCCGCAGACGCTCGCCGCCGTGAAATCCTGCGCCGGTTGGCCTCGAGCGGGTACCTCGAGGCCAAGGCCCTGTCCGCCGAATTGGACGTCGACGCCTCCACGATCCGGCGCGACCTGGACGCTCTCGCCCGCGACGGCAGAGTCGAACGCACCCACGGCGGCGCACGCGTACTCGACGGCGCAGTGAAGGACGTGCCGTACGTGTTCAAGGTCGGGCTGAACGCCGCGGAGAAGTCGGCGATCGCGCGGGCTGCGGCCGGGCTGGTTCACGACGGCGCCAGCGTGATTCTCGACAGCGGGTCGACGACCTACGAGGTGGCAGTCGCGCTGCAGCAGAAGAGCGGGCTGACGGTGATCACCAACGACCTGCGGATAGCGAAGCTGGTGGCGGGTTTTCCCGAGGTTCGACTCCTCGTGGCCGGCGGCGAGCTACTCAACTCGGTCTACACGCTCACCGGAAGTCACACGGTCGACTTCATCCGGTCCTTCTCGGCGGACTGGGCGTTCCTCGGTGCGGACGCGATCGATCCCGTCGCCGGTGTCACCAACACGAACACCCTCGAGGTTCCGGTCAAGCGCGCGATGATGCGGTCCGCCGCGCACGTCGCGGTGGTGGCGGACCATTCCAAGTTCGGGCGTCGAGCGCTCGCGAAGGTGGCGGAGATCGAGGACACGGACCGGATCATCACCGATGCGACCCTCGCGGCCGACCTCGCCGAGCCGTACGGCACGAAACTCGTTGTCGCACAATCATGACGGGCTCTCGCGCCGGCGATGCGGCGCCGGCACGATAGCCCAGGACGGGTCCGCCGATTCGTCTCGGCCGCCCCGGGCGAATCGGCCCTCGCCCGGGACGCCGACGGGCGAACTCGTCGGAGATGCCCTAGATCCGGTTGACGTCCAGTCCACCCTCCTGGAACTGGGTCCGCAGCCGCTTCTTGTCGAACTTGCCGACGCTGGTCTTCGGGACCTCGCCGATCACCGTCCAGTTCTCGGGCACCTGCCACTTGGCAACCTTGTCCGAAAGGTACTGCTGCAGTTCGGCGATCGTGGTCGAGGCGCCTCCCCGCAGGACGACCGCGACGAGGGGTCGCTCGTCCCACTTCTCGTCCGGGATGCCGATCACCGCGGCCTCGACGACGTCCGGGTGCCCCATCACGGCGTTCTCCAGATCCACCGACGAGATCCACTCGCCGCCGGACTTGATGATGTCCTTGGTCCGGTCCGTCAGCGAGAGGTAACCGTCGGGAGTGATCGACCCGACGTCACCGGTGCGCAGCCACCCGTCGTCGAACTTGTCCGGCGCGTCGACGCCGTAGTAGGCGCCGGTGATCCACGGGCCCCGCACCTCC
>NZ_BAABFB010000070.1:0-78801 GCF_039540555.1 Rhodococcus olei | reverse complement strand
GGTGCTGCCGATCGGCGGCGCCGACATGCCCGTGGTGATCTCGCTGCTCAACGCGCTGACGGGTCTGTCAGCGGCGGCGGCGGGTCTGGCGCTGAACAACCAGGCGATGATCGTGGCGGGCATGATCGTCGGCGCGTCGGGTTCGATCCTGACGAACCTGATGGCGAAGGCGATGAACCGGTCCATCCCGGCGATCATCTTCGGCTCGTTCGGTGGCGGTGACGCCGGCGGTGCCGGCGCGAGCGCGTCGGGTGGCACCGTGAAGGCCACCTCCGCCTCCGATGCGGCGATCCAGATGGCGTACGCCAACCAGGTGATCGTCGTGCCGGGTTACGGGTTGGCGGTCGCGCAGGCGCAGCACGCGGTCAAGGAGATGGCCAGCATGCTCGAGGAGCGGGGGGTGGAGGTCAAGTACGCGATCCATCCGGTCGCCGGCCGGATGCCCGGTCACATGAACGTGCTGCTGGCGGAGGCGGACGTGGAGTACGACGCGATGAAGGAGATGGACGACATCAACGGCGAGTTCTCTCGCACCGACGTCACGATCGTGATCGGCGCCAACGACGTCACCAACCCGGCCGCGCGTCAGGACTCGTCCAGCCCGATCTACGGCATGCCGATCCTGAATGTCGACCAGTCGAAGTCGGTGATCGTGCTCAAGCGGTCGATGTCGTCGGGGTATGCGGGTATCGACAACCCGCTGTTCACGGCGGATCAGACGTCGATGCTGTTCGGTGACGCGAAGAAGATGGTCTCCGAGGTCACCGAGGAACTCAAGGCCCTCTGAGAACCCGGGATCACGGGTGACCTGGCCTCCGCGGGCGGAACCCGCTCGTCCGAGCCGCGCCACCGGCGTGATCCCGGGGACTAGTCTGAGGGCTGGCGACGACGTGCAGGGGAGCGAGATGGGCAGGAACAGGACCGAGGATCTTCCCGATCTGTCAGCACTGCTGGCTCCGCAGAACGAGCTGATGGTCGCGGTGGAGCAGTCGGTTCTCCGGAACAGGGGATCGGCCGTCGTCGCGGCGTCGCTGGCCGAGCAGATCGCGGCGAAGCTCGCCGGCGTGATCACACTCGGCGTCGTCGACACCGGCCAACGACTCCTGGAGCAGGACATCAGTGCGGTCCTCCAGGTCAGTCGCGCTCCGGTACGAGAGGCGCTCCGAATTCTCGAGCGCGACAGGCTGGTGCACTTCCAGTCCCGCCGGGGGGCGGTCGTGACACCACTGCGCGCCAGCGACGTACGGGACCTGTTCGACGTCCGCAGCACCCTCTACGAGATGCTGCTGCGTCACGAAATGACCGAGCAGTACGCGGATCTGAAGGCCGTGTTCGACAGCAACATGCCTCGGGTGTTGCGGTCGGCCGGCGAATCGCCCGACGCGTACGCGGTCGCGACGTTCGTCTTGAACAGCGCGGTCGCCCAGGTCTCGTCGAATCGCATTCTCGCGGAACTTCTCCAGTCGGTGTCCCTCCAGGCGCTGCGGTATGTGCGAGTTGGATTGGCGGCGAACGCCACTGAGGTCCCTCGATACGCGGAGCGTTGGCGCGGATTGCACGGCGCGATCCTCGCGCACGACACGGAACGTGCGGTCGATTTCGCCGGGCAGCGGATCTCGAGCATTCGCGACGCCGCGCTGCGCGCGCTCGGAGAATCGCCGGAGGAGGACGTCGAAGCGCACGCCGTCTGAGTGAGCACACCAGCGACCGCACCACGGGCCGTGCACTGACCCTCGAACTGGGTGGAGCACGGCCCCTGGTGCGTCTGCGGGGCGTCTCCCGTCTCGAGGGGGCATCTTCGATTTGCGTATGGGCTGCAACGTATTTGGTGTCTCCGTCGCGGATCGTCACATCGTTCGACGGCTCGTCCGGGCGACTCGGAATCGCGACGCAGTGTTGTCGACATAAATCACCACCCCTGCTACCTTGTGATCGGCACCACACACCGGACTCGGCTCGCTCGGTCCGTCAGGAAGGGACCAACGTGACCCGATCCAGCGACTACTCCCCGACCCGCATCGCCGTCGCCCCGTCGCCGGTGCCGCCAGGCATGGGGGAGTCGAGACGTACGGCGTGGGGCTTGACCGGCCTGCTCGTCCTGCTCACCACCATCAACTGGGGCGACAAGGCGGTCTACGGCATCATCGCCGTACCGCTCAAAGCGGAGCTGGGGCTCACCTCCGCGCAGATCGGACTGGTCGGCAGCCTGTTCTTCGTCGCGTACACCATCGGCGGATTCTGTGCGGGTGCCTTGGCGAGGTGGATGTCGCTGCGGTGGGTGCTGGTGGTCCTGGCGCTCTGCTGGTCGGCGGCGATGGTCCCGCTGGCGGTCGCGGCGACGTTCGGAGTCCTCGTCGTGAGCCGGATGTTCCTGGGCCTCGCGGAAGGCCCCACCGCCGCGCTGGGACTCACCGCCACCTATTCCTGGCATGCGCCGGCCAAGCGCGCCCTGCCGAGTTCCCTGCTCGCGGGCTCGGCGTCGATCGCGAAGATCGCCGTCGCGCCGGTGCTCACGTGGGTCACCGTTGCCCACGGATGGCGTGCGGCCCTGCTGTCGCTCGTGGTTGTCGGTGTCCTCTGGTGCACGGTGTGGTTGGCGACCTGGAGTCAGGGACCGTACATCTCGGCCGACCGGAACGGGACCCGGACCGCGCGCGCCGGCAACGGCTCTGGTGCGCCAGACGGTGTCGTTGCGGCCGAACACGAGGCGACCGTGCCCTGGATCCGCATCTTCACCACCCGCACCTTCCTCAGCTGCGCGCTCCTCACCACATGCGTCTACGCGTTGGTGACCGTGGTCCTCACCTGGCTGCCCTCGTACTTCCAGACCGGACTCGGCTACAGCCAGCTCCAGGCCGGCGCGATGTTCGCGATCCCCAGCCTCGCCTCCCTCCCGATGATGCTGGTGTCCTCGTTCATGAGTGACCGGCTCCTCGCGCGGGGAGCCACGGCCAGAACCGTCCGGATCGGCATCGCGGCGGTAGGTGTGATCATCGGCGGCATCCTCCTGTTCGCCATGCCCGCCATCGGCGCCCCGGCACTCGCCGTGGCTGCCGTCTCGATCGGATACGGGCTCACGACACCGACCGCCCCGCTGATCAACTCGGCGATCTCGACGATCTGTCCGCCGCGGCAGACCGCCGGAACGCTCGGCGTCTTCCTTGCGCTCATGGCCGTGGGCGGTCTCGTCGCGCCCTTCGCCACCGGTGCGATCGTCGATGCCGCAGCGATGCCCGCGGAAGGCTATGTGCTCGCCTTCCGGATCCTTGGCGTGCTCTGCGTCGTGGCCGCCGTCGTTGCGCTCGTCTTCGCCGATCCCGAGCGGGACAAGGCCCTCCTGCAGCGTGAAGCCGCGCAGACGAACGGCGCGGGTCCGAGCTGGTGACCGGTCATCCCTGACGGCGTGGCCTCGTCGCGTCGATCGAGTGGTGTCAGGGATGGTTTCCCGGCTGCGTGGGTCGCCGCCGAGATCGCCATGCGTGTGTCAATCATGTTGCACGCAAGGGTGATCCGGTGACCATCGACGTCCACCGGTGTCGAGGCCGGCTCGGCGGCCGGTGTGTCGCGGCGGGAAGAGAACAACGCCTGCGACAGACGGGTCGGTGAGCGGCCGACTCGACATCACGCGCCTCCCGTCTCGATGGGGGCGCGTGTGATGTGCGTATGAGCTGCAACGAATTTGGACGCCACTCCGGGTTGTCGCATCCGGAATAATTGTTGTCGACATAAATCATGACTCCTGCTACCTTGTGATCGGCACCACACACCGGGTCTCACCGGATCATCTGCCGGTGACGGACCAGCGACATCGAGGAGTTCGTATGAAGCTTTGTGTCACCCCCCTCACGGGATCGATCGGCGCGGCCGTGGAGGGCATCCGGCTCGACGAGCCGATCGAGGATCGGGACCTCGACGAACTGCGTAGCGCATTTCTCCGCTACTCCACCCTGGTGTTCCGCGATCAGTTCGTGAAGCCGTTGGCGCAGGTCGAGTTTGCTCGACTCTGGGGCGAACCCGTGGTCACCGAGATGCTCCATGCGATGGAAAATCATCCCGAGATCGTTCAGCTCGCGAACATCAAGAAGGAGACCACCGCCACCGAGGCGTGGCACTACGACGGATCGTCCAGTGCGGCCCCGCCTAAGGTCTCGATGCTGTCCGCGGTCACCACGCCGGTCGGCGGCGACACGATGTGGTCGAACCAGTACCTCGCCTACGAACGGCTGTCGCCGGCGCTGCGAGACGTGCTGGACGGGTTGAAGGTTCGGTTCCGCGGAATCCGACTGGGCCGCATGATGAATGTCGCCGAGGAGGACACGCCGACGGCGGTGCACCCGTTGGTGCGCACGCACCCGGAGACGGGCCGGAAGGCGCTGTTCGTCGGGCACCGGGAGAACGCCTGCGTCGACGGGTGGACGCAGGAGGAGAGCGAAGCTCTGCTGGACATGCTCTATCGGAACTCGGTGACTCCGGACAACGTCTACCGCCACAGCTGGCGTGAGGGCGACTTCGTGATGTGGGACAACCGGTGCACCATGCACTACGCGGTGCACGACTACGGCGACCAGAAGCGGGTCCTCAACCGGATCACGCTTCGTGGTGAGGTTCCGGCCTGAGCGCCGCTCGGCCGGCCGAACTGCCACCGCCTCCTCTCCGGAACCCACCCGGATCACCTGTTGACCCTCAGTGCTATGGCCGAGAACGAATTCGGTTGTAGTGCAACCGATTGGAATCAGAAGATGCAGATAATCGACCAGTCCTCGACGGCCGTGAGTGCGACTTCCGGTAAGGCGGTGCGGCCGCCGAAACGGAAATGGGTGTCGACGCAGACCCTGACCGTGCGGGTCGCGCAGGTCCTGGTATTCCTCGTGTGGCTGGTGCTGTGGCAGTTGGCCGCCTCCCGCCAGTGGCTCGACCCCGTTCTGGCCAAGACCCCGGGCCAGTCCTGGGAGTACCTCGTGTCCGCGGCACAGTCCGGGGAACTGTGGACCAACATGCGCTACACCATGTTTGCCGTCGTCATCGCCTGGGTTGTCGCCAGTGCCGTCGGCGTCGTCGTCGGCCTCGCGTTGGGATTGCTTCCCGGGGTCGAGCGGGTGCTGAGCCCGTACCTCGATGCCGCCAACGCGATGCCGCGGATCGCGCTCGCACCGCTGTTCATCGTCGCCTTCGGCATCAACACCTCGGCCAAGGTGGCGCTGGCCTCGACGCTCGTGTTCTTCATCGTGATGTCGGGCGCCCGCGCCGGCGTGCGGTCGACGGATGCCGAGTGGCTGCGCTTGTCCACGGTACTGGGCGCCAACAAGTACCAGATCTTCCTCAAGGTCCTCTTCCCGGTCGCCACACCTGCGATCTTCGCGGCGCTGCGGCTGGGGTTGATCTACTCCCTGCTCGGTGTCGTCGGCTCCGAGCTGATCTCCGCACGAAATGGACTGGGGCAGCTGGTCGCCACGTACTCGGCGACCTTCCAGATGGAAGCCGTGTACGCAATTCTGCTGCTTCTCGCGGTGATCGCTGTAGTGCTGAACCAGCTGATGGGCCTTGCCGAGCGTCGGCTGCTGCGGTGGCAGCCGCCGGTGGACCAATGACCGAATCGATCCGTGGAACAGAACAGTCTGGAGCAGACGAGATGACCATTACTTCTACTGCACGCCACGCGGTGGCCGCCGGCGCATCGTCGTCGCCAGTCGGGGACGCCATCGTGTTCGACGGTGTGACGGTGAACTTCCCCGATCCTCGGGGTGGCACGCGGACAGTGCTGTCGGGGGTGGACCTGCGGATCCCGGCCGGTGAGTTCACGGCGATCGTGGGCCGAAGTGGGTGCGGCAAGACGACGCTGCTGAACATGGTGGCGGGTCTGGTCGAACCCGCCGTCGGGTCGGTGTCGGTGATGGGCAAAAGGCCCCGATCGGCCCGTTCGCACCTGGGTTTCATGCTCGCTCGCGACGCCCTGATGCCGTGGCGGACCGCGCTGCGCAACGTCGAGTACGGGCTGGAGCTGCGGGGTATGCGGCGATCCGAGCGGAGGGAGGTGGCGCGTCGCTGGCTGAAGGCGGTTCACCTCGGGGACTCCGAACAGCTGTGGCCCTGGCAGCTGTCCCAGGGTATGCGACAGCGTGTGGCACTCGCCCGCACCTGGGCCCTGAATCCGGATGTGCTGCTGATGGACGAGCCGTTCGCGGCCCTGGACGTCAACACCCGCACCTCGGTGCAGCGGGAGTTCCTCGACCTGTGGCAGCGGGAGGAACACCGCACCGTCCTCTTCGTCACCCACGATCTCGGTGAGGCGGTCGCACTGGCCGACCGGATCGTTCTGATGGGCGAGGGCAGGGTCCTCGACGACGTCCGAGTGGACATCTCCCGGCCCAGAGACCTCGCCACCATCACCGGTGACGCGCAGTACCAGGCGATCCACGAGCGCCTGCGTCAGCGGCTGCACTGACCTCCCGTCGCACGAGATCCACCTACTTGCAGGAGAAATCGCACATGTTCGACAAGTACACTGCCGCTAAGATTCTGGGGGCCGTGGCCCTGCTGACCACCGCGACGGCCTGCGGGTCGGGCGGCGCAACCACGCAGACCGCGGACGGCCTGACCAAGGTGGCCATCGGCAGCATGGCCGCCAACTCGCTGTCCTTCCCCTACACGATCGCCCAGGAACAGGGCTTCTTCCACGATGCCGGTCTCGAGGTCGAGACCGTCAACGCGACGTCGGGTCCCCAGCTCACGGCGGCACTGATCGGAAAGTCCACGCAGATCGCGATCGGTACCCCCGAGAACGCCATGGCCGCGATGGATCAGGGGCAGTCGCTCGTCGCCATACCCCCGTTCGGGCGCATCGACATGGTCCTCGTGACACCGGAGAGCAGCGGCATCACCGACGTCAAGTCCCTGCAGGGCAAGCAGATCGGTGTCGCAGCGCGGGGGAGTGCCGCGGAGAGGTTCGCTCGCACCGTGCTCGCGGGGAACGGCGTCGACCCGGACAGCGTGACATATGTCGCGGTGGGTGCCGGCGCGACGATGGAACCGGCGGTGCGCGCCGGGAAGGTCGATGCCACGGTCGGCGCGACGTCCACCGTCGTTACGATGCAGGATCACGGTATTCCATTGCGGGAGCTGGCTAATCCGCGCAGTGGTACCGCGGGACCGCTGGGTGACTACGGTCTGCAGACGTTCTGGACGACGACTCGGGACTTCCAGCAGGGGCAGCCCCAGGTGCTCACCGGATTCTGTACGGCGATGAACCGGGCCTCGGCGTGGCTGGCCGACGGCGTCAACCGCGACGCCGCCACCCAGTCCCTTGCCACGTTCCTCCAGATCCCGGTCGCCAGCGCGGCGAAGATCTGGGACCGGACCCACACGTCGTGGGGAAGCGGGATGGACGCGACGCAGTGGACGGCGAACGTGGACTGGGTTCTCGGTCCGGGCAAGAACCTTCCGTTCGACCGGAACGTGCTGGCCGACTGCGGGCACTGACGGGTCGGGTGGGTCGGGGCAGGTGACGCCCCGGCCCACCCGTGCGAGGGAACGACCGGCGGGGTGGATCGGGCGGCAGGCCCGGTCCACCCCGCCTTCGTCGGGCGCGGCCTCGCGTGACGATGCCGACCACTGCGACGAGCCTCACACGGAACGCCGGCGCCGCACCGTGCGCCGCGGTCGTTCGGCCCCGCCCGGTGAGGGCGCCACCACGACAGGGAGATTCACGATGGACACCACCCCGGATTCGATGGTCCGACGGTCGCGGTGGCGCGGTGCCGCGAGACCGGAGACGGTGAGCCGGCGCCGCCGGCAGGCGACGGCTCGGCGGGTGCACGGCCGGACCGTGTCCACCGCGCCGGGCCTTGTCGCGCGGCGACGTCCGCACGCCGACGCGTCCCGTCCGCGGTGCGGACGGGACGCGACAGGGGTACGGCTCGCTCGGGGGGACCGGTCGAAGGCGGGTTGCCGGCACGCGGGTCGGGGACGGTGTCCACCCGCTGCGGGCGGACTACCGCACGCCCGTCACGGCCATGAGCCCGATCGAGGACAGCGTGACGATCACCCAGAGGGCGGCGCCGAGGATCAGCGGCCGCGGTCCGGTCCGGCGCAGGCCCGGCAGATCGGTGGACAACCCGACGGCGGAGAGCGCCACCGTGATCAGGAAGACCGAGACCTCGGCGAGAGCGTGGTGCGACGCGGCCGGAACCAGTCCTGCGGTGTTCGCCGCCGCGAGGACCAGGAATCCGACGAGGAACCACGGAACCAGGCGGTGGATCCGGATGCGCGAGGCCGGATCCGCGGCCTCGGCGGCGCCGTCCACGACGCGCTCGCAGTGGCGTGCCCGCCGCGAGACGAGCGCGGCGAGACCGAGGCAGATCGGGATGATCAGCAGGGTGCGGGTGAGCTTGACGACGACGGCGTAGTTCGCGGCGGTCGGCCCGAACGTCGTGGATGCCGCGACGACCGAGGACATGTCGTTCACCGCGGTACCGGCGAAGAGCCCGAACGCGTGCTCGCTCATCCCCAGCGCATGCCCGATCATCGGGAACGTGAGCACCGCAGCGATGTTGAACAGGAAGACGGTCGACACGGCATAGGTGACCGCGACTTCCGCGGCGCCGATGACCGGGGTCACGGCGGCGATCGCGGAGGCCCCGCAGATGCCGGTCCCGACACCGATCAGGGTGCGCAGGTCACCGACGATCCCCAGACATCGACCGATGAGGTAGGCGGAGACGAGGCAGACGGCCAGCGTGCCGAGCATCACCGGCAGCGAATCGACACCGACTCGCACGACCTGCATCAGGGACAACTGGGTGCCGAGGATCACGACCGAGACCTGCAGGAGGAACTTGCTCCCGGTCTTGATGCCGGGTTTGAAGCGGGGGCCCGGCTTGAACACGGTCGCGACGACGACGCCGGTGACGATGCCCGTCACCGGGCCGCCGATCACCGGGAACACCTTGCCGAAGACGGTCGCGACCGCGGCGATCACGAACGCGAGCGTCAAACCTGGTGCGCGCAGGGATAACCCGACCCACGCGGTCCTCCACCACGGAATGGGGGTCGCGCCGGCGACCTCGGCGAGGTCTGCGGAATCTGCTGGGCGAGTGACGTTTCGGTACATGAGGTCCACCCTCGATCCGTTTCGCGTCCGCCGGTAGCCCTCGATCTCGTGCAGGTCCATAACGAACCGCTATGACATGTCTTCTCGTCAGGAGGATCCGATGTACGAAAGTGTCCGTCCGGTGGCTCAGGATCGGCTCGTGCTGGTGGTGTCCCCCGAACACCGGTTGGCCCGCCGTCGCAGGCCGGTGTCCCGGCGGGAACTGGCCGCACTGCCCCTCGCGTCCCGGGAGGGCGGGTCCGGCACGCGGGAGACGCTGCAACGCGCGGTCGGAGAGCCGATGGACGAGCCTGCGCTCGAGCTGTACTCGAACGCTGCGGTCAAGGTGGTGGTCGAGGCGGGGGAGTACGCGGCGGTGCTGAGTGAGTTGGCCGTCCGACAGGAACTGCACGACGGGCGCCTGGTCGAACTGCCGCTGGCCGACCTGGACCTGACGCGGTCGCTGCACGCCGTCTGGCGACCGGGCACCCGCTGGCGGGGTCCGGCCGGGGACATCCTGGCCGTCGCGGCGCGAACGTCCCGGCACCCGCGATCGGATCGCACCGCTGCCCGTCGTCCGCTCGCGGACCCGGCGTAATGTGGGCTCCCGTGGTGCTCGGGAACTCGGCGGAGATGACGCGGGTGATGTCCAGGTGAAGGCCTCGAACCTGCTGTACAACATCTACGAGCGCCGCCTGGCCCGGCAGCTCGACGGGATGCAGCGACCCCGGCATGTCGCCGTCATGTGCGACGGCAACCGCCGCTGGGCGCGGGAGAACGGCTTCACCGACGTTGCACACGGTCACCGGATGGGTGCCCTGAAGATCGCGGAACTGCTGCGCTGGTGCGACGAGACCGGCATCGAGATGGCCACCATCTACCTGCTCTCGACCGAGAACCTGCGCCGGGACCCCGAGGAGCTCGACACGCTGATCGAGATCATCACCGACGTCGTCGAGGAGATCTCCGGTCCGGACCAGAACTGGTCCGTCAAGATCGTCGGCACTCTCGAACTGCTGCCCGAGGACTCGGCGCGTCGGCTGCGTGAGGCCGCCGACCGCACCGCGGGGCGCACCGGCACCCACGTCAACGTCGCCGTCGGCTACGGAGGTCGGCAGGAGATCACCGACGCGGTGCGCTCACTGCTCGGGCAGAAGCTCGCCGAGGGGCTCACCGGTCCGGAACTCGTCGACGCGATCACCATCGAGGGCATCGACGGCCACCTCTACACCTCGGGCCAGCCGGATCCGGACCTGGTGATCCGGACGTCCGGGGAGCAGCGGCTGTCGGGGTTCCTGCTGTGGCAGAGCGCCTACTCGGAGATCTGGTTCACCGAGGCCTACTGGCCGGAGTTCCGGCGCGTCGACTTCCTGCGTGCGTTGCGCGACTACGCGGCGCGGCACCGTCGCTTCGGGGCCTGAACGCGGACCCGTCCGAACCGAATTCCCGCGTTTCGCTTGACAGTGTGTCAGCGAGTGGGATTGTATGGCGCGCATCACATCGCCTCGGGGTCGGAGGGAACTCATGGCGTCAACACCCACCGTGTGCATCATCGGTGCCGGCTGCTCCGGCTTCACCACCGCCAAGCGGCTGCGTGACCACGGCATCGCGTACGACTGCTTCGAGGAGTCCGACGACGTCGGCGGCAACTGGTATTACAAGAACCCCACCGGCCGCTCCGCGTGCTACGAGAGCCTGCACATCGACACGTCGTCGACTCGCCTCCAGTTCGAGGACTTCCCGGTGCCCGCGGACTGGCCGCACTTCCCGCACCACACCCTGATGCACGGCTACTTCCGGGACTACGTCGACCATTTCGGGCTGCGCGAGACGATCACGTTCAACACCCGCGTCGACGCGGCCCGCCGCGCGGCCGACGGGACCTGGGACGTCACCCTCTCGAACGGCGAAACCCGCTCGTACGACGCACTCGTCGTCGCGAACGGCCACCACTGGGATCCCCGGATGCCGGAGTACCCCGGATCGTTCGACGGCACCGTCCTGCACAGCCACGACTACCGCAACCAGTACGAGCCGGTCGCCATGCGCGGCAAGAACGTCGTCGTCGTCGGCATGGGGAACTCCGCGCTCGACATCGCGTCCGAGCTCTCGCACCGTTCCGTCGCCCGGCACGTGTGGGTGTCCGCGCGCCGCGGTGTGTGGGTGCTCAGCAAGTACCGGGAGGGCAAGCCGGCCGACAAGATGATGATGCCGCCGTGGATGCCCCGCAAGCTCGGGCTGGCCATCGCCCGCAAGAAGATCCGGAAGTCGCTCGGGCGGATGGAGGACTACGGCCTGCCCGCCCCCGACCACGAGCCGCTCGGCGCGCACCCGTCGGTGAGCATCGACTTCCTGGCCAAGGCCGGTTCCGGCGACCTGACCTGCGTGCCGGCGATCGAATCGCTCGACGGCGATCACCTCCGCCTCGTCGACGGTCGCCGGATCCCCGCCGACGTCATCGTCTGCGCCACCGGGTACAAGATGAGCTTCCCGTTCTTCGACGATCCGCAGCTGCAACCCGATGCGCAGCACCGGTTCCCGCTGTTCAAGCGGATCGTCCGACCCGGGGACGACAACCTCTTCTTCATGGGACTGGCACAGGCGTCCCCGACGATCGTCAACCTCGCCGAACAGCAGAGCAAGCTCGTCGCCGGAATCCTCGCCGGCACATACGCATTGCCGGAACCCGACGAGATGCGGCGGATCATCGCCGCCGACGATGCGGCCAGCCTCGCGCAGTACTACCAGACGCCGCGGCACACCATCCAGGTGGACTTCGCGCGGTACGTTCGCGACCTGAACCGGGAGATGGAGGCGGGCCGCAAGCGGGTCACAGCTTCCGCAGTCGCAGCCGGTTGATGGAGTGATCGGCGTCCTTGCGCAGCACCAGCGTCGCGCGGGGCCGCGTCGGCAGGATGTTCTCCACCAGGTTCGGCCGGTTGATCGAGTTCCAGATGTCCTCGGCCGCGATCGTCGCGTGCTCGTCGGACAGGTTCGCGTAGTGGTGGAAGTGCGCGGCCGGATCTGCGAACGCCGTCTTGCGCAGCGTCAGGAACCGCTTGATGTACCAGCGTTCGATGTCCTCGATCCGGGCGTCCACGTAGATCGAGAAGTCGAACAGGTCCGACACCATCAACCGGGGACCGGTCTGCAGGACGTTCAGGCCCTCGATGATCAGGATGTCGGGCTGGCGGATCAGGTGGTACTGGCCCGGCACGATGTCGTACGAGCGGTGTGAATACACGGGCGCCGCAACCTCTTCCGCGCCCGACTTGACCTCGGTCACGAAGCGGAGCAGCTTGCGGCGGTCGTAGCTCTCGGGGAAGCCCTTGCGATGCATGATGCCGCGCCGGGTCAGTTCCGCCGTCGGGTACAGGAACCCGTCGGTGGTCACCAGGTCGACCCGGGGGTGATGGTCCCATCGGGCCAGCAGCGCCTGCAGGACGCGGGCCGTCGTGGACTTGCCCACCGCGACCGACCCGGCCACACCGATCACGAACGGCACCTGGCGGTCCGGGTGCTTGTCGCCGAGGAACGTCGCCGTCGCGGCGAACAACCGCTGCCGGGCGGCGACCTGCAGGTGGATCAGACGTGAGAGCGGCAGGTACACCTCCGCGACCTCGTCCAGGTCGATCTGCTCACCGAGGCCGCGCATGCCCTGCAGCTCTTCCTCGGTCAGCACGAGCGGTGTCGACTTGCGCAGTGTCCGCCACTGCTTCCGGTCGAATTCGACGTATGGGCTGGTCTCGCTCACCCTCGCCATGCGCGCGTCCCGGACTCGATCTGCATAGGGGAATTGTGCGCGCCCCCACGCCCGGGCGCTGCGGCGGGTCCGGGCACTAGTGTTCACCGGTATGGACGCTGCCACCTTCGTACGCGAGTATCTGCTGCTCGGGCTCGGTTTCGATCGCGTCGAGGAGGGATTCGTCGACGCGTTCACCGGCGACCCGGACCTGCGTCGTCAGGTGGCGGACGCCCCGGCGCCGCAGCCCCGGGACCTGGCTCGCCGGGCCGCCCGGCTGCGGGCCGAACTGCCGAACGTCGACCTGCCTGCCGCGCGAGCCGAATTCCTGGGCGTGCACCTGCGGGCGTTGGAGTGTTCGGCGCGCAAATTCGCCGGCGAGGAGATCGGATTCGTCGACGAGGTCCACGCGTACTTCGACGTCCGCATCGAACCCGGCAGCGTCGACGACTACCGGGACGCGCACCGCGCCATGGACGAGGTGCTCGCCGGCGACGGAAGCCGCCCGCTGGCCGAGCGGCTGCAGGCGCACCGGGCGGCCGACGAGATCCCGCCGGAGCGGCTCGCGGAGTGCGTCGAGGCGTTCTCGTCGGCCCTGCGCGACCTGGTGCGGGCCCGCTACCCGCTGCCCGAGACCGAGCGCGTCGAATACGAGGTCGTCGGCGACAAGCCGTGGTCGGGCTTCAACTACTACCTCGGCGACTACCGGTCGAAGGTCGCGATCAACTCGGACCTCAAGCAGCACATGGCGAATCTGCCACATCTGATCGCGCACGAGGCGTACCCGGGACACCACACCGAGCACTGCCGCAAGGAAGCCGGCCTGGTCGACGCCGGCCAGATCGAGCACACCCTCTTCCTGGTCAACACCCCGCAGTGCCTGATGGCGGAGGGGCTCGCGGACCTTGCGCTGGGTGCGATCGTCGGGCACGGGAGCGGAGCCGGCGGAGCGACCCGAGGGCAGGGCTGGGGGAAGTGGGCGCAGGAGATCTACGCCGACCTCGGGCTGCGGTTCGACGGCGAGCGGGCGGAGGCGCTGTCGAACGCGTCCGCGAAGCTGCTCGGGGTGCGGCAGGACGCGGCACTGCTGCTGCACGACCGGGGGCGCTCGCACGACGAGGTCGCGGAATTCCTGCAGACCTGGACGCTCGCCTCCCCGGAGCGGGCGCGGCAGTCGCTGCGGTTCCTGTCGTCGTCGCTGTGGCGGGCGTACACCTCGACCTACGTGGAGGGCTACCGGCTGCTCGGATCCTGGCTCGACCGCGCCGGCGACGCGGACGAGCGCTCGGAGCTGTTCCGGCGGCTGCTCGACGAACCGCTGATCCCGTCCGCATTGCGCTGACCCGGGTTTCGTCGACTACACTGGGGCCGCTTCACGAGTGCCGTCGCCAAGCCCCGACTGGACGGCCGCCAACCCCACGCTCGCGGGTGGCTCGGGTGACGAAGCGGCTGGCCCCAACCGGTGTCGGCACGAGCGCCCCCGGGGTTCCCGGGCGGCCCGAGGAACTCGGGAGATTCACATGGCCCACCCGTCCCACGACATTCCGGCTGCCGACGACCGGTGCACCCGCTACGGGCCGGGACACCAGGTGCACTTCGTCCACGCCCGCCGGAGCGGGGAGGACGACGACTCCGTCGACGTCCTCGCCGTGGTGCAGTCCGACGGCCTGATCCGACTGGAGTGGCCCGACGAGGTGGTGGTGCGCTGGCACCACGACACGCGCCGGTTGGCGGCGGCGCTGCGGCGCACCGGGGGTTTCGCCCGGTGGCGGCCGCGGTGGCACGCGCTCGCGGTGCCGTCCGGGCCCGGCCGCAGTCACCTGTTCAACCTCGCCGACCCTGCCGATGCCGCCGCCTGCGGCGTGGGGTCAGTCGCGCGGTGACCAGCCCGCCGGGCCGGGTCCGAGTGCGGCGAAGGAGCCGACATGTCCGCGGTTGTGTTTGACGCGCCGGGCCAGCCGCCAGGCGTCGCCGTGGCGCACCCAGGTGTCGTGGTAGTCGCCGAGGGTCCGGAACGTGAGGTCGGCGCGGTCGCCACTCCCGACGTGCAGGTCGCTGACGTAGGCGCGGCTGGTGGCGGTGTCCCCGTCGACGTCCACGAGGACGTTGCCGAGCAGGTGCTGCGTCGGGCCGCACTCGTCGAGGAACGCCCGGATCGTCGTGACCAACTCGGCGCGGTCCCGCAGCTCCCCGGTGCCGAGGTCCGCGGTCGCGTCCGCGAGGACGAGGTCGTCGAGGGCGGCCCAGTCGCGGTCGTCCATCGCGCGCGCGATCCGCGTCAGCGCGCGGGTGATCTCGCGTTCGGCGAGCAGGTCGTCGAGTGTCATCGCTGGCTCCCTGGGGTCGGTGTGGAAGGGGTGGGTGGGAACAGCGAACCCGAGCGCGGCGGCCGGGTGGTACCGCGATCCCGCCGATCGGGACGCGGATGCGGGCCGCGTACGCGGATCCGCCGGTGGGGTGCGGGTGACCTGGCCTTAGAATGAGGGCTGCCCCTGCCCGGCCTTCCGCTTGGAGATCCCTCTGATGACCGCTGTGCCCCGCACCGACGTGAACAACGCTTCGCTCGCCGAACTCGACCCCGAGGTCGCCGCGGCGATGAACGGCGAGCTGGCCCGTCAGCGCGACACCCTGGAGATGATCGCCTCCGAGAACTTCGTGCCGCGGGCCGTCCTCCAGGCCCAGGGCAGCGTGCTGACCAACAAGTACGCCGAGGGCTACCCGGGCCGCCGCTACTACGGCGGGTGCGAGCACGTCGACGTCGTCGAGAACCTCGCCCGCGAGCGGGCCAAGGCGGTCTTCGGCGCCGAGTTCGCGAACGTGCAGCCGCACGCCGGTGCGCAGGCCAACGCCGCGGTGCTGATGGCACTGATGAGCCCGGGCGAGAAGCTGCTCGGCATGGACCTCGCGCACGGCGGGCACCTCACGCACGGCATGAAGCTGAACTTCTCCGGCAAGCTGTACCAGGTCGCGTCGTACGGCGTCCGCGAGGACACCCACGTCGTCGACATGGACAAGGTCCGCGAGATCGCGCTCGCCGAGCGCCCCCAGGTCCTGATCGCCGGCTGGTCCGCGTACCCGCGGCACCTCGACTTCGCCGCGTTCCGGTCGATCGCCGACGAGATCGACGCGAAGCTGTGGGTCGACATGGCGCACTTCGCCGGCCTGGTCGCCGCCGGACTGCACCCCTCGCCGGTGCCGCACGCCGACGTCGTCTCCACCACCGTCCACAAGACCCTCGGCGGCCCCCGCTCCGGCATGATCCTGGCCAAGCAGGAGTGGGCGAAGAAGCTCAACTCCGCGGTGTTCCCGGGACAGCAGGGCGGACCGCTGATGCACGCGATCGCCGCGAAGGCCGTCGCGATGAAGATCGCAGGCACCGAGGAGTTCAAGAACCGGCAGGAGCGCACCCTCGCCGGCGCGAAGATCCTCGCCGATCGCCTGTCCGGCTCCGACGTCGCGGGCAACGGCATCTCCGTGCTCACCGGCGGCACCGACGTGCACCTGGTGCTCGTGGACCTGCGCAACTCCGAGCTCGACGGGCAGCAGGGCGAGGACCTGCTGCACGAGATCGGCATCACGGTCAACCGCAACGCCGTCCCGTTCGACCCGCGCCCGCCGATGAACCCGTCCGGCCTGCGCATCGGCACCCCCGCCCTGGCCACCCGCGGGTTCGGTGACGCCGAGTTCGCGGAGGTCTCCGACATCATCGCCACCGCACTGGCCCAGGGGCACGGTGCCGACGTCCCGGCCCTGCGCGCCCGGGTGTCCAAGCTGGCCCTCGACTTCCCGCTCTACGACGGTCTCGAGGACTGGGGTCTGCTCTCCAAGAACATCTAGTTCCGACGCCCGAACGGCCCGCACCCCTTGGGGTTGCGGGCCGTTCGTCGTCGACACGGAGGTCACGGAGCCGTCGCGCCGGACGGGGTGGGGTTTACGCAACGTTCACCGTGTCGATCGCGCGGAGTGTCGGACCCGAGTCGTAGCGTCAAGGCAACGGGTGACAGGGGAGTCGCCCGTCCGGGAGGTTCGAATCGTGACTGACGAGCTCAGAGCGAAGGGACCGGCGCCCGGTCCCTGCGGGGCAGCGGCCTCGCGCGGACCGAACGGCCCAGCGAACCACCGCTCGCGTGGGTGCCACGCGGGTGTAGGAGCCACCGTGAACGCAAACCGCTCCGTCCGCACCTACGTCCTCGACACCTCCGTCCTGCTCTCGGACCCGTGGGCCGTCACCCGGTTCGCCGAGCACGACGTGGTACTGCCGCTGGTGGTGATCAGCGAGCTGGAGGGCAAGCGCCACCATCACGAGCTGGGATGGTTTGCGCGCGAGGCGCTTCGGATGCTCGACGACCTCAGACTCGAGCACGGGCGGCTGGACCAACCGGTTCCGATCGGATCCGACAACGGCACCCTGCAGGTCGAGTTGAACCACACCGACCCGACCGTGCTCCCGGTGGGATTCCGCACCGACACCAACGACGCCCGGATCCTGGCCTGCGCACTGAACCTCGCCGCCGAGGGGCGCGACGTGGTGCTGGTCAGCAAGGACATCCCGTTGCGCGTCAAGGCCGGCGCCGTCGGTCTGCCTGCCGACGAGTACCACGCCCAGGACGTCGTGCCGTCGGGGTGGAACGGTATGGCGGAACTCGACGTCGCGTCCGAACGGATCGACGAACTCTTCGCCGAAGGTGTCGTCGACCTCGAGGAGGCGCGGGAACTGCCGTGTCACACCGGGATCCGTCTCCTCGGCAGCCGATCCAGCGCGCTGGGCCGGGTCACCCCGGACAAGCGGGTGCAGTTGGTGCGGGGGGAGCGTGAAGCGTTCGGGTTGCACGGCCGCTCCGCCGAGCAGCGCATCGCCCTGGACCTGCTGCTCGACGAGAGCGTCGGCATCGTCTCGCTCGGCGGCAAGGCCGGTACCGGTAAGTCCGCGTTGGCGCTGACCGCCGGGCTCGAGGCGGTGCTCGAACGCCGCACCCACCGCAAGGTCGTGGTGTTCCGGCCGCTGTACGCGGTCGGTGGGCAGGAACTCGGTTACCTGCCGGGCAGCGAGAGCGAGAAGATGGGGCCGTGGGCGCAGGCCGTCTTCGACACCCTCGACGGTCTCGCGAGCCCCGAGGTGATGGACGAGGTCATCGGTCGCGGGATGCTGGAGGTGTTGCCGCTCACCCACATTCGAGGTCGTTCGTTGCACGACTCGTTCGTGATCGTGGACGAGGCGCAGTCCCTCGAACGCAACGTGCTGCTCACCGTGCTGTCCCGGCTCGGCAGCGGGTCGCGGGTCGTGCTCACCCACGACGTCGCGCAGCGTGACAACCTGCGGGTCGGTCGGCACGACGGTGTCGCGGCGGTGATCGAAAAGCTCAAGGGCCATCCGCTTTTCGCGCACATCACCCTCACCCGCAGCGAGCGGTCCCCGATCGCGGCGCTGGTCACCGAGATGCTCGAGGAGTTCGGCCCCGGCGCGTAGGCGTCGTGCCGCGGTGGTGCAGACCGGGACGGGTGGCCGTCGGGGTCTGCACCACCGTCGTGTCAGTGCCCGAGATAGCCGGTGGACCGCCCGCCACGCCGGCCGAGAGCGAGCCGGACGAGTCCGACCACGGTGCCGCGCACCAGATCTCGGAGGCTGAAGTAGTCACGCCAGACCGCGATCTTGCCGTCCCGCAGCTCGAACGTGCCGCACACCCAGAACTCGATGCCGAGCGGCCCGACCGTCACCAGGTCGGTGCGCTCGGTGAGCACCGCGCCGTCGGCCGCGGCGATGTGGTGCAGGATCGCGTCGAATCGGAGCCACGGACTGTTCATCGCCCGCAGGGATCGCCCGACCAGTCGGGCGCCGCGCAGGGTCGGCAACCCGACGTTGACCCACTCGACGTCGTCGGTGATCATCTCCAGCGCCGAGTCGACGTCGCCGCGGGCGAGGGCGGTGAGGAAGGACTCGACCACCGTGACCGAGTCGGTGGCGGCGTCGAGGGGCGGCGTGTCCATGGGCTTCTCCGGGGTCGCAGGGTCGGGTCGCCGGACGACGCTACCGTCCGCCAGCGTTTGACCGCTGGCTACCGACCGGTCAGGATGTGGTGTGCGCACTGTGATGTACGTCATATTCTCCACGGTCGTCGCGACGCTGGTCGCGATGTTCTCCGCGCCGTTCGCGACCGCACAGGGGCCCTGGTTCGCCGACCGGGTCGGCGGGGCGACGCAGGTGATCGCGGTCAACGGGACCGGGGGAGCGGGCGCCGCGCTGGAGGCCTGGCAGCGGTCTCCGGTCGGCTGGCACCGCATCTCGCCGACACTCCCGGCGACCGTGGGATCCGCCGGATTCGCGCCGCGGGCGCACGACGGGATCCCGGCCACCCCGACCGGCGTCTACAGCCTCGACGAGGCCTTCGGCACCGCCCCGAACCCGGGCGGGGGCCTGCCGTACCGCACCGTCGGCCCCGACGACTGGTGGGACGGCGACCCGCAGAGCCCGACGTACAACACCCATCAGGTGTGCGCCCCGGGAAGCTGCGCGTTCGACGAGGATGCCGCGGAGCAGCTGCAGATCCCGGCCTACCGGTACGCCGTCGTGATGGGTGTCAACAAGGAGCGGGTCCCCGGCGACGGGGGCGCGTTCTTCCTGCACGTCGCGAACGGCGAGCCCACCGAGGGCTGCGTCGCGGTCCACGAGGCCGCGCTGGTCTGGTTGATCCGCTGGCTGCAGCCCGGCGCGGTCATCGCGATCGAAGCCTGACGCCGGGCCCGCCGCCGTCCTACTTCTCGACCCGCGTCATCGCGAGGACGTCGAGGCGGCGGTCCAGTTCCTCCTCCGTCAGGCCGTCACCGAGCAGTCCGCGGTCGATGACGGTCTGCCGGATCGTCTTGCGCTCCTTCAGGGCCTCCTTCGCGACCGCGGCGGCCTCCTCGTACCCGATCGCCGAGTTGAGCGGCGTCACGATCGACGGCGACGACTCCGCCAGCGTCCTGAGGTGCTCGGTGTTCGCGGTCAGGCCCGAGATGCAGCGGTCCGCGAACAGTCGGGACACGTTGGACAGCAACCGGATCGACTCGAGGATGTTGCGCGCCATCACCGGGATGTAGACGTTGAGCTCGAACGCGCCCGCGGCACCGCCCCACGTGACGGTGGCGTCGTTCCCGACCACCTGCGCCGCGACCTGTGTGACTGCCTCGGGCAGAACGGGATTGACCTTCCCCGGCATGATCGAACTGCCCGGCTGCAGGTCCGGGAGGTGGATCTCCCCGAGGCCGGTCAGCGGCCCCGAGCCCATCCACCGGACGTCGTTGGCGATCTTCGTCAGCGACACGGCCACGGTCCGCAGCGCCCCGGACGCCTCGACCAGCCCGTCCCGGGCCGCCTGCGCCTCGAAACTGTTGCGGGCCGGCGTCAGTGCGTCGATCCCCGTCGACTCCACCAGACGCGCAACGACTTTCGGTCCGAACCCGTCGGGAGCGTTCAGGCCGGTGCCGACCGCGGTGCCGCCGATCGGCAGCTCGCCGAGACGGGGCAGGGCCGCGACGATTCGCTCGATGCCGGCCTCCACCTGTCGGGCGTATCCGCCGAACTCCTGGCCGAGCGTCACCGGCACCGCGTCCATCAGGTGGGTGCGGCCGGACTTGACGACGGTGCGCCACTCGATCGCCTTGTCCATCAACGCCAACCGCAGGTGGTCCAGCGCCGGAATCAGGTCCTTCACCGCGGCCTCCGTCGCGGCGAGGTGCGTGGCGGTCGGGAACGTGTCGTTCGACGACTGCGACATGTTGACGTCGTCGTTGGGGTGCACCGTAACGCCGTTCGCCTGCGCGATCGAGGCGATCACCTCGTTGGCGTTCATGTTGGAGCTGGTGCCCGAGCCGGTCTGGAACACGTCGATCGGGAACTGGTCGTCGTGCCGGCCCTCGGCGATCTCCGTCGCCGCGGCCACGATGGCGTCGGCCTTCGCATCGTCGAGGAGACCGAGGTCGCGGTTGACCTGCGCGCACGCCGCCTTGAGCAGGCCCAGCGCGCGAATCTGTGCGCGTTCGAGCCCGCGGCCGCTGATCGGGAAGTTCTCGACCGCGCGCTGGGTCTGGGCCCGCCACAGTGCGTCGACCGGTACCCGGACCTCACCCATCGTGTCGTGCTCGATGCGGAACTGCGGTTCGCTGTTCTCAGTCATGAACCTCAGCTTGCCACCCGGGCGGCTGCGCCGCCCGTGAGTGATTTCCACCCGCACCGGGGTGACGATCACTCACGGGCGCGAGGCGCGATCAGGGCAGCGGAGGCTGCGCCCCGTCGACGCCGTCGAAGTTGATCGACGAGAACTCGTGCAGCTTCTCGAGCCGGTGGTACGCCTCGATCATGCGGACCGTGCCGGACTTGCTGCGCATCACGATCGACTGCGTGGTCGCGCCGCCGCCGTAGTAGCGGACACCCTTGAGCAGCTCGCCGTCGGTGACGCCGGTCGCGCAGAAGAAGATGTTCTCGCCGGTGACCAGCTCCTCGGTGGTCAGCACGCGGTCCAGGTCGTGGCCGGCGTCGATGGCCTTCTGGCGCTCGGCGTCGTCCTTCGGCGCCAGCCGGCCCTGAAGCGCGCCGCCCATGCAGCGCATCGCCGCGGCGGCGATGATGCCCTCGGGCGTGCCGCCGATGCCCAGCAGCATGTCCACGCCGGAGTCGGGGCGTGCCGTCGCGATCGCGCCGGCCACGTCGCCGTCCGAGATCAGCCGGATGCGCGCGCCGGTCTCCCGGATCTGCCGGATGATGTCCGCGTGCCGCGGCCGGTCGAGGATCGTCACGGTCGTGTCGGAGACCGCGCGGTGCTTCGCCTTCGCGACCCGACGGATGTTCTCGGCGACACCCGCGGACAGGTCGATGACGTCCGCGGCGTCCGGGCCGACCGCGATCTTGTCCATGTAGAACACGGCCGACGGGTCGAACATCGCGCCCCGCTCGGAGACCGCGAGGACCGCGATGGAGCCCGGCGCGCCCTTGCTCATCAGCGTGGTGCCGTCGATCGGATCGACCGCGACGTCGCACAGCGGGCCGTCGCCGTTGCCGACCTCCTCGCCGTTGTAGAGCATCGGGGCCTCGTCCTTCTCGCCCTCACCGATGACGACGACACCCTTCATGGACACCGAGCTGACCATGTGGCGCATGGCGTCGACGGCGGCGCCGTCGCCACCCTCCTTGTCACCACGGCCGACCCAGCGACCGGCGGCCATCGCGGCAGCCTCGGTGACCCGCACCAACTCGAGGGCGAGGTTGCGGTCCGGTGCCTCGCGGTGACTCGTGCTGGCCGTCATGGGCAGTGCCTCCTCGCTGGCGACGCGATGTGGTCGCCGTGGATGTGTCGGTGGGGCGCGAAACGGATCTCGCGGCGTGATTATCTCATCTGCGGACGCCGCCCAGCAGAGCCGGTCTACGGCTCCCGGCTGACCGACCACCCCGTGGTCAGGTCGCGGACGAGGGCCGGCGCACGCGCCACCACCCGCTGCCGGGCGGCGAACTCCGGGAACGGTTGCCCGAGCAGCGCCCGGACGTCGCCGGGCCGGTCCTCGGCGAGACGCCGATACGCGGGTGCGGTGTCGCCGGCGATGTAGCGCCAGCGCGGGCCTCGATCGGCCCAGTTGAAGTCGGGCAGCGGGGTCCCGACGCGGAGCCGGGTGCCGTCCGGCGTCCCCGCCGTCACGGTCAGCGGCGACACGACACCGGGGGCACGGGTGCCGGGGACCGACGGCTGCGCGGCCACCGTCGTCACGTAGCTCAGGATGCGGCCCGCGCCGGCGCGACCACGCGCGGTCGCGTCCCACTGGTCGGCGACGATCTGATTCTGCTCGCGGTCGGCCATCCGGACGACGGCCTCCGCACGACCGGCGTCGGTACCGGCGAAGATGGCCCGCCAGGCGGCGTCCGCGTTGTCGTCGAGCAGACCAGCGGCGCGCATCTCCTCGATCGCCGGCCGCCCGTCGCTGACGTACGCCTCGTGCATCGGAACCATGTCGAAGTAGATGTGCTTCTGCATCACCAACAGTCGCTGCTGGTACCAGTCGAGGTCGTCCGCGGTCAGGGCCGGCCCCGCGGACGCGAGCGCGCGCACGTCGGCGGGGAGCGCCGCCGCGGCCTCTTCCGGGAGCGCGGCGACGGCCGACGCGACGGCCAGGCCGATCCGGTGCACCGCGTCCACGGTCAGCGCCGCGCGGCCGGTGTCGATGTCCCAGAACCCGGCCGTGAACGACGCCCCGGCCATCCCGGCCATGCCCGCCCAGTTCAGCTCGGGTCGCTCCAGTTGGTACCGCCCGTAGTTGGCGTACACCCGGTCGACCAGGGTCGCGTTCGCGGCGAACCCGGCGTGCGGGTCCCAGGTCGCGAGGTCCAGTCCCGACGCCTCGGCGCCCCGAGCCAGCCAGTACTGGTGCAGCAGCGCCGCGTACCGGACGGGCGGGACCCGGTCGGCTCGCGCGGCGGTCAGCGCCGCGCCGAGGGACGCGGTGTCGGTGGGCAGCCGCGGGTCGAGCCCGCCGGGACCCTCGGCGTCGGCGTTCGCGGGAGCGATGTCGAGGAGACCGTGGTACGTCATCGGCGCGGCGACCGCCTGCACCGGCACGGCGGACAGGGCCAGGGCGGCGCCGACGAGCGCAAGGACCAGCGGTCCCAGCGGTTTCCGCCGTGCGCGACTGCGGGAAGTCATGACCGCGAACTAACCACATATGTGTAACCCGGTGTCGCGGATTCGGGCCCGGCGATACCGATCGGCACCACCAACGGCGTGGCTGGGATACTGGACGGCGTGGCTGGCGACAAACCCCGGATTCTTCAGAACAACCGCGACATCATCTGGTCGCTGATCCCGCTCGTGCTGTTCGCGATCGTGATCGCGGGAATCGCCCGGTCGTGCTCGTTCAGCCCCGGTGGCCCGACCGCCGGGCCGGTCCCCCAGTTCGACGTCGCCGCAGCGCTGAACTTCGACGCCGCCGAAATGGGCTTCCCGATCCGCAACCCGGTCGTCCCCGAAGGGTGGCAGCCGAACTCCGGCAGCCGCGGCACCGTCGCCGGCGACGGCGGTGGGGACGTCAGCACGGTCGGCTACATCACGGACGCCGGTCGCTACCTGCAGCTGAGCCAGTCCAACGCCACCGAGGACGCGTTGGTGCGCTGGGTCGCGGGCGAACCCCGCGCGTCCACCGGCGTCGAGCAGTTCGGCCCCGCCTCCTGGGTGCAGTACACCCAGGAGGGCAGCGAACCGATCTGGGTCGCCGACCTGGGCACCGTCCGCGTACTGCTCACCGGCAGCGGCTCCACCGAGGAGTTCGGCACCCTCGCGACCGCGGTCGGCGAGGCCCAGCCGCTGTCCTAGTCCTCGTCGGCGTGGGAGAGGGCGTTCTCGACCCGCGCCCGTGCCCCGGCGAGGTGCTCCTCGCACCGCTTGGCCAGGGCCTCGCCGCGCTCCCACAGTGCCAGTGAATGATCCAGATCGAGCCCACCCTGCTCGAGCAGCTTGACGACCTCCGCCAGCTGGTCGCGGGCGGCCTCGTAGCCGAGCTCGGACACCGGTTCGTTCACTTCGTCTCTCCTGACTTGTCCCTGCCCATGACCGCCGCGACCAGCGCACCGTCGGCGACCCGCACCCGCAATTGGGTGCCCGGCGGCGCGTCCTCCACCGACCGCAGCACCTCCGGATCCGAGCCCGGCACGACCCGCTGCACCACCGCGTACCCGCGGGCGAGCGTCGCCGCCGGGCCGAGTGTCGTCAGCCGGGCCGCCAGGTGCTCGAGCACCGTCGACTGACCGTCGACCAGTCGACGGACGTCCCGCCGCGCCGCGTCCCGCAGTCGCGTCACCTCCTCGGCGCGACGTTCCACCGCGGCGAGCGGGTCGGCCAGCACCGGCCGGCTGCGCAGGTCGGTCAGCGCCCGAGCCTCCCGCGCCACCCAGTTCCGCAACGCCGCGGCGCCCCGAGCCCGGAATTCCGCGACCAGGGCCTGCTCGGCAACCGCGTCGGGCACCACCTTCTTCGCGGCGTCGGTCGGTGTCGCGGCGCGCACGTCCGCGACGAGGTCGCACAACGGGTTGTCCGGTTCGTGGCCGATCGCGCTGACCACCGGGGTCGTGCACGCGGAGATCGCGCGACACAGGGTCTCGTCGGAGAACGGCAGCAGGTCCTCGACGCTGCCGCCGCCGCGGGCCAGGACGATCACCTCGACCTCGGGGTCCGCGTCGAGCGCGGCGAGGGCCTCGACGATCTGCGCGGTCGCGGTCGGACCCTGCACCGCGGTGTTGCGGATCTCGAACCGCACCGCCGGCCAGCGGGCACCGGCGACGCTGAGCACGTCGCGTTCCGCGGCGCTGGCCCGGCCGGTGATCAGGCCGACCGTGCGCGGCAGGAACGGCAGCGGACGCTTGAGGCGGGGGTCGAAGAGCCCCTCGGCCGCCAGCAGTCCGCGCAGCCGTTCGATGCGGGCCAGCAGTTCACCGATCCCGACCGGCCGGATCTCGCTGACCCGCAGCGAGACGGTGCCGCGGCCGGTGTAGAACGACAGCTTGCCGAACATCACGACCCGGCTGCCCTCGGTCAGCGGGACCGGGCTGTCGCGGAGCAGGGTGGGGGAGCACGTCACCGACAGCGACATGTCCGCGGACGGGTCGCGCAGCACCAGGAAGGCGGTCCGGGTGCCGGGCCGCACGTTGATCTGCGTGATCTGGCCCTCGACCCAGATGCTGCCGAGCCGCTCGATCCACGCCGCGACCTTCGTCGCCACCGAGCGCACCGGCCACGGGTTCTCGGCCGAGTTCGACGTCTGCGCGGAGGGGCGTGGGTTGGCCGTGGTCACTTGGCGCTGGCGGAGGTGATCCGGTTGCCCAGCATGGTCTGGAACGGGGCTCGGCCCCGGCTGCCGTTCTCGTAGTCGAGCAGCGCCGTCAGCTCCGCGACGGACAGCGTCCGCAACCGCGCCCGCAACTGCGCGAGCGTGAGATTGTCGTAGTCGAGGTAGTCCGCGATCTCGGGCCGATCGGTGGTCGTGGCGGTCGACGCGTCGGCCGGCTCCGCCGCCGCGTCGTCGGCGGCCGGGGACATCGAGTAGAGCTCGAACCGGCCCTGGTTCGCGGACGGGGTCGGCGCCGCCCCGTCGCTGCCGTTGTGCGGCGCCGGGTCGAGATCCTCGTCGAACGTCGCCCACGACGGCTGTTCCTCGTCCAGCGGGAAGAACGCGGCCAGCGCCTCGTCACCCTTGATCGCCAATGCGGTGACGGCCTGCTGGACGTGCATCGTCGTCTGCAGCACCTGGCTGACCGCGGTCATCGGCAGCGTGACCGCCGTGCTCGGCAGCTTCTGCACCTCTTCGACGATCGTGACCGCGATTCCGGCAGCCACCCGGGCCGCGAAAGGGGGACGGAACATGGTCCTAAGAGTGCACTACGACGGCGTCATTTGGTAGCCGACACCGACCCGGCCGCCTGCGCGGGTCGACCGGTACCGGGCCCCAGTACCCTGAAGGCATGTCATCCGCTGTCCCCCTGAACCTGGGAATCACCGGCTCCGGTGCGTCGAACGCGGCCACCGGGAGGCGGGTTCTGCTCGCCGAACCGCGCGGCTACTGCGCCGGGGTGGACCGTGCGGTCGAAACCGTCGAGCGTGCCCTCGAGAAGCACGGTGCCCCGATCTACGTCCGCAAGGAGATCGTGCACAACCGGCACGTCGTCGACACGCTGTCCGAGCGCGGCGTCGTCTTCGTCGACGAGACCGACGAGGTGCCCGAGGGTTCCGTGCTGGTGTTCTCCGCGCACGGTGTGTCCCCGGCGGTGCACGAGGCGGCCGCCGAGCGCAGCCTGCACACGATCGACGCGACCTGCCCGCTGGTGACGAAGGTCCACCAGGAGGCCAAGCGCTTCGCCCGCGACGACTACGACATCCTGCTGATCGGTCACGAGGGCCACGAGGAGGTCGAGGGCACCGCCGGTGAGGCTCCCGACCACGTGCAGCTCGTCGACGGGCCGGAGTCGGTCGAGGCGGTCACGGTCCGCGACGAGAACAAGGTGATCTGGCTGTCGCAGACCACCCTCAGCGTCGACGAGACGATGGCGACCGTCGCCCGCCTGCGCGAGAAGTTCCCCAAGCTGCAGGATCCGCCCAGCGACGACATCTGCTACGCCACCCAGAACCGCCAGGTGGCGGTCAAGGCGATGGCTCCGGAATGCGACCTCGTCGTCGTGGTCGGTTCCCGGAACTCGTCGAACTCGGTGCGGCTCGTGGAGGTGGCGCTCGGTGCCGGCGCGAAGACCGCGCACCTGGTCGACTACGCCCGCGAGATCGATCCGGCCTGGCTCGACGGGGTGCGGACGGTCGGCGTCACATCCGGTGCGTCGGTGCCCGAGATCCTGGTCAGTGGCGTCCTCGACCTGCTCGCCGAGCACGGTTTCGGCGACGTGCAGACGGTGACGACCGCGAACGAGACGCTCGTGTTCTCGCTGCCGCGCGAACTGCGCAAGCCGAACCCGCAGCGCTAGCGGGGGCGGGGTCCGGCGCAGGTCGGGCCCCGCTCAGCGGTAGCGGTGGGGCGGATCCTGCGGGGCCTCGCCCCGGTCGCGGTACCGAACCCGGGGGACCGGGTGCATCGGGACCTCGGAGTCGGCGCGGTACTCGTGGCGGCTCGTCCGGGAGGCCGGCTGGCCGCCGGTGTACGCCGGGCCGGTGTGCCGCGGTGCCGGGTCGTACTGGTGCACCTGGGTGTGATCGAGGGCGTCCCGGGGATCGTGGACCGGACGTGCGTGGGATGCGGCCGCGCCGTGCCGCTCGGCGACGCCGTACAGGTCGCCGGCCTCGCGGGGCGGACGCTGGTCGCCGCGCCGGCGCTCGTCGGCCGGGTACCGGTCCTGGGGCCGGGACCGGGGGGCCGGCTGCGGCCGGTCGAACGACTCGGTTCGTTCGGCGGCCGGCTCGTCGTGCGACCCCGAGACCGGGTAGCGGCCGGTGGCGAAGTTGGCCGGCGCATGCGCCGGCCGCGAGTGCGGCGTGTCCGCGGGGTGGGCGGCCGCCCGGCGGACGGGTCGCTCCGGCCGGCGCGTCCGCTCGGGCTCGGACGGCGACACCGGTTCGTCCGATCCGGCTGCCGCGTCGGTTCCCGAGTCGGAACGCGATCCGGCATCGGTGCGCCGCCGGGTGTCGCTCCGGCGTGCCGGACGCGCGATGACGCCGGCCGCCTGGCGCCGGATGTACATCCGGCCGGCGCCGAGCGCGACGACGACGAGCGTCGTGGTCAGCATCAGCGGGAACCGGTTGACCAGCGGGATCGCGACGTTGAGCAGCAGATCTTTCAGGCCCCCACCGGAGCCGGAGGAGAACTGCTGGTAGGCGAGCGGGACCGCGATGACGAGCAGCAGCGGCGGCTGCACCATCGCGGTGAACACCGCGCGGTTGCGGACCGCAAGGACGGCGGCGACGCACCCGAGGAAGTAGAAGACGGCGAACGCGGACGTCAGTTCGCTGCCGCGGACGGCATCGATCACGAACCCGAGGAACGTCGCGGCCGCGGCAATCGCGACGGCGCCCCAAGCGGGCACGCCGGGGATTGTGGGAACCGCCGATCGCTGCGCGAGCGGCACCCCGGAACGGGCGCGTTGGGTTGCGGACACGCCTAAACATTAGCGGCTCAGGGCGCGATCCCCTCGTTGGCAGGACCGTTCGCCGGGACGATCCCGGCAAGCCGGGCAGCCGACGGTCCGGCCGATCGGGGCCAGCTGTCGACCCGTCCGATCTCGAGCACCTCCGCGTCCCCGACCTCGAGATCGTGCAGCTTGCGTGCGGTGACGGTCACCCGCGACTCCATCGACGCGGCCGTGAGGTTGAACGACTCGACGGCCTTGCCGAGCTGGGCACCGAGGCGGTCGAGGTGCCCGCTGACGATCCCGATCCGGGTGTACAGCTCGCGGCCGAGACGGTGGATGGTGTCGGCCTCCTGCGAGAGGGTCTCCTGGCGCCAGGTGTGGGCGATCGTGCGCAGCAGTGCGACCAGGGTGGTCGGCGTAGCGAGGATCACGTTCTTCGCGAACGCGTGCTCGAGCAGCGTGGCGTCGGCGGTGAGTGCGGCATCGAGGAACGGGTCTCCGGGGACGAACAGCACCACGAATTCGGGACTCGGGTCGAACGCCGCCCAGTAGGTCTTGCCGGACAGCTGGTCGACGTGGGTGCGCAGCTGACGCGCGTGCCGGACGAGGAGGCCGTCCCGGACCGCGACGTCCTCCTCCTGCGCCGCGTCGAGATATGCGGCGAGCGGGACCTTCGCGTCCACGACGACGTTCTTGCCACCCGGCAGCCGGACGACGAGATCCGGGCGCACGCCCTCCCCGGTGACCTGCGTGTCGAAGTCGCAGTGTTTGACCATGCCCGCCAGCTCCACGACCCGTTCGAGTTGGATCTCGCCCCATCGGCCGCGCACCTGCGGGGCGCGCAGGGCGGTGACGAGCCGGCCGGTCCGGTCCGACAACTGCTGGGAGGTCCGATGCATGCCCGCGACCTGTTCGGCGAGCCCGGCGTACGCATGGACGCGCTGCCGCTCGACCTCCTTGACCTGGTACGCGAGCGCGTCGACGGCCTGGTGCAGGGGGCCGACCAGGTGCGCGACCTGTTCGCCTACGGCCCCGGAGGTGCGGCGCGCCGAATCCTCGTTGACCGCGGACAGGGACTGCCGAAGCAGCTTCTCGTTGTCCTGCAGCGCCGCGAGCCTGGCCTCCGCCCGGGCGGTGCGCCGGCCGGTGCGGGCGGCATGCGCCAGCCACCCGACGGCGGCGCCCAGCGCGAGTGCGACCAGCAGTCCCAGTGCGGTGGCGGCGTTCATGGTGCAGATCGTGCCGGACGGCACCGACACGAACGGTGAACCGGCCGACGGCTCGTGTCGGCGGGGCCGTCTACCGTGTCGGCTCATGCGAATCCTGCACACCTCCGACTGGCACGTCGGCCGCACCTTCCACGGCGTGGACCTGCTCGCGGACCAGGCCACGGTGCTGGACGCGATCGCACGGACGGTGGCCGAGCACGAGGTCGACGTCGTGGTGGTGCCGGGTGACGTCTACGACCGCGCGGTTCCCAGCGCGGACGCGGTGCGGGTGTGCAATCGGGGTTTCGAGGCGATCCGGGCCGCCGGTGCGGTGATCGTCGCCACCTCGGGCAATCACGACTCCCCGGTCCGGCTCGGTGCGGGCGCCGCGTTCGCCGCGGCGGGCGGCCTGCACCTGATGACGCGCGTGTCCGAGGTCGCGACACCGGTGCTGCTGACCGACGAGCACGGGCCGGTGGCCTTCTACGGAATCCCGTACCTCGAGCCGGAGACCACACGGGTGGAGTTGGGGGTCCCCGCGGCGCGCACCCACGCCGACATCCTCGCCGCCGCGATGGGCCGGATCCGCGCCGACCTGGCCGGACGTGGCGCGGGCGGTCGGCCGCCGCGGTCGGTGCTTCTGGCACATGCGTTCGTGGTCGGCGCGGAGGCGACCGGCTCGGAGCGGTCGATCTCGGTCGGTGGCGTGGAGACGGTGTCGGCGTCGGCGTTCGACGGCGTCGACTACGTCGCGCTGGGGCACCTGCACTCGCCGCAGACCCTGACCGAGACCGTCCGGTACAGCGGTTCGCCGCTGCCGTACTCGTTCGGGGAGCGCACACATCGCAAGGCGGTGTGGATCGTCGACCTCGACGCGGACGGCGTGCGCGCGGTCGACCGGCACGATCTACCGGTCGTGCGGGGTCTGAGCGAGCTGCGGGGCACCGTGGAGGACCTGCTCGGCGACCCCGCGTTCGAGCCCGCGGTCGGGGACTACGTGTCGGCGGTGCTGACCGACCCGGTCCGGCCGGTGGACGCGATGCGCACCCTGCGGGACCGGTTCCCGCACCTGGTTCACCTGGAATGGGAACGGCCCGAAGGGGATTCGGATCTGAAGTATCGGGACAAGGTGCGGGGGCGCAGCGACGTCGAGATCGTGACGAGTTTCGTCACCGACGTCCGCGCAGAGCCGACGCCCGGCGAACTGCGCTGGATCGAACGGGCACTCGGCGCTGCGGCGCGGGAAACCGACGGTGCCGCAGCCGGGGTCGGCGACCAGGAGTCCGTCGCATGAGACTGCACCACCTGGAGGTCACGGCGTTCGGCCCGTTCGGCGGGACGGTCGCGGTGGACTTCGACGCCCTCGGCGCGGACGGACTGTTCCTGCTGCACGGGCAGACGGGCGCCGGCAAGACCACGGTCCTCGACGCGGTCGCGTTCGCGCTGTACGGGCGGGTGCCCGGCGCGCGGCAGGAGGGCAAGCGCCTGCTGTCCGACCACGCGGCCCCCGGCACGCCCCCGAAAGTGGTGCTGGAGGCCACGATCGGAGGCCGGCGGCTGCGGATCACCCGGAGTCCGGAGTACCAGCGGCCCAAGCTGCGCGGCACGGGCACCACCAAGGAGAACGCCAAGGCGACCCTCGAGTGGCTCGACGGTCGGGGGGAGAACCTGACCCGTCTCGACGAGATCGGGGAGGCGGTCGGACGCCTCCTCGGGATGAGCGCCGACCAGTTCTTCCAGGTGGTACTGCTCCCGCAGGGCGACTTCGCGCGGTTCCTGCGGGCCGACACCGAGGAGCGCGGCGCGCTGCTCGAGCGGCTGTTCGACACCGGTCGGTTCGCCACCGTCGAGGAGTGGTTCGCGCAGCGGCGACGCGAGAACGAGGCCGCGGTGTCCGAGAAGAAGGCCGCCGTCGGCCGGCTGGCCGCGCAGGTGTCGGCGGCGGCCGGCATCGAGGCCGGAGCGGACGCCGATCCGGTCGCGTGGGCGCGGCGGCTCGTGGACGAGGCGAGGGAGGCGTCCGAGGTCGCGGCGGTCGCCTTCACCGCGGCCCAGGACACCGCCGAGCGGACCGACGGCGCCCTGCGCCGGACCCGCGAGGTGCGGCAGCTGCAGGACCGCGCGGCCGCGGCCCGGGATCGGCTCGCCGAGGTGGCCGCGGGACGGGGCGCCCGCGAGGTCCTCGTCGCGGAGCGGGACCGGGCGGTCCGGGCAGTTCCGGTGGCCACGGCCGAGGAACTCGCCGCGGCCGCCGCGGGCGCCGCCACCCGGGAACTGGCGCGCGTCGAGCGCCTTGCCGGCGCCGTCGCGCGCGATCCGGACGGGGCCCTGCTGCTGCGCCGGGTGAGCCGGCCGGACGCTCCGGACGACGCGCGGATCCTCGCCGATGCGGTGCGGGACTGGGGATTCGAGGTGGCGCGGCTGGCCGAGCTGATCGCCCGGGACGCGCAGCGCCGCTCGGCCCGCGCCGCCCTCGATGCCGCGCGGGCGCGGCGGACCGACCTGTCCGACGCTGCCGCGCGGGTCGCCGCGCGCCGCACCGAGGTGCCGAACGAGCTCGAGCGCGCCGACGCCGAGCTGACGAGCGTGCGGTCGGTGGCGGCGACGCTGCCCGCGCTCGCCGACCGGTGCGCTGGCGCTCGTGAACGAGTCTCGGCGGCAACGGAACTCGACCTGGTCCGGGCGGATCGGGAGACCGGGGTCGAACGGCACCGCCGGGCCCGGGACGCCCATCTCGACGCGCGCGAGGCGCTGGCGCGGGTGCGTGAGCAGCGGATCGCGGGGATGGCGGCGGAGCTGGCCGCCGGCCTCGCGGCCGGGGACCCGTGCCCGGTGTGTGGGTCCGCCGACCACCCCGAACTCGCCCGCCCCGCCTCGGGTGCCGTCTCCAAGGACGACGAGGACGCTGCACGCACCGTCGAGCAGACCCGCGCCCGGGAGCTCGACGCCGCGGGCGTCGCGCTGGCCGAGTTGGACCGGCGGCTCGGAGTGCTCGCCGACCGGGTCGGTGCGGCGGACCGGGACGAGGTGGCCGCGGCCCTGGCCGCCGCCGAGGCGGCCCACGCGGCGGCCGCGGCGGCCGCGGCCACCGAACCGGTCGCGGCGGGCGCGCTCTCGCGTCTGCGTGCGGAGGGCGACGCCCTCGGCCGCCGGGCGGAGGAACTGTCCGCCGACCTCGCGGCCCTGGACCAGCGGATCGCCGACGACACCGCACGCCTCGCCGAACTCGACGAGGCGATCACCCGCGCCGTCGGCGACGAGACCGATCTGCGGTCCCGCCACGACCGGCTCGACGCGCTGGCCGCGGCGACCACCGCGCTGCGGGATCAGCGGGCATCGGCGTCGGCGGCCGCGGTCGCGGCGACCGCCGCCGCGGAACGGGCGGCACGGGCGGCGATTGACGCGGGATTCGCGGATGCGGCCGAGGCCGGGGCCGCGGCACGCTCGCAGTCGAGGATCGCGGAGATCGACGCGATCGTCGCCGCGGCCGCGGAGGAGAAGGTGCGGGCCGACGCCGTGCTCGCCGACCCGGCGGTGATCGAGGCAATCGCGTCCGCGCCGGCGGACGTCCCGGCCGCCGAGGCGGCGCACGCGGTGGCAGCCGACGCCCGGGACCAGGCGATGCGGGTGGCGACCGCGGCGGAGGAACGCGCCGCGAAGGTCGAGCACTACGCGGACGCGCTGACCGCGAAGGTCGAGGAGCTCGGCCCGGTCCTGGCCCGCTACGAGGAACTCGCCGCACTGGCGGACGTCGTCGCCGGTCGCGGGCAGAACGCCCGGAAGATGTCACTGCGCTCCTACGTGCTCGCCGCGCGGCTCGAGGAGGTGGCGCTGTCGGCGTCGGCACGGCTGCGCCGGATGTCCGGTGGCCGTTACGAGTTCGTGCACGAGGACGGCGCCGGCCCGCGTGGCAAGCGCGGCGGTCTGGGCCTGGACATCCGCGACGACCACACCGGGGTCGTGCGGTCCGCGAAGACGCTCTCCGGCGGAGAGTCGTTCCTCGCGTCGCTGTCGCTGGCGCTCGGTCTCGCCGACGTCGTCGCCGCCGAGTCCGGGGGAGTGGTCCTCGACACCATGTTCATCGACGAGGGGTTCGGCACCCTCGACGCCGAAACGCTCGAATCGGTGATGGGGGTGCTCGACGAGTTGCGCGAGGGCGGCCGCGTCGTCGGTGTCGTCAGCCACGTCGACGAGATGCGCCAGCGGATCCCGAGCCGGCTGCACGTGGTGCGCGGCCGGGCCGGGTCGACTCTCGAGGCGGTCGCCGGGTGATCCGGCGCGCGCGCTGAGGCGCGCGGCCGCTACGCGGGGCCGCCCACCGGATCGGCGGCGGGATCGGCGGCGGGTTCGGCCCCGTCGGTCGACGTTCCGTCGCCGATCGCCGTGTCCAGGTCGGCCGCTTCCTGCTCGAGGATGTCCTGCGCTTCGAGTTTGTGGTCGATCTGTTCGCCGATGTAGCGGATCACCACCGCGACGCACGCGGCCACCGGGACGGCGAGGAACGCGCCCACGATGCCGTACAGGGAGCTGCCGCCGGTGACGGCGAGCAGCACGATCGCGGCGTGCAGGTTCATGCTGCGGCTCTGCAGCACCGGCTGCAGCACGTTGCCCTCGAGCTGCTGCACGGCGAGCACGATGATCAGGATGATCAGCGCTGTCGTCCACCCCTTCGCGACGAGCGCGACGAGCACGGCGAGGGCGCCGGCAACGAACGCGCCGACGATCGGGATGAACCCGCCGAGGAACGTCAACACCGCGAGGACCGGGGCGAGAGGGACCCCGAGGATCACCAGTCCGAGCCCGATGAAGAACGCGTCGACGAAGCTGACCAGCGCCTGCGTGCGAATGAACCCGCCGAGGGTGTCCCACACCCGCACGGCGACCGCCTCGAAGTGCCGGCCCGCGCGGCCACCGCTGACCGAGTGCAGCCAGGGCAGGAACCGGGGGCCGTCCTTGATGAAGAAGAACGCGAGCACGAGCACCAGGAACGCGGTGATCAGCAGCGAGCCGGCGGCACTGACACCGCTGAACACGCCGGTGGCGATCGACTGCGCGCTGGACTGCAGCTTCGAGGTGATCGCCTGGACCGCGGAGTCGATCTGGTCGTCGCGCAGGTTCACCGGCGGGCCCTGCAGCCAGTGCTGCACGGTCCGCAGACCCTCGCTGGCCTTGTTCGCCAGCTCGGGGGCCTGGTCGACCACCGACGGCACGATCAGCGCGACGATGCCGGACAGCACGGCGAAGAAGCCGGCGAGGGTGATGCCCGCCGCGGCCGCCGCGGGGACGCCCCGTTTCATCATCGCGCGGGTCGGCGGCCACAGGACGGTGGCGACCACGATCGCCATCAGCACCGGCAGCACCACGACCCACAGCCGGCCGAGGACCGTCCACACCACCCAGGCGCCCGCCGCGATCGCGACCAGGCACAGCGACCACTTGGCAAGCCACAGCCCGCCGTTGCCGATCACCTCGCCGCGGTCGCGGAAGCGTCGCCGCCGGGGCGTCGGGTCTGCGGTGGTGGGCGTGTCGCTCACGTTCGATCCTTCCAAGCTGGGCAGTCCGGGCGAATCTACCCCGAGGACCGCTCGTGCGAGAGGAGCCAGCGTTTCGTCGGCAATCCCCACCGGAACCCGCCGAGCCCGCCGCCGACCCGCACCACGCGGTGGCACGGCACGAACAGGGCGGCCGCGTTGCGGGCGCAGGCCGACGCCGCGCCACGCACCGCGGCGGGTCGCCCGGCGAGCGCCGCGAACTCGGTGTACGTGACCGGTTCCCCGGCCGGGACCTTCCGCAGCACCTCCCACGCGTGTTCCAGGAACTCGCCCGAGTGTTGTTTCACGGGAATCGAGTCGATGCACGTCAGGTCGCCGTCGTGGTAGGCGACGACCGCGCGGGTGACGGGCCCGAGGTCCGGGCGCGGAGCCGTCGCGCCGGGGCGCAGCGTCGGGTGGACCAGGGTGAGGAGGATGTCGGGGTCGGGGGTCCAGCCGGACGCGAGGACGACCCCGCTCTCGTCGACGACGGTGGTGAACGGTCCGGCGGGAGTGATCGTGGTCGAGTGGTGGGCGGTCATCGGATGTCCTCCGGTTCGGTGACGGGGCGGGCGGTGCGCGTGTCCACACGGCCGCGGTCCGCCGCGGTGAGTGCGGTGCGCCACAGGTGCATCGAGGCGTAGGAACGCCACGGTGTCCAGCGCGACTGGTCGGTCGGGTTCACCCCGAGCAGGCGGGCGCCCTGCTTCAGGACCAGGTCGGTGCCGAGCAGGACGTCGGGGTCGGCGAGGGTGCGCATCACGACGTAGTCGGCGGTCCAGACGCCGATTCCGCGGTGCGCGAGCAGATCCGCGCGCAGGTCGGCGGCGGTGCGTCCGGCGTGCACGGTCAGCGTGCCCTCGGCGAGGGCGGCCGCGACCGCCACGATCGCGTCGACGCGCCGGGCGGGGCCGGTGAGCACCTCGTGTCCGCGGGCCGCGACGGTGGCCGGGGTGGGGAAGGCGTGGGTCAGGTACGGGTCCGCGACCGGGTCGCCGAGTGCCGCGACCAGTCGTGCGGTGTGCGTCGCGGCCGCTGCGACGGAGATCTGCTGCCCGATCATGGTCCGCAGCAACAGCTCTCCCGGATCGACGCATCCGGGAACCCGAATACCCGGGGTGGCGGCGACGGCGGGAGCGAGATCGGGGTCGGCGCGCAACGCGTCGTCCACGGCCTGCGGGTCGGCGTCGAGATCGAGCAGGTGCCGGACGCGTGCGACGGCCGGCGCGAGGTCGCGCATGTCACCGAGCGTCAGGTCGGCGCGAACGTGGGTGTCGGCGAACCGCAGCACCGCGACACCGACCCCGTGCGGCAGCCGCAGCGTCCGCCGGTACTCGCCGTCGGACCACCGTTCGAGACCCTCGGCGGCGTGGGCGGACAGGAACCAGCCCAGCCAGTCCCGGTCGAGGGGCGGCCGGTAGGGCAGCCGCAGCGACACCGTGCCCGCGGCGGGTGGGGCGTCGGGCACGCGGCGGGCGGCGTCCGCCCGCATCCGGGACGGGGTCGCGGCGAACACGTCGCGCACGGTGTCGTTGAACTGCCGGATGCTCGCGAAGCCCGCGGCGAACGCGATGTCGGCCATCGGCATCGGGGTGGTCTCGACGAGCAGGCGGGCGGTGTGGGCGCGGTGTGCCCGGGCCAGCGCGAGGGGACCGGCACCGAGCTCGGCGGTCAGGGTGCGGGTGAGCTGGCGGGTCGAGTAGCCGAGGGCGGCGGACAGTGCATCGACGCCGCCACGGTCGACGACGCCGTCCGAGATCAGGCGCATCGCCCGGGCGGCGAGGTCGGAGCGGACGTTCCACTGCGGGGACCCGGGCGCCGCGTCCGGCAGGCAGCGGCGGCAGGCGCGGTAGCCGGACTGCTGGGCGGCGGCCGCGGTCGGCAGGAAGGTCACGTTGGCGCGCTTCGGTGTGATCGCCGGGCAGGACGGGCGACAGTAGATGCCGGTCGTGCGGACGGCGGTGACGAACTGCCCGTCGAATCGCGCGTCCCGGGACGACACGGCCCGGTAGCAGCGGTCGAAGTCCAGGTTCATGCCGTCCACTCTGGCAGCGGACCACCGGACCGCGCTAGCGGGAATCGGCCATCACCGTCCGGGCGCTCCGGACGTGTCAGAAGCGGTCGGTGCGGGCGTCGATCCAGTCGCCCGCCCAGCTCGACGGCGGGTCGTCGAGCAGTTCGCCGTCCTGCAGCCACTCGTACAGCTCGGCGTAGGTCCGCGTGGTGTGGGAGTTGACCCGTCGGTTCAGCATCGACGGATCGAGTTCGGCGAAGCTGTCCAGTCCCATCGACGCGACCATCTGCGCAGCGCTCGACACGGTCGATCTCTGGAAGTTGTGCACCCGCGTCGCCTTGTCCGGAACCACCAACGCCCGGGACCGCGCCGGATCCTGTGTGGCCACGCCGGCCGGGCAGCGGTTGGTGTGGCAGGCCTGCGCCTGGATGCAGCCGACCGCGAACATCATCGCCCGGGCGGCCAGCGTGAAATCGGCACCCTGGATGACCCGCTTGACGATGTCGCTGCCGCTCGCAACCTTGCCGGACGCGCCGATCCGGATCCGCTCGCGCAGGCCCGTGCCGACGAGCGCGTTGTGCACCAACATCAGCCCCTCGGTCAGCGGCATGCCCATGTGGTCCTCGAATTCGACCGGGGCGGCGCCGGTTCCGCCCTCGGAACCGTCGACGATGATGAAGTCCGGAGTGATGTCGCGCTCGATCATCGCCTTGCAGATGCCGAGGAACTCGCTGCGTGAACCGATGCAGAGCTTGAACCCGACGGGCTTGCCGCCCGACAGAGAGCGCAGCGTCGCGATGAAATCGACCAGCTCGATCGGGGTCTCGAACGCGCTGTGCGCGGGCGGGGAGATGACGGTGCGACCGACCGGGACGCCGCGGGTCTCGGCGATCTCCGCGGAGACCTTCGGGCCCGGAAGGACGCCGCCGAGACCGGGTTTCGCGCCCTGCGACAATTTGATCGAGATCGCCTTGACCTGCGGGTCGACGGCCTTCGCTGCGAACAGGTCGGCGTCGAAGTGGCCGTCCTCGGTGCGGCAGCCGAAGTAGCCGGACCCGATCTCCCAGATCAGGTCGCCGCGGTGCTTGCGGTGGTACGGGCTGATCCCGCCCTCGCCGGTGTCGTGCGCGAATCCGCCGCGTGCCGCACCGGCGTTCAGCGCTTCGACCGCGTTCGGGGAGAGCGCCCCGAAGCTCATCGCCGAGATGTTCAGCAGCGCAATGTCGTACGGCTGCGTGCAGTGCGGACCGCCCAGCCGCACGGTCGGCGCGCGATCGGTGGCCTGCCGGGCGCGCAGCGAGTGCGCCATGAACTCGTACCCCGGTGCGTGCACGTCGCGTTCGGTCCCGAACGGTTCGTCGTCCTTCGTTCCCTTCGCCCGCTCGTACACCAGGTCACGGGTCTCCCGGTCGAACGGCATTCCGTCCGTGGATGATTCGATGAAGTACTGCTGGATCTCCGGGCGGATTCGTTCCATGAGGAATCGCGCGTGCCCGAGGACGGGATAGTTGCGCAGGATGCTGTGCCGAACCTGGGTCAGATCCCAGGTGCCGAGCAGGGCGAGGCCCAGCAGGACCACCGCCGGGATCCACCAGCCCCACCCCGCAGCAACCGCCAGTGCGGCCAGCGCGACGCCGGCCGACCACAGTCCGCCGACGATCAGGCCTCTCGTCATGTCTGCCTCCCGGGCACGCGCATCGGATGTCGGATACCGAAACGGCCCCGACCCGGATCGGGTGCGGGGCCGCTCGCTGGATGAGATCAGGCCGGGATGGTCAGGACCTGGCCGGGGTTGATCAGATCCGGGTTCGCGACGCCGTTGGCGTCGGCGATCCGCTGGTACTGGGTGCCGTCGCCGTAGTACTGCTCGGCGATGACCCACAGGCTCTCGCCGGAGGCGACGGTGTGGGTGCGCGGCGCCGGCGGGGCGGGGACCGGCTCCGGAGCCGGGGCCGGTTCCGGGGCGGCGGCGGGCGCCGGGGCGGCCTCGATCGCGGTGCCACTCGACCACACGGCGTTGTCACCGGCGTAGAGGACGACGTTGCGGTCGTCCTGGACCACGAGGCGGACGCCGGAGTTGCCGGAGGTCTGCGAGGCCCACACGGGAGCGTCGTCGGCGGTGTACAGCACGAAGTTGCCGTCGTCCTGCACGGCGGCCTTGGTGACGGACTTGCCGTTGGTCATCGTGGCCCACACCGCCTTGCCGCCCTCGCCGAGCACGAGGTTGCCGTCGTCCTGCAACGTGAGGGTGTACGCGCCGTTGCTCGACGTCAGCGACTGACCGGTCGTCAGAGTCGAACCGGCCTGCAAGGTGTCCGCCACTGTGGCCCCTTTCAAGGTGATGTCCCCGTGACACGTCGGTGTGTCACGGCATGTCGGCCTGCGGGTTCCGCTCGGGCTCCCCGCATCCCGCCGAACCCTACGGTCCGCGATCGGGTCCCGGCGGGTGCCACGCCGGGGGCGTCGGAGTGGCGAGAACTACGGTGGGGTGGTGACGAGATGGCAGGACGAGCGCAGCGCGGACGACTCACACGCATACGTGCGCCGGTTCGCCGAGCTGGACGCGTCGGGTGCCGACACGCACGGCGAGGCGCGCATGGTCGACGTGCTGCTCGAGCGGGGCTCGACGGTCCTGGACGCCGGGTGCGGCACCGGCCGGGTCGGCGCCGAGCTCGCCCGCCGCGGTCACACCGTCACCGCGGTCGACCTCGATCCGGTGCTGTTGGACGCCGCCCGTGCGACCGGCGTGCTCACCGTCGTCCGCGCGGACCTCGCCGAGCTGGACCTGCCGGGGCAGCGGTTCGACGCCGTCGTCGTGGCCGGCAACGTGATGATCTTCCTCGCCCCCGGCACCGAGGCCGCGGTGTGCCGCCGGCTCGCCGATCACCTCGCCCCGGGCGGGGTGCTGGTGGCCGGGTTCGCCACCGACTACCGGTACTCGGTGGACGACTTCGATGCCGACCTCGCGGCCGCCGGTCTGGTGCGCGAACACCGCTTCGCGACGTGGGATCTGCGGCCGTGGCGGCCCGACGCGGGCTGGGCGGTGACCGTCGCGCGCAAGCCCGTGGAGTAGGCGACCGCGACCGGCGTGACCAGCGGCGGGACGCAGTCCGTAGAATCTGCTGATTGTGAGCCTTACCCTCGGAATCGTCGGACTGCCCAACGTCGGCAAGTCGACCCTGTTCAACGCCCTGACCAAGAACGACGTGCTCGCCGCGAACTACCCGTTCGCGACGATCGAGCCGAACGTCGGCCTGGTCGAGCTGCCCGATCCGCGGCTCGCCGAGCTCGCCGGGATCTTCGGGTCCGAGCGGCTCCTGCCCGCCACGGTGTCGTTCGTCGACATCGCCGGCATCGTCAAGGGCGCCTCCGAGGGCGCGGGCCTGGGCAACAAGTTCCTCGCCAACATCCGCGAGGCCGACGCGATCTGCCAGGTGGTTCGCGTGTTCGCCGACGACGACGTGGTGCACGTCGACGGTCGTGTCGACCCGGCCTCGGACATCGAGATCATCGAGACCGAGCTGGTCCTCGCCGACATGCAGACCCTCGAGAAGGCGCTGCCGCGTCTCGAGAAGGAAGCCAAGAAGAACAAGGAGCTCAAGCCCCAGCACGAGGAGGCCGTCAAGGCTCAGGCCGTCCTCGAAGAGGGCAAGACACTGTTCTCCGTCAAGGACACGCTGGACTTCGGTCTGCTGCGCGAGCTGCACCTGCTGACCACCAAGCCGTTCCTGTACGTGTTCAACGCCGACGAGGCGGTGCTCACCGACGAGGCGAAGGTCGCCGAGTTGCGCGCCTCCGTCGAGCCGGCCGACTCGGTGTTCCTCGACGCGAAGGTCGAGCAGGAGCTGCTCGAGCTGGACGAGGAGGACCGCCAGGAGATGCTCGAGTCGATCGGCCAGTCCGAGCCGGGCCTGCACGCCCTCGCCCGCACCGGCTTCCACACCCTCGGCCTGCAGACCTACCTGACGGCCGGTCCCAAGGAAGCCCGCGCCTGGACGATCCACAAGGGCGACACCGCCCCGCAGGCCGCCGGCGTCATCCACACCGACTTCGAGCGCGGCTTCATCAAGGCCGAGATCGTCTCCTTCGACGACCTCATCGAGGCCGGCTCCATGAACGCCGCCAAGTCCGCAGGCAAGGTGCGCATGGAGGGCAAGGACTACGTCATGCAGGACGGCGACGTGGTGGAGTTCCGCTTCAACGTCTAGAACACACGAACGGGCGGTTACCGGGAAAAACGCCGAGTGCGCGTCCCGGTAACCGCCCGTTCGTCGTCGGTCCCGCTGCGACTCGTCCTACGACAGCCACTGCGGGAGTTGGAACGTATAACCGAACATGTGGCAGGTCATGGGCGGTAGAGGGTACGACATGCCTCTGCCGCAGTAGAACCCACTCTCCATTGACCCGGCAAAGGACGTGCTGTCTGCGGCGGCGGTACCGGCCCCGGTGACGAGGCCGGCGGCCACCAGGGCGGTGGCAGCGACGGCGGATGCGACGCGACGGTTCGTGGCACGAGGCACGGTTGAACCCGCACCATTCTGTGACGCCCGGCGACGCTTCCGATTCCTCTGCCGGGAGGGCGATTCGACCGCGCGGACACCGTAGCGTGGCGGCACGAATGCGGAGGCGGATTCGGTTCGGGTTCATCTGTGGCAGTTGATGATTCGTAGTACGCTACAGATGTCTTGTGTGTGGGTGATACGAGGACGCTGACACCGGACTCGGCGTTTGGCGCCCCATCAAGGCCGATATCGTCGTCCTTCGCCGACTCGCCCCGGCTGCTTCATGAACGCCGACAGGTCGCAGGCGAGGTGCGCAGGTTGGCATGGGCTACGTCATGCAGGACGGCGGCGAGTGCACGAAGGGCGGGTTCCAGGATTGAGTGCGATCGTCTTCCGCACCGTGTTCGGCGGGCCGGATCCTGATGTGGTGGGGGCGGCGACCGCGGTCAAGCAGGAGTTACGGGACGTCGACCTCGTGTACGAGCTAGACATCCTCCTGCATGTCGGCGGGGTCATCTCCTCGATCGAGGACCCGACCGGACTGTACGCGCCGCGCGTGTCGGTGGCGCAGCGCAGGATGACCGCGCAGATTCGCGTCAACCGCGCAGATGTCCTCGATGCGCCGGACCTGAGTGGCTTCCTGCGGCAGACGATCCGAGTGGCGCTGCAGCAGATGATCGAGCGGATCGCCGCCAGGGACAGGACCGTCGACGCGGACGCCGAGATCCGCAAGCTCGCGTTCCTCGTGCAGCGATAGAGGCGCGAGTCCGCCGCTCACACCCGAAGCCGGCGGTGTCGTTCGCGACGTCGTCGCGGGGTTCATCGACTTCTGAGGAACATCGTCGGCGCCTTCATCGACCACCTCGTGGCGGCCGGATGGACGTTCTACCCTCGCGTCATGGACGCAGCCGAGTACCGCGCGGAACTGAGACGAATCCTGGACGCGGCGTCGGCCGGCGTGGCCGGCAGGCTCCTGAAGATCGGCGATGCCGCGACCGACCGGACCGAGGCCGTCGAGATCGACGTCTTCGTCGACCAGGACGGCGAAGGCCCGTTCGACGTCTGGGCGCGGTTCGTGGGTGCCGACGCGTTCACGCTCGACCGTCGGCTCGACGACGAGCTACAGCTCTTCGAGGTGACTTGGGGCGAGCGGGGCTGGGCGCCCGCGGTACCGCCTTGCCCGCGCGGATGGACCCGTGACGAGTTCGAGGAGGTCATCGTCGAGGTCGTCGCCGAGTGGCTCGCCCCGCTCATTCCGACGGGGTCTCCCGGACTTCGGTGGGAGGTCACATCGCCCGAAGGCACGGTCGACCCTCGTCCACTCGGAGTGCGCGACTGACCGACGTGACAAAGCCACCTGCGTCGTTCACCGTCACGCGACCGCCGGTGTCGGCGCCGGGGGAGCGAGGCTGTGGTGGATGTGTCCGGTGGGGGTGGTGATCCGGACGCGGTGCGTGCCGCCCGGAGTCGAGGGCCTCGCCACGCCATCCCGGGGCCTCTTCGGCGTAGTTGCACGCTTCGCACAGCCCCTGACCGTTCTCGAATGTGGTCGGTCCGCCGTCGGCGGCGGGGCGGATGTGGTCGATGTGCCGGACGGGTGCATCGCACCAGGGCGTGCGGCAGACCTGGTCGCGGACCTGAACCAGTTCGGCCAGTGAGGCGGGAGCAGGCGAGTGGTTCGGGTCATGGCGAATGCCGCAACTCTTCGGTGAGTTGCCGCGTCCCCTTGACGCGATGTCAGTAAGTGGTTACTTTCATCGTGTGTCGACGAGGGATCGGATCATGGCAACGGCGTTGCGGCTGTTCGGGGAGCAGGGCTTCGCGCGGACGTCGGTGGCGCAGATCGAGTCCGAAGCGGGGCTGACGGGAGGATCGGGCGCCCTCTACCGGCATTTCCGCTCGAAGAACGCCCTGTTGGTCGCGGCGGTCGCGAGCCGTCTGGAACAGAAGGAGGAGTGGGCCCAGTACCTCGAGCCCGACTTCTCGATCGTTCGGATGCTCGACGCCGTCGCGCCGGACGCAAACATGGCCGACCGCCTGACCCTGCTGTGTGGGATCGGGCTGGCCCGGCTCGAACACAATCGCGATGTCACACGAATCCTGTTTCGGGACAACACCATCGACAAGGAGGTCCTCGAGACCTTTCGCCGCGAGGAGTACGAGGTGTCGATGCCCGTGTTCACTCGCGGGCTGGCTGAACTCTCGGGCGATGCCGACACCGATTGGCGGCCGGTGGCCGCAGTGCTGATCGGTGCCGTCGCGCACTTCTGGATGATCAGCGACATCTTCGACGGCGAGCATCCGGCCGAAGTCGACGCACAACAGTATCTGCGTGCCACCGCAGAACTCGTCGCCGCACGACTGTCCTGGTCGGGCAGTGGAGATGCACATCCTTAATCCGCTTCAACACAAAGGGGGCCAATTGTGAAGATCGTCGTGGTGGGTGCCGGCTATGCGGGAACGATCGCCGCGAACCGGCTCGCGAAGAAGCTCGAGGACGCCGAGATCACGGTCGTCAACCCGCGGTCCGACTTCGTCGAACGGGTGCGACTGCACCAACAGATCGCCGGAAGCGGTACCGCGGCAACACCGCTGACCGAGATGTTGCGTGAGGGCGTCGCCGTGCACGTGGGCTCGGTCGACAAGATCGGTGACGGCACCGTGAGCCTGGACGACGGCACCGGTATCGGCTTCGACTACCTGATCGTTGCCGTCGGCAGCACGGTCACGCCGCTGCCCGGCGCCGTCCCGGTCGGCACCTGGGAAGGTGCGCAACAAGCACGCGCCGCATTGGCGGACCTGCCCAGCGGCGCCGTCGTCACCGTCGTCGGCGGCGGGCTGACCGGGATCGAGACTGCAACCGAAGTCGCCGAGGCACGCCCGGACCTGCAGGTGCAGCTCGTGGGCGAGACGATCGGCGCGACCCTCTCGCCCGGCGCCCAGCGACGGGTGAACGCCGACCTCGAGCGGATGAGCGTGCAAGTCGTCGAGGGCGCGGTCGGCGAGGTGCGCGCGGCGGACTCGGGCGGCGGCGACACCGTGGTGCTGCGGTCGGGGCAGGCGTTGCACTCCGATCTCACGTTGTGGGCGATCGTCGCGGGTGTGCCGGATCTCGTCGCGAGCAGCGGCCTGGAGGTCAACGCCGAAGGCCGTGCCGTGGTCGACGAGCACCTGCGCAGCGTGACGGATTCACGCATCTTCGTCGTCGGCGACTGCGCGGCCGTTCCGGGTGCACGTTTCGCCTGTGCCACGGCCACCCCGCAAGGCGCGCACGCAGCGGGCACGCTCATCCGGATGGCCAAGGGACGCAAGCTCAAGCGGTTCTCCATGGGCTACACCGGGCAAGCGCTGAGCCTCGGGCGACGTAACGGCCTGGTGCAGGCCTGCCGCCGGGACGACACCCCTAGGCGAATCTTTGTCAGCGGGCGCGTCGGCGCCGTGAGCAAGGAACGGATCAACCGCTACGCCAAGTACGGATCGCGCACCGCCAACTACGCGTGGCTCCCGGGCTCGAAGTGACCAGGCGGCAATGGAACCGGCCGGAATGATCGACCATGAAGTAGTGATCGTGGGCGCGGGGTTCTCCGGTATCGGACTCGGTATCGAGCTCCGGAAGGCCGGCATCACCGACTTCGCGATCCTCGAGGCCGCCGACGACGTCGGGGGCGTGTGGCATCACAACAGGTATCCGGGGGTGGCCGTCGACATTCCCTCGACTACCTACTCGTATTCCTTCGAACCGAACCCGTACTGGTCACGACTGTTCGCCCCCGGCGACGAGCTCGCCGCCTATGCCAACCATTGCGCCGACAAGTACGGCGTCAGCCCCCATGTGCATCCGCGGACACGCGTCGAGGCCGCCAGATACGACGGTCGGAATCACCGGTGGGTCGTCGAGACGAGCAGGGGGATCCTGACGGCCCGGTTCCTCGTGTCGGCAGTGGGGCCGCTCGATCAGCCGAAGTACCCGGATATCCCCGGCCTCGGAACCTTCGACGGTCCCACCGTCCACACCGCGCGCTGGGACCCCCACGTTGCGCTGGCCGGTAAACGAATCGGCGTCATCGGGACAGGCGCATCATCTCTGCAGCTGATACCGGAAATCGCGCCCGCGGCGGAGCGGCTGACGGTGTTCCAGCGGACACCGATCTGGGTGATTCCGAAACCGAACACCGATATCTCCCCGCGGATGCGGGAACTGTTCGCACATGCTCCGGTCACCCAACGCGTGTTGCGCGCCGTCACCTCTCTGCTGGCCGAGTTCGTCATGACCGTGGGCATCGCGTATCACATGCGGGTACCACTGTTTGTTCGCAGCATGGAGAGGACGTGTCTGCGGCACTTACGCAAGCAAGTGGCGGATCCCGAGGTGCGCGCGAAGCTGACGCCCGCGTATGCACTCGGCTGCAAACGCCCGTCCTTCTCGAACACATACCTGCCGGCCTTCGACCGCGCGAACGTCGAGCTGGTCACCGAACGGATCCTTCGGGTCACCACGGAGGGGATCGTCACCGCCGTGGCGGACACCGCTGCGGGCACGGTGACCGAGACTCACCGTGAGCTCGATGTCCTGGTGCTGGCAACGGGGTTCAAGACCATGCAGCTCGGAGTGGTTCCGCCCTTCCCCGTCCGCGGCACCGCCGGCGTCGATGCCGGGCAATGGTGGGACGAGCACGGCTACCAGACCTATGAGGGCATCTCCACGCCCCTGCTGCCGAACTTCTGGCTCATGAACGGGCCCTGGTCAGCGGCAGGGCCGTCCTGGTTCAGCGTGATCGAGTCGGGGAGCCGCCACATCGCGCGGTGCCTGAACGAGGCTCGCCGCCGCGGCGCAACCCAAGTCGTCGTAAGGCAATCGGCACACGACGCCTACATGCGGAGCATGCGCGCGAAAGCGCGCCACACCGCGTTCGCGCAGCCCAGCTGCATCGACTCGAACAGCTACTACTTCGATCGCCGCGGCGAAGCCCCCTTCGTTCGCCCCGTCTCGGGGCCCGGTCTCCGCCGCGCCAGCCGCACATTCGACCTCGACCACTACGAATACACTCGATCCGAGCCGGCGAGTTCAACCACCAGTCGATATACCGGTCGTACCCGCGCGTCGAACCTCTGGTTCCAGACACTCTCACCCGGCACCGCATGCAATGACTGAGGCCGGTCTGCGCCAGACGAGACGGCATTTCCGCGATATCGATGGTCATGGTCGTTCGATGACGGACCGTCGCTGTCGACCACCCCGGTGTTCGACGCTTCGGGCACGCCGCGGTCGGAGTTGCAGATCGGCCCACCGCGGTCAGCGGTCACCCCGGACGAACGGCGCACCCGTGTCGACGAGTTGACCGCCACGGCACAAGCCATGTCGCAGCCGTGACTGTGACGCGTGACTGCGAAGGCGGCCCCTCGCAGTCACGCGACCGCCGGCGTCGGTGCCGGGGGAGCGAGGCTGTGGTGGGTGTGTCCGGTGGGGGTGGTGATCCGGACTCGATGTCTCCCATTCGGGGAGTCGAGCGTCTCGGCGCGCCACCCTGGGGCCTGTTTGGCGTGGTTGCAGGCCTCGCACAGTCCCTGGCCGTTCTCGAACGTGGTCGGTCCGCCGTCGGCGGCGGGGTGGACGTGGTCGATGTGCCGCACCGGCGCATCGCACCAGGGGGTGCGGCAGACGGGGTCGCGGAGTCGGATCAATTCGGCCAGGGCGGCGGGGAACAGGCGGGTGCCGCGGTCCATCGCGACCACCGCGGCGGCGTCCGGCCGCGTGTACACCCGGCGAAGTTCGGCGAGACCGGCCGTCGCCGCAGTGTGGACGAGTTCCCGTGCCACATCTGCGGGGATCGGTCCGTAGCCGCGGACACGTGCAGCCTCGTCGCCGCCGCCGAACAGCGTGCGATCGGACACCGTCAGATGCACTCGAACCCGTGTCGCCGGCGCGGCGGTGTCGTCGGTCGACGCGGCGACGATGCGGGCGACGAGGGTGTCCGCCATGACCTGACCGCGGGTCCGCTGGTCGCCGGTGGCGGTTGCCGACGCGGCCGCCGCTGCGAGGGCCGCGTGGCAGGCGACGCCCTCGGCCATCGGGAGCAGTGCCGTCACGTAGGCCATGGTGTCCGGTGCGGGGCGGATCGACACACGCCGCTCGGTGTGTGCCTTGGCTTTCCGTCGAACCCAGACCCGCTTGTCCGCCTCGTATGCCAGCTGGCGTGCGGCGGCGACGGTGTCCTGGTCGCTCATCTTCTCGAGCCGTTCGGGATCGGCGGCGAGTTTCCGGTCGATCTCGGCCCGGTCTTCGATTGAGAGGCAAGCGGTTTCACGTGCGATCTGGGTGGCACGCCACTCGGTGATCCATCCTCCGCGTAGTGCACCGAGGGTGTGGGGAAGTTCCGACGTGAGTGCGGTGGCCAGTCCGAGATGGATGCCGCCGCGGTGCGGGGACTCGCGGCGGGCCAGCGCGATCTGTGCGGCGATGCCCCGATTCCGACGTTCGCGTGCCACGCCGGCATCGGTGGCCGTGCGGCGTTGCTGCGCCGCGAAGTCGGAGGTGATCTGGGCCTGAAGGCCGGCGGCGGCGCCGGTGAGTCGTTCGAGAGCGCGGAGGAGATCGATGCGGTCGGCTTGACGGTCGGGGCCGGTTGTGGCGGCGAGGGACTGTATCCAGTGTTCGACATCGGTGGTGGTCACCGTGTCGATCAAGCGCCCCTGTTCGCTCATGTGTTCGATAGTATCGAGGGGGTCTGACAAGTTACGGGCGCGTGGCGCTGGTTGTGATTGCGTCGACGGCAGTGGATAACGATCGGGTGCGCCTGCGGCCCTGGCTGTGCGTGCCGCGCATGCCGAGCGTGGATACTGCACCGGTGACGCCGACGAAGCGAACCAACGTTTCCGCCCTGTCGATGGTGATGCTCGCTGTCGCGGGTCTGCTGGTCGCGGCCTCGGGGAGCAGTGGCGCGGCACCGCCGCCAGACTGGCGATACACGATGGTGGCGTTCAGCAACACCAGCGACCGCGACATGGATGTGTACGAGTCGGGGGACGGCACCGGATTCCAACTCGTCCAGCGGTCGGCGTTTCGGCCCCCGTCAGGGCTTGTGCGTGACCCGAGCATCTTCCGGCACACGGACGGGATGTACTACGTCACCTACACAACCGCCGACGGTGCGAACATCGGCTTCGCGCGCAGCAGTGACCGCCTCAACTGGACGTACTTGGAGTCTTGGCCGGTCCCGTTCTGCTGCGCCTTCATGCCGGGCACGGGGGACGGCACGGGTTCCGCGAGCCCGCCGGGTTTCTCGGGGTCGGCCGGGTTCAAGGACGGCCCGTCGCTGTCGCCGTTCGTCACCAAGGCCTGGGCGCCGGAGTGGTTCGTGGACGGCGACCGCGTCAACGTCATCCTGTCGCTGTCGACCGGTGGCGGATTCGTGCCGTATCTGATGACGGCGCTCGAGCCATCGCTCCGGCTGTGGAGCCTGCCCGTTCCCCTCGACGGGATCGGCGCGGACCACATCGACACCACCGTGGTCAAGGTCGGATCGACCTATCACGCGTTCACCAAGAACGAGACGAGGAAGGTCATCGAGCACGCGGTGGCGCCGTCGGTGACGGGACCCTATTCGTTCGTCCCGCCCGGAAACTGGGGTTCGCTGGTGGAGGGCCCGGCCGTGGTCCAGCTGCCGAACGGCGCCTGGCGGATGTACCTGGACGCCTACACCGAAGGAAAGTACCTCTATTCCGACAGCACGGATGGGATGCGCACCTGGTCGCCCGTGGAAGAGCTTCCGGGCCTCTCCGGGACGGTCCGCCATCTCGGTGTGATGAGACTGCCGGCATGACGCCGACTCGGTGACGGTCACGTCGAAGTGCCGAGGTTGCTTCCTCGGTCGGGCGCAACGCGCGCCGCTCAGCTCCCCGACCCGGGCGCTTCGCCCAAGGTTCGGCGGGTGACGAACCGCCGCGGCGTCCCCGACAGCGGATCGGTGAATTCCAGCTCCCGCGCGAGCAATTGGAGGGGGAGGGAATGATCGTCCGGCGCCTCGGGCAGCAGGTCGGGGTACCACCGGTCGCCGAGGATCCCGACCCCGAGCGCAGCCAGGTGCACCCGCAACTGGTGCATCCGTCCGGTGCGCGGACGCAGGACCGTGTGCAGCACAGCACGTCCGGAGGCGCTCACGCCGGCCGCGCGCACGTCGACCACCGTCTCGGCGTTCGGCTCACGCACGCCGTCGACGACGACCCGCAACTCGCCGCGGCGCGCCGCGATGTGGTTGCGGTAGACGACGGGAACGGCGCGTCCGGCAAGCGCCGGTGCGTCCGGGTCCCACCCGGGTGGCAGCGCCGACACCGCCTCGTACACCTTCGTGACCTGCCGCTTCTCGAAGAGCGACTGGTATGCGCCGCGCGTCGCGGGGCGGGCCGAGAACATCACCAGGCCGGCGGTCGCGCGGTCGAGTCGATGGATCGGTGTCAGGTCCGGGTTGCCCAGGCGGGTCCGCAATCGGACCAGTGCGGACTCGCGCAGGTATCGCCCGCCCGGGGTGGTCGGGAGGAAGTGCGGCTTGTCGATCACGACGAGGTCGTCGTCGACGTGCAGGATCTCCTCGTGAAACGGCACCGGGTCCTCCGCCGGCAGATCGCGGTGGTACCAGACGAACTGGTGCGCGCCCAACACCGTGCCGCGACCGATCGGACTGCCGTCGGCGCCGACGATCTCGCCGGCGTCGAACCTCCGGTGCAGGTCGCCGGCGTCCAGGTGGTCGAATCTCGCGACGACGTACTCGGCGATCGTCGCCCACGGCCCGGACGTCGGGACGCGCAGCCGCGTCGGTCCGACCCCGTTCTTCACGGGCAGGGGCGAGGGCATCGGCACGAGGCTCATCATCCCATCGGCGTGCAGGCCACCCACGAGCGGGCGGTTCCCGGGACACCCGCAGGGTGCGTGTCCCGGGAACCGCCCGTTCGTGGTGTCAGGCGAACGACACTGTCAGGCAGCCCCGTTCCAGAAGTCGACGAGCACCGTCGTCAGCTCCTCGGGCTTCTCCTCGTTCGGCGTGTGCGCGGCCCCCGCGATGATCTCGAACTGCACGCCGAGGCGCGAGGCGGCGTCGGCCTGCACGTCCACCGGGATGATGTCGTGCTCGCCCGCGACCACGAGGATCGGCAGGCCGGTCGCGGCCAGTTCCTCGACGCGGTCCGGCTCGGCGTTCATGGTGAGGGCGATGCCGGCGATGTTCGCGGTCTTGGTGGCCAGGATCCGGCCCCGCAGGAACTCCTTGACCGGGGCCGGGAAGATCTCCTCGAAGGCGCCGAACATGGCCTTCCACAGTGCCTCGTTGCCGCCCGCCCACAGCAGCTCCGGGACCTGGCTCATGTCCACGGACGTGCCCACGTCCCGGCCGCTCGGCGGCGAGTCGAGGATCACGTAGTCCAGGAAGCGGGCCGGGTCGTTCAGCACGGCGGCCCGGGTGACGAGACCGCCGAAGCTGTGGCCGAGGAGGTGGACCTTCTCGTCGGGCACGAGCGTGTCGAGCACCTCGGCGAGGTCGAGGGCGAACTTCGCGATCGTGTACTCGCCGACCGCGTCCCGCCCCTCGGGGCCGTCCGAGTCGTACTGGCCGAGCTGCGAATACGAGATCAGGCGGTAGCCGGCCGCGGTGACGAAGGGCGCCATCGGGAGGAAATCCTCCCGGGATCCGGTGAAGCCCGGGACCATGACGACGGTGCCCTTGACCTCGCCGTCGGGCATCGCGTCGAAACAGGACAGCTCGCCGCGCGAGATCGGGACGCGGGACAGGGTGACGGTCATGACGGTGTTCTCCTGGTCGGGGTGGTGGGTCGAGGGGTGGGGGTGCTCAGAGGTCCCAGGCGCACGCGGCCGAGTCCTTCACGTCGATCTGGGTGGTCAGCCTGCGGTCGGTCGCGGAGCGCGCGGCGACCAGCGTCCGCGGACCGCCGACCACCCGCCACTGCGACGCCGACTCGTCCCAGCGGGCCAGGGTCCGGCGGTCCACGGTGATCCGCGCGGTCGCGGTGTCACCCGCCCCCGCGGTCACCGAGGCGAAACCGACGAGCCGCAGCGGGTCCTCGCCCTCGCCGCCGACGTAGAGCTGGACGACCTCGCGTGACGTGCGAACGCCGGTGTTGCGGACCGACACGTCGACGGTCACCGCGCCCGAGTCGGTCTCCGCGGCGGCGATGTCCTCGTAGGCCCAGGTGCCGTAGCCGAGTCCGTGCCCGAACGGATAGGCCGGGACGATCGAGGACTTCTCGTACGCGCGGTACCCGAACGTCGAGCCCTCGGCGTAGTCGATGACGCCGTCGACCGGCCGCGTCGACAGCACCGGCGAGTCGGCGCCGACCACGGGGAAGGTGGTGGGCAGCCTGCCGCCGGGCTCGACGACGCCGGTCAGCGCGTCGGCGATGGCGTGGCCGCCCTCCTGGCCCGGCAGCCACGCCCACAGCACCGCCGCGACCTCGTCCCGCCACGGCATCTCCACCGGCGCACCGGCGTTGACGACCACGACCGTCCTCGGGTTCACCGCGGCGACCGCCGACACCAGCTCGTCCTGGCGACCGGGCAGCAGCAGGTCGGTGCGGTCGAAGCCCTCGCTCTCCACCTCGTCGGTGGTGCCGACGAAGACCAGTGCCACGTCGGCGCTCCGCGCGGCCTCGACGGCGGCGGCGAACGCGTCGTCCGCGGCCGGGCGCGGGGCCTGGTGGTTCAGGCCGAACATCGCCATCGGGAAAGCCGGTGTGGCCGAGCGCATCTCGACCCGGACCGTCCCGACCCCGAGATCGGCCGAGACCCGGTGCTCCGGCGGCTTGACCAGGTTCTCGATCAGGTCGTTGTCGGCGCTGGTGAGGGTGATCGCGTGGGGCTCGTCCGCGCCGATCGCCAGCGAGTACTGCCCGGCTCCCGACACCGAGAACTGGTGCGTGCCCGCCTCGCTGACGGTGAGGTCGGTCCGCACCCGGACCTCGGCGGTGCCCGCCGGGAGGGTGCCCATGTACACCAGGCGGGACGCGAGTCGGAGCTCCGTGCCGAGCACGACGCCGGCGTCGGAGAGGAAGTCGACGCGGAAGCCCGGCTCGCCGGTCTCCGGGTCGCGGGCGACGTCCGCCGGAATGGCGGGGAGGATGCGCTGCGTCGACACCCCCTCCTGGTGGTCGATCTCGACCGAGTCGCCGAACGCCGCACGTAGCCCGGCCAGCGGGCTGACGACGTGCGGGGGATTGACGTGCGCGGAGCCGCCACCCTGCGCGGTCAGCAGGGCGGCGTTCGGACCGAGGACGGCGATGCGGCCCAGCGACGCCGGAACCAGCGGCAGCACGCCGCCCTCGTTGCGCAGCACGACCATCGCGCGCGCCGCGATGTCCCGCAACTGCTCTCCGGCGTCGGCCGGGGTGGTCGCCGGGGCGGGTCCCGGGAAGCCGTCCAGGTGGCCGGTGCGGGCGGCGAGCCGGAGCACGCGCAGCACCTTGTCGTCGACGACGCTCGGGGCGACCTCGCCGGCGCGGACCGCGGCGACCAGCGCCTCGTTCCACGGGCTGTGCGGCCCCGGCATCGCGACGTCGAGGCCCGCGTTCGCGGACGCGGCCGTCGAGCGTGTGGCGAACCAGTCGGACACGACCGCGCCGTCGAAGCCCAGCTCGTCCTTGAGGACGTCGGTGAGCAGGCGGCGGTTGTCGGTCAGGCTGGCCCCGTTGACCGAGTTGTACGAGGCCATGACCGACCAGGCGCCCGCGCGGACCCCGGCCTCGAAGGGCACCAGGTAGACCTCGCGCAGGGTCTTCTCGGGGATCCGCGCGTCGTATGTCATGCGGTCCGTCTCGGACTCGTTCCCGATGTAGTGCTTGACGGTCACGGCCACGGCGTTGCCCTGCACGCCCGAGACGAAGCCCGCCACGCTCGCGGCGGTCAGCACCGGGTCCTCGGAGTAGCACTCGAAGTGCCGGCCGCCGAGCGGCGAGCGGTGCAGGTTGATGTTCGGGGCGAGGAACCAAGCAATGCCCTTGTCCCGTGCCTGGGCGCCCATCAGGGCTCCCGCGCGCTCGACCTGCTCCGGGTCCCAGGTGGCGGACAGCGCCGAGGGGTTCGGGAACAGGAGGCTGGTGTCGCGCTCGTCCCAGGTCGTGCCCCGGACGCCGTTGGGGCCGTCCGAGAGCAGGATCGTGCGCAGACCGATCTTCTCGATCGGGTGCAGGGACCAGAAGTCCGCGCCGGTGAGCAGGCCGACCTTCTCCTCCAGCGTCAGTTCCGCGAGGAGCGCGCCCAGCGCCTCCTCGTCCACCGCGGTCGCAATTCCTCCGGGGTTGTTCACAACCAACACTCCTTCGTGCCGTCACGCTGACCGGGCCATCTCGGCCACCGAGGTCGAGGCTAGCCGCAAATACCGAGTGATCAGTAGGTTTTGTGCTCCCGACGGTACGCCTACCTCCTACAGTGGGTGCGTGACCAGCGGAGATGAGGGCAGCAGCGCGACCATCCGACCCCGGCGGGGTGGCAGCTACGCCGTCGGTCGGGCCCGGCGGACCCGGATCCTGCACATCGCGATGGAGGAGTTCGCCGAGAACGGCTACCGCGGTGCCTCGCTCGCCCGGATCGCCGAGCGTGCCGAGCTCTCCCAGCCGGGCCTGCTGCACCATTTCCACACCAAGGAGGAGTTGCTCGCCGCCACGCTGGACCTGCGCGACGAGATGGACGCCGCCCGTTTCACCGGCGCCGACGGCACGCCGCTGACCGGCGTCGCTGCGCTGGCGGCGCTGGCGGATCTGGTCGAGCGCAATCAGCGCGTCCCCGGACTCGTCCAGCTCTTCACGGTCCTCAGCGCCGAGGCCGTCACGACCGATCACCCCGCGCACGACTGGGCCCGCAGCCGCTACCGGCGGATCCGGGCGTTCATCGCGGACGGCATCCGCGCCGGGGTCGCCTCCGGCGAGTTCCGGCCCGGGGTCGACCCAGTGGCGCACGCCTTCCGGCTGGTCGCCCTCATGGACGGCCTCCAGCAGCAGTGGCTGGTGGACGAGGACGCGGTCGACATGGCGGCGCTGTTCGGGGGGTATCTGCGCGAGACGCTGGACGCGATCCGAGCCAGGCCCGTCCCTTAGCCCCTGGCCGGCACCGTCTCACCAGCGCAGGGCGGCCGGAGCGTCCGGCCCGGCCGCGACGAGCCGCGGGGATCGCTCGCCCTCCGGCAGGCGAGGGCACGCCGCATCTCCGAGCTCGACGACTGCCCCGTCGCGGGATCGCACCTCCCCGGGCGGGGGTACACCGTCCGAACGACGCACCTTCAGGAGGGTGCGAGTGTCCTGCTGGCTATGTCGCAGCTAAGGCCGCTGTCGATCGTTTGACGGGAAGTCCAGGACGCTAGGCTCCGGCCCGAAAGAATCCTGTTCGTCGGGTATGCGCATTTTCGAACTGGCATATCCGCATCTACGAGGTCGAGCGACTCGATCGGAGCCGGAAGGTTGTGCCGTGGGTGATGTCCTGAGTGTGGAGCCTCGCGAATGTGGGGCGAATTCTGCCGTCGCCGAGGTCTCGTGGGGATCGGGGAGCTACACCGTCGAGGATTCGGCGAACGTCACGCTGACCAACACGCCGACGGCGTGGCTCGCGTCGGGTCTGGCGTTGGCGATGTCGAAGGGGTCGCCGCTGCACATCGCCGGTGCGGTCGACCCGGTGGCACTCGCGGGGGCGGGGAAGGCCCAGGACCTGCTGGCCTCCTGGTGGCCCGACACGATCCACAAGGTCGACGTCGTCTCGGACGTGGCCCCGGTCCCCGGACCGGACGGTCGAGGGGTCGGGTGCTTCTTCAGCGGTGGTCTCGACTCGTTCTACTCGGCGATCAAGAACCAGGACGAGATCACCCACCTCATCCACGTGTACGGGTTCGACATCTTCCTGAACGCCGAGGCGTACTACGCGAAGGTCATCGAGGGGTTGCGTGAGGCGGCCGCCGAGATGGGCAAGGCCCTGATCGAGATCCGCACCAACATCCGCTTCCTGCACGAGAAGCGTTGGGGTGGTTGGGACATGGGGCACGGAGTGGCCATGGCCCACATGGCGCACCTGCTGTCGGGTCATCTGTACAAGGTTCTCGTTCCGGCCTCGGACCACGTGAGCAGCCTCCAGCCGTATCCGACACATCCCGAGCTCGACCCGCTGTGGTCCAGCAGCGCGGTGGAGATCGTCTACGACGGTCTCGAGGCGACGCGGGTCGACAAGGCGCGGCTGGTCAAGGACAGCGCCGCCGCGATGAAGCACATGCGGGTGTGCTTCTGGAACCGCGAGGACCGCCAGAACTGCGGACGGTGCGAGAAGTGCGTCCGCACGATGGTCAACATGCGCATCGCGGGTGCCGGCGATCGATGTGTGGCGTTCCCTCCGGTGGATCCGGTCACGCTGCTGCCGCGGGTGGCGCTGAACGACAGTCATCGCGCCTACGTCCGGGAGAACCTGAGCGCCCTTCGCGAAGCGGGCCTCGACGACCCCGATCTCGAGGCGGCGCTGGTCCGTGCGCTGAACCGTGGACCACTGGAGAACCTCAGGGGTCAGCTTTCCTGGAAGTGGGAGATCGCCAAGCAGGCCGGCCACGCGGCCCGGAATCGAGTGCGAGGCTGACGCGCGAGCTCCTCCGGTGAGACAGGGGACGAGGTCCGGTCGCCGGCCATCACCTGCAATTCCCCCTCCGGCAGGTGGAAAGGCTCCGACGATCGGGTGTGGAAGTGCGGCGCGGCGCCGTCACCCGGGCCCGAACGCCGAGCGGCGAGATCAGGTGGCAGTGGCGTCTTGATCGAGTGTCGAACTGTTGACCGGACGGACCGCCGGGAAGGTCCACGATCCGTTCAGGACTTCCTGGTGTGGCTGATACAGCCGGATCATGTAGTTCCAGCCGTCGCTGATCGACAAGCGGTTCGGATGCTCTTCGGGGCCGCCGAACCTGATCACGGTGGTGCCGTCGGATTCCGGTACGGCGGTAACGCTGTTGATGTTGACCGCGCCATCGGCGTCCACGTCGAAGTAGCCGTCGGCGTTGTAGACGGAGATCGACCAGAATCCGTCCACGGGGACGTGACCGACAGTCAATTCGTAGGCACCGACGGGGAGGCCCGGGTTGACGTTGAGGTACAGCGCTTCCTCATCGGGGAGCCCGCCCCAGGCCGCGGCGCAACCGAGCAGGTGGCGAACCGGATCCACCTCGCCGCGTCGGCCGAATGCACGACGCATGTCGGGCAGCCCGGATGCCAGCTTCAGCAGGGAATCGCGGGTGGCGGCGAGGCTTTCGGGGTCGTAGTCGGGCAGGACGAACGGCCGCGCCGAGCCGGCCCGTACCACCAGCTCGTCCTGGAGTGTGTTCACGGCGGTCACGTCGGTCGCATCGTTGGGGTCGACCAGAATCCGCACGGCGAGAAAGACATGCGGCGTGACGAGCTGATCCGCGGCGAGGTGGTGCTCACCGGGTTCGTGGATCACGGCGTCGACGTATCCGTCCTGGTCGATCACCATCGCCGTCAGGTAGCGGTCCCCGCTGTCGGGCAGTGTGATGGTCACACCCTGCGACACGTCGACCACGGCGCCGCTGTAGAGGGTGTCGCGGTTCTGTCGAATGACCGGCTGGTGATCCAACGGGGTCGGGACCCTGTTGTGAGTCCACGCGTTGACCTGCGTGCTGTCCCGCAACACCGCCGCCAGCATGCGATCACTCTCGACCCGCGCGAAGTTGTCCGTGGTCACCAACGTCGTCATGCCGCCGGACGCTACGGCCCCACCCGGCCGGCCACTTCACCCGAACTGGATGAACTCTTCCCGGTGCGGGTCAGGCCCAGAGCAGCACCGCGGCGAGAATCATTGCCGCGGCCGTGGCGCCGTGGATCGCGAATGCAGCCGTACGGCTGCCTCGGTTGGTCAGCACGATTCCCATGTCGCCGAGCGGAATGATCGCCAGGAGCAGCACCAACAGCGGCAGGGTTTCGCGTGCGGCGAAGATGAACACGATCACCAGCACACCCGTCGTGACGTCGCGAATCCCCTTGACCTGCCACCATCCGCGGGCCTCGGGTGCGGGTGCGACCGGCAGGCCGAAGCCGGCGGCGTTGCCGGCGTTCTTCGCGAGGTAGGCGAGGCCGATGCCGATGATGGCGAGTGCGCCGATCCAGCTGAGCGCGAGTCCGATCCAGGCGAGCATCCGTGATCCTTTCGTCAGCAGATCGCCTGCTGGTCTCGACGCGGACGGCGGGCGTGGGTGGACGTGGTGTGCACGCTGTTCGGTTGGGTTCGGCCGCGGCGCCGCCTACGGCACCGACAGGACCGCGAGCCCCGGGGTGATCGGACCAGCGGACGGAGTGACGGCGACGGCAACCGGTCCGGTTCCCGTGTGCAGCGTCACCTGCGCCGGCACCCCGTTCAGTCCGTCCGACAGTCGGGCGGAGCCGGACGTCCCGGTCGACAGATTCAGCCAGCGCACCTCGGAGGAGAGCGGGCATCCCCAGTGGCCGGGCTTGCCGCCGGTGATCGTCACGACGCCGGACTCGTCGCCGATCACGGCCGCGCACCGAACCGGCGGTGCGTCGAAGCTCCCGTTGGGATTACCGAACGGCGCGGGATCGATCTGGAACGGGACGGTCACCGCGGCCGTGGCCACCCCGGCGGCCGACAGTGCCGCAGCGGCGGCCACGGTCGCGCAGACACCGAGCCGGCGAACGAGATTCAGCACCATGACTCCTCCCCAGGGTCCGGCCGTGTTGGTGGATCGGTCCGCGGGGGCGGCGATCCGGCCGATCGCCAGCGTATCCGGGGTCGGGCCGACAGGGCGGGCCAACGACGAGGCCGGACATGCGGCCCGGATGCCGCCGAGGTGTCGGTGCCGCGCCCTATCGTGACGGGCATGAGTGAACCGGTGAAGGGACCCGCGTCGTACTTTCCGTCGATCGAGGCGAAGTACGGGCGTCCGATCGGAGAGTGGCAGGCGCTGATCCGCGGGTCGGACCTGACCAAGCACATGGAGCTGGTGGCCTGGCTCAAGTCGGAGTACGGACTCGGGCACGGCCACGCGAACGCCCTCGTCGCCCACACGCTGAAGGAGGACGCTGCCGGGTAGGCCCAGGCCGAGGCGGGGCCTGCGGTGGGTTTCGAGTTCCCTCGGTCAGACGAAGACCGTCGGTCAGACGAAGAAGGGGACGAGTGCCTTCCGGTCGGTGGGGTAGTCGGCGAACTTCTCCTGGTACCACCGGTGGGTGGCGAGCGCGCGGGGGACGAGATTGCCGGCGGTGATCAGCAGGATGACCACGCCGGGCAGGGCCCAGGTGAGCAGCGCGAAACCGGACCAGGCGATCAGTTCACCGAGGTAGGCGGGGCTGGTCACCAGCCGGAACCCGCCGCCGAACGGGATCCGGTACTCGGCGGCGCCGGGGTTGTGCTTGTCACGCAGGTTCCGCACGATCGACTCGGAGCTGACCAGCAACGCGAAACCGGACAGGTAGATCACGAGGCCGATCAGGAAACGGGGGTCGGTGAGCCAGGCCGTGGTGTACTGCCCGAAGTAGTCGTGGCTGAACAGGGCCCCGTTGAGGTAGCCGTGCATCGACGTGACGAGCATGCCCATCACGATCACCGAGACGTTGAAGGTGCTCCGCTTCCCGGGTACCTGGCGGATCGCGAGCGGGAAGAACCAGCCTCGATTCGCGTAGTGCAGCAACCAGATTCCGGCGAGCACGAGGGAGGTCGGTTCGAAGCGGTTCGGTCCGGACAGGTAGAAGACCAGGAACACCACGGTCGCCGGGATCTCCATCAGCCACCAGCCGAGCTTCGGGTTCAGGTTGAACCCGAGATTCGTCGACGAGAAGCGCCCGTACGAGCTCTGGGCGAAGAAGCCGCCGACGATCACGAACGCGGCGAACGCGAACGCCAGGGTCAGGACGGTGTCGTAGACGGTGTTCCCGGTGTACCAGTGCATCGTGATCCTTCGGAGGGCCGGCGGTCGTGCGGACGACGGCAGGGCGGTACGCCGCCGAACCGTCGATTTCTGAAACGTGTTCTACCACGGTCAGGGCCAGGTTGAGCCGCAAACAGGTCCAGATACTGACACCGGTTCGTGACGGGATCGGCGGTCGCGGAGCGCGGCACGACCCAGCCGCGGACGGCCGACTACCCCGGGCCGGTGAGTAGGGCGTCGAGGGCGGCGTAGCTGGCGTTCATGCCGTCCTCCATGCCGGAGCGCAGCATGCCGTCCCGATCCTCGCCCGTGAGGAACAGCGACTCGACGACCACCTTGGTGCGTCCGTCTCCGAGGTCGACGAAGTCGACGGCGTCGATGCTCGCGTGGGTGGGCATGCCGTCCCATTCGAACGAGTACACGAGCCGTTCCCGGGGGACGACCTCGCGGAAGCGGCCCTCGAACCCGTCGCTGCCGCCGTCGTGGTGCTCGACGAAGCGCCAGTGCCCGCCGACCTCGAGGTCCCATTTCTCGACGTCGAGGGGGTTGCCACGCCCCCACCACCGGGCGATCAGGTCCGGTTCGGTGTAGGCGGCCCACACCCGGGCGCGCGGGGCGTCGAACACGCGCTCGACGTGGCAGTCGCGGTCGCCGGACGTGGTGACGACTGCGGAGTGTGTGTTGGTCATCGGTCCTCCTCGAGAACCCGACACCGAACCGTCAGGTTCGGTGTGTGCCCACGCCGCACCCGCTGTCGACCCACGGGCCGGCAGCGGGCGGCGTCCGGCTCAGACCATCTCCGGCACGTGCAGGTGCGCGATCGCCAGATCGAACACGCACGAGTCGAGCACCGTGGCGCCCATCTCGCGGGTTCCGGCGGCGCGCATCGCGTCGGCCTTCTCCATGTCGCGGTCCATCGCCTCGCGGCTGTCGAACGTCACCGACACCACGGCACGGCCGGCGGCGTGGTCGACCATCATGCTGGCGCTGCAGAACCCGGCGAGTTCCTCCATGCCCGGCAGGGCCGTCAGCTTGAACACGTCGACCGCGCGGGACATGCGGCCCGGCTCGATCTTCAGCCACGTGACGCGGACGCAGGAGCCCCTGCCGGACCTGTGGTCGCGGTGCAGGGCGGCGATGTCCCAGCGTTCGACGGTCGCGGTGCCGTGGAACATCTCGGTCGCGCGATCGCGCAGCTCGCGCACCGGTCCCTCGCTCGCGCGGAGGGCGTCCTCGTCCATCCACGAGCTTGTCGCGATGCAGCGGCCGGTGTCGCGGTCGACGAGCAGCGACAGTCCCGCGCAGCCTTCGTAGTCGGCCAGTGCCGGCATGACGACGTCACTCATGTGTTTGATGCCGGCGTCGATGAAGGACGGGTGCGCCTGAATGGTGGTGGAACGTGCGTACACGGCCAACCCCTTCTGCTCGGGGCGGCGCCCCGGCGGCGCCACCGGTTTCCCCGCACTTCACCTTCCTCCGCGGCCATGGCCAAGGCAATGGGCGTGGACTCGCCAATTGCGCTACCGGGCAGTAGGTCTGCGGCCCGGGCATGCGACTTCCTCCGGCCCGGTCCGCGTCCCGGATTCCCGCCGTGGCCAGCGGCGTAAGATCCCGACGACATTGCCCGTCCGCTGTTCGAAGGGGAATCGGATTGAACGCGCACGCCGGAGAACGTGAGCAGTTGGAATTCCAGGCGGAGACCCGCCAGTTGCTGGACCTGATGATTCACTCGGTCTACTCGAACAAGGATTCCTTCCTGCGGGAGCTCGTCTCCAACGCCTCGGACGCACTCGACAAGCTGCGGCTCGCGGCCTTCCAGGACAAGGACCTCGACGCCGACACCGCCGACCTGCACATCGAGATCGCGGTCGACACGGACGCCCGGACCCTGACCGTCCGCGACAACGGCGTCGGCATGTCCCGCGACGAGGTGGTCGACCTGATCGGCACCCTCGCCAAGTCCGGCACCGCGGAACTGCGGCGAAAGCTGAAGGAGGCCAAGGACGCCGCCGCCAGCGAGGAACTGATCGGCCAGTTCGGCATCGGCTTCTACTCGACCTTCATGGTCGCCGACAAGGTGACCCTGCTGACCCGCAAGGCGGGAGCGGAGCAGGCCACCCGCTGGGAGTCGAGCGGTGAGGCGACGTACACGATCGAGACCGTCGACGGCGCCCCGCAGGGCACCTCGGTGACGCTGCACCTCAAGCCCGCCGACGCCGAGGACCACCTCCACGACTACACCGCGGAGTGGAAGATCAGGGAGCTGGTCAAGCGGTACTCGGACTTCATCGCCTGGCCGATCCGGATGGAGGTCGAACGCCGCACCCCGGCCACCGACGACGAACCGGAGACGGTGACCGTCGAAACCCAGACCCTCAACTCGATGAAGGCGCTGTGGGCGAAGTCGAAGGACGAGGTCACCGCCGAGGAGTACACCGAGTTCTACCGGCACGTCGCCCACGCCTGGGACGAGCCGCTCGAGACCATCCCGATGAAGGCCGAGGGCACCTTCGAGTACCAGGCGCTGCTGTTCATTCCCCAGCACGCGCCGTTCGACCTGTTCATGCGGGACGGCAAGACCGGCGTCCACCTGTACGTCAAGCGGGTGTTCATCATGGACGACGCCGACGAACTGCTCCCCGAGTACCTGCGGTTCGTCAAGGGTGTCGTCGACGCGCAGGACCTGTCACTGAACGTGTCCCGTGAGATCCTCCAGCAGGACCGGCAGATCCGCGCGATCCGGCGACGCCTGACCAAGAAGGTCCTCACCACGATCAAGGACATCCAGGCCTCCCGGCCCGACGACTACCGCACCCTGTGGTCGGAGTTCGGCCGCGCCCTCAAGGAAGGCCTGATCGCCGACACCGACAACCGCGATGTGCTGCTGCAGATCTCGTCGTTCCCGTCGACCGAGAGCGCCGAGGAACAGACGACCCTCGCCGAGTACGTCGCGCGGATGCGGGAGGGGCAGAAGCAGATCTACTACGCCGCCGGCGAGTCGCGTCAGCTGCTGGAGAACTCCCCGCACCTGGAGGCGTTCAAGGCCAAGGGGCTCGAGGTGCTGCTGCTCACCGACCCCGTCGACGAGGTGTGGACCGCGCAGGTCCCGGAGTTCGACGGCCTGACGTTCCAGTCCGTCGCGAAGGGCGAGGTCGACCTCGACACCGACGAGGACAAGAAGGCCGCCGAGACGGAGCGCGAGGAGCGGGACAAGGAGTTCGCGGACCTGCTGGGCTGGATGGCCGGGATCCTCGGCGAGCACGTCAAGTCGGTGCGGCTGTCCACCCGCCTGACCACCTCACCCGCCTGCATCGTCGGCGACGACTTCTCGATGTCCCCGGCGCTGGAACGGATGTACCGCGCGTCCGGGCAGCCGGTCCCGGTGACCAAGCGGATTCTCGAACTCAACCCCGACCATCCGCTGGTCGGGGCGTTGCGCACCGCGCACGACCAGCGGCCCGACGACGCGTCGGCCGCGGAGACCGCCGAGCTGCTGTACGGGATGGCGCTGCTCGCCGAGGGCGGCGAACTCGCCGACCCGGCGCGGTTCACGACACTGCTCGCGAACCGGCTGGCCGCGACCGTGTGACCGACCTCCACCGGACGGGCCGGGGCTGGGCAGGGCGGGTGTCGGGACCCTAGCGTTGAGGGCAGACCCGGCGCTGGGGTGACCGACCGGGGCGCCCCACCCGGCCCGTCCGTCCGGAGGAGCCATGAAGATCACGCGTGTCGGCGACGACGTCACGGTCCTCGCCGACCACCTGGAAGTGCCCGGCATCGGATTTCTTCCGGTCAACGCCTACGTCCTGCGCGCCGCCGCGCCGGTGGTCGTCGACACCGGGCTGAGTCTGCCCGACCGCCGGTTCGTCGACGAGCTGGCGGCGGTCCTCGACCCGGCGGACGTGGCATGGATCTGGCTCACCCACCCCGATCGCGACCACACCGGGGGACTGTTCGACCTGATCGAGGCCGCCCCGTCGGCCCGGGTCGTCACCACGTACCTCGCGGTCGGCATCATGTCCACCGAGCGGCCACTGCCGATGGACCGGGTCCACCTGCTCAACCCCGGCCAGGGTCTCGACGTCGGGGACCGGATCCTGAGCGCGTTCCGGCCTCCGCTGTTCGACAACCCGGCCACCGTCGGGTTCCACGACGGCCGCGGCACCTACTTCAGCTCCGACTGCTTCGGCGCACCGATGCCGAGTGCGGACCTGGCCACGTGCGACGACGTCCGTGCACTGCCCGCCGCGGAACTGCGTGCGGCACAGTTGTTGTGGGCCACCGTCGACAGTCCCTGGGTGCACCTCGTCGACCCCGGCCGCTACCTGTCCGGCGTCGAACCGGTGCGTGCGCTGCACCCCGACGTGATCCTCAGCTCCCACCTGCCGCCGGCCGCGGGCGAGTGCGACGCGTTCGTCGACATGCTCTCCGCCGCACCGGGTTCGGACCCGTTCGTCGGTCCCGACCAGCGCGCGCTCGAGGAGATGCTCGCCGGCTTCGAGCGGGGCGGCGGAGTCGGCTGACGCGGCGCTGCTATCGTCGGCCGGTGCCGCGGATGAGCGCCCCCGATGCGCAGTCGTACTGGATCTCCCGTCAGATACCCACCGACCAGTTCCTGCTGTACTGCTTCGACGACGCCGGGGCGCCGCTGGCGTCGATCCGGGAGCAGGTCCTGGCGCGGGCGGCGGTGATCGCGGACCTGAGGACACGGATCCGGGAGGTCCCCGGCGGCGTCGACCACCCGCACTGGGCGCCGATGGTCCCCGACGCGTCGCTGGTGCGCCTGCACGAGGGTCCGACGACCTGGCCCGCGTGTCTGCGGTCCGTCGCAGCGCTGCTCACCGAACGTCTCGACCCGATCGAATCACCGTGGCGCCTGCATCTTTTCGGTCCGGTCGCCGATGCACCCGAGGGTGGGGACACCGGCGCCGTGGTCGCCGTGCTGCAGGTGGCGCACGCGCTCGGTGACGGTCGTCGGGCGTCGGGGATCGCCCGCGAGTTGTTCGGGTCGGCGCCGGCGACACCGGCGCGCGCGATCCCGGCGTGGCGTCCGGGGGTCGCCCTGGCCGCGGCGGTGGTCCGGCTGCCCGTCCAGGTCGCGCGGATGGTGCTGCGGGCGCGGCCCGCGCACCTCGCCCACCGGCAGCGCGAGCGCGACAGCGCCGCCGGCGTCATTCCGCCGAAACCGCCGAGCCGGCCGAAACTGCCGACCAACGCCGCCCCCGACCATCGGCGCGAACTGCGCACCGTGGTGGTCCCCGCCGCGACCCTGCGCGGCACCGGGGTCACCGTGACGGTGGGGGCGACGACCGCGATCTCGCTGGCCCTGTCCCGGTACCTGCGCGCACACGGGGTCGGGCCGGGCGTCGGGATCGCCGCCGAGGTGACCGTCGCCAAGCCGGGAAAGCCGCTGGCACGAAACCACTTCCGAAACGTCACCGTGGACCTGCATCCGGAGATCGAGGACGTCGCCGCGCGCGCCGGCGCGATCGCCGAGTCGCTGCGCCGGGGTCGGCTGCGCGCCGATCACCCGGCCGGCGCCGCGGAGGACCGGGCGACGGCCGTCGTTCCGGCGCCGCTGCTGCGCCACGGAATCGATCACTTCGACTTCACCGCGGTGCCCGACGAGGTCACGGGCAACACCGTGGTGTCCAGCGTCGACCGTGGTCCCGCCGACCTCGTCCTCGGTGGTGGGCGGGTGCGCTTCACCGCCGGTTTCCCGGCCCTGTCCCAGTTCATGGGCCTGACGCACGGCGTCCACGGCATCGGCGACCGGGTCACCGTGTCGATCGCCACCTCGCCCGCGGTCGTGCCGGACGTCGACGAGTACGAGCGACTGCTGCGCGACGCGATCGACGAGCTCCGGGCGGCCGCGCCGTTGCCCCAGCGTGAAGGCGATTCGTAGCGAACTCGTCACCCCACCCGTTACTGTGGCCGTGCCGGGCGTTGGTCCGGTGACTGCAGCAACCGAACGGAGTACGCCCATGTCGACCCTGATCTTCGACGCACTGCTTCCCTACGTCGGCCAGAAGAACGCCACCGAGCTGGCGCAGCTGCTGGCGGTCGGGCCGTAATCCGGTCACCTCACCCCGATCTTTCGACACGGGCCCGGCGGAGCGAAACGCTCCGCCGGGCCCGTGTGCTGTGCGCCTACTCCGTCACACCGCCGGGTTCGACTCCCCGGAACGCGGCGAGTGCCACCGCCTGCTCCTCGACCCCGGCGCGCACCGGCTTCGGGATCCGCACCCACGGCGTGACCTCGATCGTCAGCTTCCTGCGCGCCGTGCGCGGGCGCCACACCCCGACGATCTCGCCGCCGACCGCGACCGCCCCGGGCCTGCCCAGCGTCGGCCACAGAGCCTTCCGGTGTGCCTCGTCGGGAACGAGAAGGTCCCGATCCCTGAGCTGCAGATAGGGGTCGAACGGCCCGAGCAGGCGGACGGATCGGTCGTCCGGCGGATCGAGGAGGTCGTCCAGGTGGTCGGCCGGGATCGTGCGGGCCGCACCCTCCACCAGAACCTCCACCGTGTCCGTCGGCCAGTGCCGTTCGACGTCCTTCACCGGGGCGTCGACGTAGGCGGCGACGGCCTTCGGGGCGCTCGGACCGAAGAAGCGCAGGTAGCCGCGGACGACGTCGACGCGGGCGTCGGCATCGGCGCCGGATCGGGCGTACGGCTTCGCCCGCCACCCCGGGATGCGTTCGAGGACCGGTGGTGACGTGCCGGGACGCAGTTCCAGGCCGGCCTGGAGCGCCGCCAGCCGGAACGGCATCTCGTACAGGTGGGTGGCGTTGCAGGGACGGCAGAACCGCAGGTACGGCGCGTCCATCCGCTCGGCCAACCGCGCCGACATCTCACCTTTGACGGTCGGTTCGCGGACGATGTCACGCATCGCCGTGGCGACGGTGCGCAGTGCGTCGAGGGTCGGGATCCCGGCCGCCTTCAACGGCCGATTGGCGTCGAAGATGCGCTTGGCGGCATCCGCATCCGAGAGCGGGGCGGTGGCCACCGCGACCTTCGCCAGATCGGTGCGGCGATAGCAGTGCGGCGCCCCGCGCAACGTCCACGCGAGCGCGAGCTCGTCGGCGGCCGCGGACGGCGCGGCCGGTGTGCCCCGCAGCCGCAGCGCCCACGCCGCACCGTCCGGCCCGGTGTCCTGGATCCCGAGATCGAGCAGGTCGCAGTCCGTCGGCCCGGTGGCCCGGCCGGCCGGCCGATCGAGCTGCTGGGCATGCCATCGGTAGGAAAGCACTTGCGCGCGAGACACTTCGGCGGTCATGGCGCGAGTCTAGGTGGATGGACCGACACCCCGCGTTCCCCGGCGTCAGCGGTTGTCGACCTGGTACGACTCGATCCGGCGGATCCGGCCGTCCCGGAAGTGGAAGTAGTCGCTGAAGATCCCGTCCAGCTCCCCGCCGTCCGCGAATCGGGCCCGGACCGTGCCGAGGAGGACGACGACGTCGCCCTCCTCGACGAGCCGGATCACCGTCAACGTCGGCCGCCCCGTGAACGCCTCGTTCTCGATCTCCCGGTCGAACGCCGCCTTGCCCACGATCGAGAAGTCACCCGGCATCTCCCAGGTCACGTCGTCGGTGAGCAGCGACAGGATCGCCTCGTGATCACCGGTGCGGAAACCGTCCACGTACGCGAGGACGGTGCGCTTGTTGGCGGACAGCGACGGATCGGATTCCGACAGTTCCGGTTCCACGACACTCCTTCGCCCGACGGGTGATGCGGTCCGTCCCATCGTGACACCCGGTCCGGCGTCACGCCTCCGTTGCGGCGAACACGATGTCCAGTCCCGCGATCGTCTCTGGGTCGGCGACCACACCGAGTTCGACGATCCGGTCCCCGACGATCGTGAAGGTGAACACCGAGCGAGGGCGGCCTCCGGGCGCCCACGCCGCAGCCGGACGGCCGTCGACGGTGACGACCTGCGCCTCCCGGGCCCGTCCGCTGAACGCCTCGGCGATCGTGCGGGCGCCGTGGGCCTCGGCCGCCAGCACCGGCGCCCCGTGTGCCAGCGCCGCGGTCGCTGCCGTGACCGCGGTCTCGTCCGCGCGCAGCACGACGTCGGGATCGAGCAGGGCGAGCAGATCCTCGAATCGGCCCTCGCGCGACGCGGCCAGGAACGCCTCGACCACCCGGCGTCCGCGGTGATGGTCGCGTTCGGGTGCGTTCGCGCCCTGCACGCGGCGCCGGGCACGGCTGGCGAGCTGTCGCGTGGCGGCGGGGGAGCGGTCCACGATCGGGGCGATCTCTTCGAACGGCACCGCGAACAGGTCGTGCAGCACGAAGGCGAGACGCTCGGCGGGCGAGAGGGTGTCGAGGACGACCAGCATCGCGACACCGATCGAATCGGCGAGCACCGCCTGATGCTCGGGTGCCGACTCCGGCCGGGGCTCGGGCAGGTCCGGGTGCGCGGGCTCCTCCAGCGGGATCTCGCGCCGGGACCCACGTGAGCGCAGCATGTCCAGGCACACCCGGCTCAGAACGGTCGTGAGCCAGCCCGCGAGGTTGTTCACGTCGTCCGCGTCGACGCGGCTGAGCCGCAGCCAGGTCTCCTGTACCGCGTCGTCGGCCTCGGTGGTCGAGCCGAGCATGCGGAAACCCACCGCCCGCAAGTGGTCGCGGTGTTCCTCGAAGTGCCGCGCCAGAATCTCGTTGTCGTTCATCGGTGTCACATTCTCTCGTCGCGATCCGTCAGGTTGATGACGGACACGCCACAACCGATGTGACAGGAGCGAAGACGATGAAGGCACGCATGAACAACCCGGCCATGGTTCTCCCGGGCGCGGTGGCCGCGCTGCAGGCGGTCGGCGGCACGACCGCGGACGCGGGCCTGCCTGCCGGCACCGTGCATCTCGTGCACATCCGCGCCAGCCAGATCAACGGCTGCAGCGTCTGCCTCGAGATGCACTCGAAGGAGGCCCTGCGCGACGGCGACAGCGTCGAGCGGCTGCTCGCGGTCGCCGCGTGGCGGGAGTCGCCGCACTTCACCGACGCCGAACGCGCGGCGCTGGCGCTCACCGAAGCGGTCACCCGGATCGCGGATCAGCCGGACGCGGTGCCGGACGACGTGTGGGACGACGCCGCCGACCACTACGACGAGCCGCAGTTGGCCGCGCTGACGCTGCAGATCGCGCTGATCAACGTGTGGAACCGTCTCAACGTGACCGTCCGGCAGCCCGCCGGCCAGTCGTGGTGACGACGCGACCGTGATCACGCGGCGGTGACGACGCGACGAGGGCCCGGCGGGTGATCCCGCCGGGCCCTCGTCGCGTCGTGTCCACCCAGCCCACAGGCCGGGTGGACCTGGCCTCACAGGCCGGGGCGCTTGCCGACCGTCAGGGTGACCTCGCCGGTGTGGGCGAAGAAGTCGTTGCCCTTGTCGTCGACGACGATGAACGCCGGGAAGTCCTCGACGTCGATCTTCCAGACCGCCTCCATGCCGAGCTCTTCGTACTCGATGATCTCGACGTTCTTGATGCAGTCCAGGGCCAGGCGCGCGGCCGGCCCGCCGATCGAGCCCAGGTAGAAGCCGCCGTGCGTGTTGCACGCGTCGGTGACCTGCTTGGACCGGTTGCCCTTCGCGAGCATGATCATCGAACCGCCCGCGGCCTGGAACTGCTCGACGTAGGAGTCCATGCGGCCCGCGGTGGTCGGACCGAACGAACCGGACGCCAGGCCCTCGGGAGTCTTCGCCGGACCGGCGTAGTAGACCGGGTGGTCCTTGAGGTACTGCGGCATCTCCTCGCCGGCGTCGAGGCGCTCCTTGATCTTCGCGTGCGCGATGTCGCGCGCGACGACCAGCGGACCCGTCAGCGACAGCCGTGTCTTGACCGGGTGCTTGGACAGCTCGGCGAGGATCTCCGGCATCGGCTTGGTCAGATCGATCTTCACCGCGGCGCCCTTGCCGGTGCCCGAGACGCCCGAGGTCTCGGCGTCGAGCTGCGTGTCGGTGACCTCCGGCAGGAACTGGCCCGGGTTGAACTCGAGCTGCTCGAGGAAGACACCCTCGGGGGTGATCTTCGCCTTCGCCTGACGGTCCGCCGAGCACGACACGGCGATCGCGACGGGCAGCGACGCACCGTGGCGGGGGAGGCGGATGACCCGGACGTCGTGGCAGAAGTACTTGCCGCCGAACTGCGCGCCGATGCCGATCTTCTGGGTGAGCTCGAAGACCTTCTTCTCGAGCTCGTGGTCGCGGAAGCCGCGGCCGGTCATCGCGCCCTCGGTGGGCAGCTCGTCCAGGTAGTGCGCCGACGCGTACTTCGCGGTCTTGAGAGCGAACTCGGCGGATGTGCCGCCGACGACGATCGCCAGGTGGTACGGCGGGCAGGCCGCGGTGCCGAGCGAGCGGATCTTGGCCTCGAGGAACTGCATCATCGAGTCCGGGTTCAGGATCGCCTTCGTCTCCTGGTACAGGTACGACTTGTTGGCCGACCCGCCGCCCTTCGCCATGAACAGGAACTTGTAGGCGTTCTCGTGGCCCTTCGCGGTGTCCGCGTACAGCTCGATCTGAGCAGGCAGGTTGTTGCCGGTGTTCTTCTCGTCCCACATCGTGATCGGAGCGTTCTGCGAATAACGCAGGTTCAGCCGCGTGTACGCGTCGTACACACCGCGGGCGATGGACTCCTCGTCGTCGCCCGGGGTGAGCACCTGCTGGCCGCGCTTGCCCATCACGATCGCGGTGCCGGTGTCCTGGCACATCGGCAGCACACCCGCCGCGGCGATGTTCGCGTTCTTCAGCAGGTCCAGCGCGACGAACTTGTCGTTGTTCGACGCCTCGGGATCGTCGAGGATGCTCGCCAGCTGCTTCAGGTGGTCGGTCCGCAGGTAGTGGGAGATGTCGTGCAGTGCGGTCTCGGTCAGCAGCCGCAGCGCCTCCGGCTCGACCTGTAGGAAGGTGCGGCCGTCGGGGCCCTCGACGGTGGACACCCCCTCGGTGGTCAGCAGCCGGTACTCGGTGGGATCTTCACCGATCGGCAGCAGGTCCTCATAGAGGAAGTCGGCCATCATCTCTCCTGGGAATGGGCGTGTGAAGTCGAGAACCAGGCTAAACCTGCCGTGGCGGCGGGCCGAAGGCGGGGATCATACGGCCAGTTCCACTCGTGTGGGGTCCGTACACTCGGTGTGGTGCCCGAAACGCTCTCCGTGCCCGTCCCGCACGAAACGGCCGAACCGCGGCCCCGGTTCCACGCCTACGTCGACCTCGCGGTCGTCGTCGCGGTACTGGTCTGCACCAACCTGATCGCCCACTTCACCACCGTGTGGGCGTCGATCGCGGCGGTGCCGATCGCCGCGGGCGTGCTCCTCGGGCTCGGCCGTGGCCGCGGACTCGGCTGGGCCGAACTCGGCCTGTCCCCGCGGCACTGGCGCCCCGGCTCCCTGTACGCGCTCGCCGCCGTCGCCCTCGTGCTGGCGGTCGTCGCGGTCGGGGTGGCGGTGCCGTTCACGCGGCAGTTCTTCCTCAGCAACCGGTACGCGACGGTGTCCGGCGCGTTGATCGCGTCGATGATCATCATTCCGCTGCAGACGGTCATCCCCGAGGAACTCGCGTTCCGCGGGGTCCTGCACGGCACGCTCGAACGGGTCTGGGGCGCCCGCGGGGTGTTCGCGGCCGGATCGGTGCTGTTCGGGCTCTGGCACATTGCGTCGTCGCTGGGGCTGACCAGCGGCAACCGCGGACTCGCCGGGGTGCTCGGCGGCGGGGTCGTCGGTCAGGTGCTCGGCATCGCGGGCGCGGTCGCCGCGACCGCCGCTGCCGGGGTCGCATTCACGTGGCTACGCCGCCGCAGCGGCAGCCTGCTGGCGCCGATCGCCCTGCACTGGTCGCTCAACGGTGTCGGCGCGCTCGCCGCCGCTCTGGTGTGGCACGTGTCGTTGAACTGAGCGACCGTGCCCGGTCGGATGTGACCACGAGAGGGGTGCGATGACCGCCACCGCCGTCACCGTCTTCCATCGGACCGCCGACCGGGACGTCTTCCTGAGGTGGGCCGTCGACACCGTCGGCTCGGCGGCGCGGGAGTTCCCCGGGTTCCGTGAGGTCCGTGCCGCGGCACCGGAGGCGCCGTCGCTGGACTGGGCGGCCTCGGTCGCCTTCGACACCGAGCAGCATCTGCACGCTTGGCTGGACAGCGCCACCGGGGCGCTGGTGGGGTCATCGGGGGAGACGATGGGGCTCCGGCGCGCCAGCCCGCCGCTGATCCTGCTGCCGGGACGGCTGCCGCCGGGAACGGTGGTGTTCGAGCATCCCGTCGCGCCCGGCCGGGAGGCGAACTTCGAGGACGCGCAGGCGCGACTGGCCGCGACGATCTCGGCGTATCCCGGGTTCGAGGGTTCGGCCGTTCTCGGTCCACAGACGGCCGGCAGCTGGATCGCCGTGTTGCGGTTCCGGACCGAGCACCACCTCGAGGACTGGATGCGCTCGGCGCAGCGGGCCGAGGCGCTCCCCGACCTCCGCTCCCAGCTGGCCGGGGACTTCACCGTGGCGGTTCGCAGCGTCCCGTTCGGATCGGTGCTGCGCGTGCAGGACGGTGAAACCCGGGTGACGCCCACCTGGAAGACCGCGATGCTCGTGCTGCTCGTCCTGTACCCGACGGTGATGACGCTGTCCCGGTTCGTCACGCCCCGGGTCGCCGACCTCGGTGCCCCGCCGTGGCTGTCCATCTGGATCGGTCAGATCGGCAGTGTCGCGCTGCTGTCCTGGCTGCTCATGCCGACGATCACCCGGCGGTTCCGACGTTGGCTCGACCCCGTCGAGGGGGCCGGACGGCGCGTCGGTGTGGTCGGCGCCGCCGTCGTTGCGCTGGGATACGCCGCGACCCTCGCCGTGTTCGCGACCGTGCCGTGGTTGCAGTTCTGGACCCACCAGCCCTGACGCGTCAGACGCTGTCGCCCTCCGGTTCGCGGATACTCAGGTACAGCTGCTGCATCCTGGCGGCCTCGCGTTGTTCGGCCGCGCGTTCGCTGCACCGGCGCCGGAACTCGGCCTCCGCGTCGCGGGCGGCGGCCCGCTCGCGTTCGAGCGCGAAGTGCACCGCCGGGTGCACGCGCTGCTCCGGTAGCGGAATCGGACCCCACGGCCGGCCGAGCGCCAGCCACAGCACCGCCCCGATCACCGGAATCGCCGCCACGATCGGGATCCACGCGCTCCGGCGCAGCGTCCTGACCTGCCAGTCCGCCCGGCGAACCACGTCGAGCAGTGTGCCGATCCAGAACGACACGACGAGCAGTGCGAACACCGCCATGCCGAATCACCTCCCCGTGTGCGCGGCGCAGCGCGCCTGTCAACGTGGCCCGACCGTTCGGTCGGGCCAGTGTGACCCCCGCGGGAAGGGTATGCGTTTAACGGGTGTCGCGGGCCGGTTGTACGCAGAACTCAGGGATACCTCAGAAAAGCCTCAGAAACCCGCCCGGTTCGTCACCCCTCGTCGAGTCGCACCCAGCGTCCGAACGGCGGCGGCCCCTCGCCGTGGACCTTGATCCGGTGTCCGGGGTCGTCCGGCCGGACGTGCATCCACTCGTAGCCGTGGAGGACGTGCTCCTCGGCGGCATCACGGTCGGCGACGACGAGATCGCCGTTGGGACGCTGTTCGAACGTGAACGGGCTCTCGGGTGCGATGACCCACCATGCCTCTTTTGCCATGACGCCTAGTCCTCCTCGTGGAGACTGTGCGGTCGGACTGCCGTTCGGGTACGTCCCGAGCCTACCGCCGTTTCTCGGGGCAGGAGCCCGCTCCACGTGAAACCAGTGATGCCCGATGGCATCACTGTGATTGGCGTGAACCACTGTGCTGTGGTGCAATTCACGAAACGGCTGTGTCCGAGCGGGTGCCGACACGGCTCGCGTGTCGCGAATCCGTCCGGACGAATCGAGGGGACCGTGCAGATATCACGTCGGGAACTGTTCAAATACGCGGCCGTCGGGTCCGCCGCGCTGGGCGTGACCGCGCTCGGGTCGAACTCGATGGTCGCGCAGGCGGCGCCCGCCGCGGGCACCCTGGTCGACTACGCGGGCGGAGTGCCCTCCGCCGAGGCGATCGCCGCGGCCGGCCACCTCGGTGCGATCCGCTACGTCTCCGACCGCCGCCCGGGCGCCGAGTGGATGACCGGCAAGCCGATGCTGGCCGACGAGGCCGACGCGCTGGCCGAGGCCGGACTCGAGGTGGTCTCCTGCTACCAGTTCGGCAAGGCCGACACCGCCGACTGGCGGGGCGGACTCGAGGCGGGCAAGCGGCACGCCGAGCGCGGGCTCGAACTCCACCTCGCGGCCGGCGGCCCCGAGAACCGGCCGATCTACGCGTCGATCGACGACAACCCGAGTCCGGTCGACTTCGCCACGATGATCGCGCCGTACATCCTCGGCTGGGAGTCGGTCGTCGGGCACGCGAACACCGGTGTCTACGCGAACTCGAAGACCATCGACCTGCTGACCGCGGCCGGGCTCGGGTCCTTCTACTGGCAGCACAACTGGGGAACGCCGAAGGGATACGTACACCCTTCGGCGCACCTGCACCAGTTCGAGATCGACAAGCGCGCCATCGACGGCGTCGGTGTCGACCTCAACTCCGTGCTGAAGTCCGACTACGGCCAGTGGTCGCTGGCCTGATCGCGGATCGGCACGCCGGCGGGCCGGTACGTCGGCACACCGGCGGGCCGGTACGTCAGCACACCGGCGGGCCGGTACGTCAGCAGAGCGGCTTGGCGATGTTGTAGACCCGCTGCGCCTGGTCCTGCGTGGCGTTGGTCCCGTTGTTGCCGGCGCGGACCTCGAGATCCGACACGACCTGCGCCTCGTCCTTGCCGTCGTCGATCGCCGCGCAGGTCTGCGTGTAGATGTCCTCGATCGCGGCGTCGGTGCGCCCCTCGGCCAGCTGGGGAACGGCGGCCTTGAACGCGATCGTGAAGCTGGACACCTTCGCGGTGTCCACGGCACTGCCCGCGGCGGACTTCGCGGACGAGACCGCGCCCTGCGCCGAGGAGATCGCACCCTCCGCGGCGTTGGCGGCGGAGCTCACGGCCGACCCGGCCCGGTCGAGGAGGTTGGGTGACGTGGTGGTCGCGGTGTTGTTCGCGTTGTCGTTGCTCGACGAGCAGCCGGTCACGGCGAGCGCAATGGCAGAGGCGGCGAGTACTGCTGCTGCGATTCTCATCTGTCGAGCCTAGCCCGGACGTAACGGAGCAACCGGGTCAATACGACGTACGAATCGAACGTGTCGAGCACGAGGAGCCGCCGAAGATGGACATCGTCATCAACCTTCTGTACGCCGTCGCCGCCAACATCTACGACGGGATCTCCGCCGGGTCGAGCGGGGGCCACGGCACCGAGAAGCCCTGACCCGCCGCACGCTGTCGGGGCCTCCCGGTGGCGCGAGCGGCACCCCCGGGTATCACCCCCGCGGGGTGCCCAGCACCAGATCGGCCGCCTTCTCGCCGATCACGACGCACGGCGCGTGGGTGTGTCCGCGGATGATCGTCGGCATGATCGACGCATCCGCCACCCGCAGCCGATCCACCCCGCGCACCCTCAGGTCCGGCGCCACGACGCTGTCGGCGTCCGATCCCATCCGGCACGTACCCACCGGGTGGTACAGCGTGTGCGAGTTCCGTTGCAGCGCGAGCTCGATCACCTCGTCCACGCCGAGCCGATCCGCGTTCGCCGGTCGGATGGTCCGGCCGAGACGCCCCTTCAACGCCGGCGACGTCGCCAGCGCGTCGGCCCGCCGCAGTCCGGACAGCATCGCGGTGCGGTCGGCGCCGCCGGCGTCGGTCAGATAGCGCGGATCGATGATCGGCTTGTCCTTCGGGTCGGCCGACCGCAACGACACCTCGCCCCGGCTGGCGGGCTTGAGCAGGATCGTGCCGATCACGGCGCCGTGCTCGGCCGCCGGGACCAGTCCCTCGTCGAAGAACGGCGCGGGGGCGAAGATCATCTCGAGGTCCGGCAGGTCCAGTTCGGCGCGGCTGCGCACGAATCCGTACGCCTCACCGACGTTCGAGGTCAGCATCCCCCGGCGGCGGACCAGGTAGTCGACCAGTTGGGGGAGCTTCTCCGCGGCGAACAGTGAGTCGGATTCGACGCTGTAACCGAGCATCGACACCAGATGGTCCGACAGGTTGCGGCCCACCTCGGGTCGGTGCTGCCGGACCTCGATGCCGTGCCGTTCGAGCTGCCGTTTGTCGCCGATACCCGACAGCATCAGCAGTTGCGGCGAATTGACCGCGCCGCCACAGAGGATCACCTCCCGGGCCGCCCGGACGGTGCGCCGCACGCCGCCCTGCAGATACTCGACGCCCACCGCGACCGAGCCCTCGAACAGCACCCGGGTCGCGTGCGCCTCGGTGAGCACCGTCAGGTTGCGTCGCCGGCGGGCGGGCCGCAGGTAGGCGTCGGCGGTGCTCCAGCGGGCGCCGCGGTTCTGGGTGACCATCGTCTGTGAGAAGCCTTCGGGCGCCGCGGTGTTCGCTCGCTCGATCGGGAAGCCCTGTTCCCGTGCCGCGTCCAGGAACGCCGCGGTCAGTGGCCGCGGGCTGCGCTGGTTGCTGATCCGCAGCGGCCCCGAATCGCCGGTGTCGGTGTCGGCGGCGCCCTCGACACGCTCGATCCGGCGGAAGTAACGCAGCACGTTGGCGAACGACCACGACTCGTCGGCCAGCCGCGCCCAGTCGTCGTAGTCGGCGGCGTACCCGCGCACCCACATCATCGCGTTCATCGACGACGATCCGCCGAGCGTCTTGCCGCGGGGCCAGTAGATCCGACGCCCGCCGAGGCCCGACTGCGGCTCGGTCAGGTAGTCCCAGTCCCGTTCACTGCGGAACAGTTTCGAGAACGCGGCCGGGATGTGCACGAACTTGTCCGTGTCGGCGGGGCCGGCCTCGAGCGCGACCACCGTGGTGTGGGGGTCGGCGCTGAGCCGGTTCGCCAGCACCGCGCCCGACGACCCGGTGCCCACGACGACGTAGTCGGCGACGGCCCGCTGCTCGTTCATCGCTCTCCTCACCCCCGCAACGCCGAGGCGAACAGCGCCGGCAGGCGCATCCAGGACGGATCCCCCGCGAAGCCGGTCAGCAGTCGGCCGGTGGTCGACGCCGTCCGGTTGGTCACGAACCACGGCGGCTTGGGCGAGATCGACATCTCGCCGTGCAGCAGCGACCGGGGCGACGGACGGAACGGGCCCCGCACGACCGTGCGCTCGCTCCGGTCGATCAGCAACGCGTTGTGCACGATGCCGATACCGCTCTGCACGTCTTCGAGGGTGTGGCCCGGGAAGGCGCCCCAGGTGGCGGCCGCGGAGAGGTAGCCGACCCCGGTCCACGCGTTCACCGCGATCGTGCCGTACCGCAGGTTCTCGAGCATCGCGTCGAAGTCGCCGCCCAGGTCGCGGATCGTGTGCGGATGGGCGATCACGTTGACGCCGAGCGTGCCCACGAACTGCTCGTTGGCGACCGCCGCGGCCTGGGTCGCGAATTCCGCTCCGGTGGAGGGCAGTTCGATGACACCGAGGACGGGTGCGAAGTACTCGGTCTCGAGCAGCGGCGGGAACTGCTCGGGCCGCAGACCGCTGACCAGGACCCGCGCCCCGCCGCCGAGCCGCTCGGCGTCCGGGTAGGTGGTGGTGGCCTTCGCGACCCGGTCGTCACTGCCGGGGTAGTAGGCGGGCCGGGCCGGTGCGCGGTCGATCGCCGCGCGGAGCGCCGCGAGGAACTCCTCCCGCTGCGGCCACTGCGCGGACAACACCACCACCTGCGAGGCGACGCAGTTGTAGCCGTTGTTGTGCAGCCGCTGGGTGGCCAGGTGCTCGGCCTGGAACTCGATGTCGGCCCGGCTCCACTCTCCCGGCAACACGACGGTGGGGGAGACGCCGCCGAGTTCGCTGCTGATCTCCTTGTCCAGGATCGGATCTCCGGCGGCCTTGCGCCGCGCGCCCTCCTCGCCGGTGCCGAAGACGATGGCGTCGTGGGTCAGTGCGCTGCCGGTCATGTGCACGTGGTCGACCAGGTCGTGCTGCACCAGGTACGACCCGACGTCCGCGCCGCCGGTGAGGATCCGCACCGCACCGATCGCGATGAACGGGTCCAGGACCTTGGTCAGCACCGGCAACAGCGGGTCGGTGATCGGGTTGAGCTTGAGCGCGACCACCCGGTTGTGTGCGATCAGTTCGTAGAGGGTGTCCAGCGGCGCGATGGAGGTGATGTTGCCCGCACCGAGCACCGCACCGACGCCGGCCGTGCGGGACGGGTCCCGCTGGGCCAGCCCCGCCTCCCGGCGCGCCGTTGCGCCGTCCACCCCCGGCTCCAGCCACACCTCGGCGCTGAAGCCGCTGAGCAGCAGGCGGTCGTAAACGCTGAGCGGCAACACCTGCACCGTGGTGCGACCCCCCGGTGCGGTGCCGAAATCGGCTCCCGCCAACGGGCTCTCGCCCCGGGCGAGCTTGGCCACGCTCGCGGACAGCAGGGCAGTGGCGGTCGCGACCGCGTACGGCCCGGACATCCATTCCTCGCCGCGCAGCGGCGAGGCGGCGCTCAGTCCCTTGATCCCGGCCGCGGCGTCGACCCATTCCTGTGCGTGCGCGACGGTCAGCTCGTGCACGCGGTCGAGCAGGCGTCCGCGCTCGGCGAGGGACAGTCCGGCCCAGACCTTCTCGCCCTCGGACAGGTCCGCCAGGGCCTGGTCGACGGCGGCGGTGCCGACGGATCGTGATTGTGATTCGGTCATCTCGGTGCCTCCTCGGGCGAGATCGGGGTGTCGGCCGGTCACAGGCGGACGATGTCGAGCGTGCCGTCGTGGTACGCGGCGCGCAGTCGCTTCTTGTCGAACTTGCCGACGCTGGTCTTGGGGACCTCCGGCACGATCACCCAGTTCTCCGGGACCTGCCAGCGGGCGACCTTGTCGGTGAGGTGGTCGCGCAACTCCTCGACCGCGGCGCCGCTGTTCGCCCTCAGCACCACCGCCACCAGCGGCCGCTCGTCCCACTTCTCGTCCGGGATGCCGATCACCACGGCCTCGACGACGTCCGGGTGCCCCATCACGGCGTTCTCCAGATCCACCGACGAGATCCACTCGCCGCCGGACTTGATGATGTCCTTGGTCCGGTCCGTCAGCGAGAGGTAACCGTCCGGGCTGATCGTGCCGACGTCACCGGTGCGCAGCCAGCCGTCGTCGAACTTGTCCGGCGCGTCGACGCCGTAGTAGGCGCCGGTGATCCACGGGCCCCGCACCTCC
>NZ_BAABFB010000069.1:0-27025 GCF_039540555.1 Rhodococcus olei | reverse complement strand
CGGCCACGACGGGGAGCAACTCCGGGTGCGGACGCTCCGAGGTCGGCCAGACCAGAGCGACCCCGGTCGTGGCCAGGGCGACCCACGCGATCGTGTCGTGACCGGTGGCCACGATCAGCGGCGACCCCACCAGGAGCACTCCCGCGATCACGGTGTGACGGCCGGTGACCGGCCTGCCGAGCCACAGCCCGCGAGAGACGAACAGGGCGGCGACCGCGACCGCGTACACCCACACCCGCGGCCCGCCGAGGGGCCGGACCGTCACGACGACGACCACCACGAGCACGACGGCGGGCAGACAGACAGATCCGAGGCGCCGCCGACGGGCCGCCGCCGATCCGGCCCGGCGCCGGACCGTGTCGGGCGCCGACGTCCTCCGGTTCGTCTGGTCCGCGCCACCCGCCATGCCACCGTCCCCTCTCAGCCGACGCCGCGCAGCGGGTGTGCGGCATCCCGCTCATGCCGTTGCAGCAGATCACCGATCACGGCACCCACAGCTCCCTCACCAAAACTAGCTCGCGCTGGCGCCCGGGTAGCCACCTGCGCCGGCTAGCGCAGCGCCCGAGGGATCGTCCGATGGCCACTGCTACCTCTCGAACCACTTCACCCGATCCGGAATGCAGCGACGTGACTTGCGAGGCGCTCGCCTTCTGGCCGCCGCACATGAGCGTCGCCGCCCTGAGAAGCGAACGCCTTCACAGCGAGCGTGCCGGCTGTTGCACGCGCACACCCCACGATCCTCCACGCACGCGGCACGTCCAGGACAGCGGGCGGGCGATTGCGCCGGAGCGGCAACGAGGCCACCAACGGCCTTACCCGAGTTGGTTGACGCGCCCACTGGCGCGCTCGGGGCCGGGACGGCATCGTGGACGGTGAGGTCGTCACGCTCGACGAGAGGGGCGGCCATCGTTCGCTCGGCTGCAACGCCGGATGCACGTGCAGCGGCCGACGGCACAGCTCCGGGCCGCCGCACCGGTGGCGTTCTTCGCCACGGTGTGACGAACGGCCGCCGGCAGCTCAGCCGGCGCAGTCCAGACAGATCATCTGCCCGTCGGCGGTGTCGGCGAGACGGCTGCGGTGATGGACGAGGAAGCAACTGGTGCAGGTGAATTCGTCCGCCCTCTTGGGGATCACCCGAACCGTGAGCTCCTCCCCCGACAGGTCGGCGCCGGGCAGCTCGAAGGACTCCGCGGTGTCCGCCTCCTCGACGTCGACGACGGCCGATTGCGACTGGTCCTTCCGGGCCTTCAGCTCGTCGAGCGAGTCTTCGGCCACCTCGTCGAGATCGGTCTTCCTGGATGAGTCGTAGTCGGTGGCCATGACCCCATCCCCTTTCTGCAGCCTTCCCGACTCCCGCACCGTCCGCCGCGGGAGTCGGTGGTATGTCAACGCTCCGATGTCGCGTTTTGTGCCCGCAATCCATCCGGACGAGGGAAATCGTCACGATCCACTCAATTGTTCACCGGCGATGTCGGCAGCCACCCCGGGCGCTGTCATGGCATTCGTCTCGGATCGGCACTGCCGCCTTCTCGCCGACAGGTCAATGGCGCGTCAGCAGCCTGTCCTGTTTGACGGCCCTCCACCAGCATTCCCGGGCCGTCCCACGACACCGGGAAGACTTGTCGCGGTGATCCGCATCGGATCGGCCCTGACTGGTGCGACCCCAGGACAACGGCCCATCGGTCGAAGATCCCAGACCACGAGGTGGAGCGTCTCAAGGATTCTCGTCGGCCGCCTCGACGACGTGGAGAACCCACTGTGGAGCTCCCTCATGTGGCACGCGACGAGGTCTGCGCCACCTTCGTCGAGACGGTGGCTGCGCACTGGTTCGCGTGGGCGGCCACCGGCACCGCCGCACCGACCACATCGCTGCGGGCAATGGGCTCACGCCGGACACGGCGTGTGGTGCCAGGTGTACAGGCTCCCCGAGGCCGATCTGGTGCGGCCCGGCGACGGCACCACCGTCGGCCCCGCCTCACTGGTGATGCGAGGCGACACCGTCCGCTCGTCCACCCACTGGTCGGGCATCGCACCCGCAACCCGACCGACCCCACGAGCGAGTCGAAGAGACGAATCCGACGGTGACGACCGCCGGATCTACGTCAATGCCGTCACCGAGACGACGCTGCTCATCCCCCGGTGGCGCGGACGTGAATGCGGCGCCCGTGGCGAGCGCGGCCTCGACCCCTGCGCTCCACCAGGAGTGGAACCGCCAGGGGTAACGAACCTCGGGGCAGGTCAGCGAGTCAATCAAAGCCGGGGCAGCCCCGTCCGAGGCCGCACGAGATGCGCCCGGCCCTGCTGCACGAACCGCACACAGCCCCCTACCTCGCGCGCTACAGGCGGGTTTCAACCGTGTCGAAGCGATTGCCCACTCGGACCGCGGTGTTCGGGTGCTGGTCCAGCAGCAGACGGCTAATGCGCGCTGAAGAGGGCGCGGTGGATATCCTCGCTGGTCCCCTTCGCGGGAGTGGGTTCGCCGACACACCCGCCGACCAATGCTCCTGCGGGCGTGTTGTTCCCGCGGGCACGCTCGCCCTGCAGGTCGGAGAAGAGTGGTCCGTCCAGATCAGTCGTCTCGATCAAAATTGGTCCTCACTTGTCGTCCGGCATACGGCAGCAACCGGAACTTGGCTGACTTTCAAGCCCGCACGAGACCTTCCACGGCCTTGTCGAAGACGTCTTGTACGCGGCCGAGGTGCTCGATCACCGAAAGCGGTCGTCTGGCGTACCCGGTTCGCCGGGGCCTGAAGAACCCACGTGGCCCGCAACCCACTGTACGGCTCCCCTCGAAACGTCGGGCGCCGACCACCACATCCGGCGAGCGCCGAAGCCGAAGCCAGCCGACGCTCCCGGGAGTAACCCCCTGATCCGCGTGGCGTTCTGGGATGTGCCAGACGCCGAGAGCGCCGCCCATGCGACGGTCGTGGGCGGACGCGACGATCAGGGCGCCCGGTGCGTCCCGACCGGGCTGATGCTGATCGTCGTGACCGTCACCACGTTCACCCAGGGCACCCACCTGGAGGTCATCGCGATGCCGCCTGGTCCTCGCCATGAGGGGCATCCGCCGGCACTACCACCGCCTACAGAAGGAATGGGCCAAGCACGACCTCCCGGTGCCGCCGAAGGTGCTCGCCTCCCCGTACCGGGAGATCATCCGACCGATCGTCAACTACGTCAGGAACATCCGCCGGGACAGCCCTGCGAGGTCATCACCATCTACATCCCCGAATACGTCGTCGGGCACTGACGGGAACACCTGCTGCACAACCAGAACGCCCTGCGGTTGAAGGCCCGGCTGCTGTTCAGTGGCTTCTCCCTGTTCGAAGGGAGGATTGGCGCGATCAGCGAAACACGGTTGTCCGCACACCGCAGGTCCAGGAGCGTCCTGTGTGACCGACGATGCACCGCCCGGGGCCCGGTAGACCGGTACCGGGAAGGCGCATTGCCACCCCACCTGCAATAGGGGAAGGGTGGAGGTGGACCGGTGGCGCCACCGGGGCGCCGCCCCGTCAGGGAAGGGGCCGATCGTGTACGCACGTTCAACCACAATCCAGGCGCAACCCACCTCCATCGACGACGGTGTCACGCACGTCCGAGACGTGGTGATGCCCGCGCTCGAGGGCATCGACGGATGTGTCGGCCTGTCCCTGCTCGTCGACCGGGAGTCCGGTCGCTGCATCGTCACCACCGCATGGGAGTCCGAGGAGGCCATGCGGGCCGCGGCGGAGCGGGTCCGGCCCCTCCGCGAGCGGGCCGCGGAGATGTTCGGCGGCACCACCGAGGTCGAGGAGTGGGACATCGCCGTCCTGCACCGGGACCACCGCTCCCACGAGGGCGCCTGCGTGCGGGCGATCTGGGTGAAGGTCGAGCCGGACCAGGCCGACCGGGCCATCGACATCTACAAGGTCGCCGCGCTTCCGATGATGGAGGATCTCGAGGGGTTCTGCAGCGCCAGCCTGCTGGTCGACCGCGCGACCGGCCGTGCGGTGTCCTCGGAGACGTTCGACAGCCTCGAGGCGTTGGACCGGAACCGGGAGAAGGCGGCCGCGGACCGGCTCATCGGCATCCAGGAGGCCGGCGCAGAGGTGCTCGAGGTGTGCGAGTTCGAGCTGGCGCTCGCCCATCTGCGCGTACCCGAGCTCGCATGACCGGGAAGTGATCGCGCGCGAGAGCCCGCCCCGCGAGGTCGACGACCCGCTGTGACGGTCGCCGGGCTCCCGAACATATCCCGGTCGTTGTGTCCCATTCCCTCGGCGTTCACCGTTGACCGGAGAGGTGGTCGGCGACGAGGAGTGGCTTCGTCACCTGCTCGCCGCCCGACAAGCGGCGAGCACCCAGCTCCGAACGGACCACGGTGCGAACGATCACGCGGCGACTCGGCGCGCCACTGCGAGCACCACACCGCCGGGAAACAGTCGGGCCGGAAGACCGCAAGCCGGACCCCGGCCGGTGCGGGGCCGACCTTGCCTCGGCACCGGTCCGGTCCCCATGCGCGCCGGCCCACGAAGTGCCGGCCCGTGCATCGCAGGCGTGGCGGTTGTGTCGATGACCGGTCGTCGCCGGAATCGCCGGGCCGCCGCTGCACCCGCGGCTGTCGGCAGCGGAAAAACGCGCACGCCCCCGGTCCTACGCTGCAGGCGTGCTCCATCTTTGCGACCTGTGTCTTCCTGATCCGCGCCTGGATCATCGCGGTGCCGCCGATCCCGACGGCGGCCACGGTCGCCGCGTCGAAGCCCGCCGTGGAGAGGTCGAAACCGCCGGTCCCCGGCGCATCGACCGGTCCGGCCACAGCGGCGCGCAGCGACTCCACGATCGAGCCGAGGACAGGTGAGGATTCGTCGGTGCCGGTGGACATGAAACTTCCTTCGTCGTTCGGATCAGTCCACCCCAGGACACCGGACCTCACTTGCCGACCACTTACCGTCGTCTCCGGCGGCAGTTACGGCCCGTGCGGCACCCACCGCTCCACGAGGCCGGCGAGCAGGTCCGCGCCAGAAACTCACCGCCGACGACCGCCACAGCCCGGACACCGGGCCCGGAAGCCCGCCTACTTCGCGGCGGTCAGATACGCCGCCGTCCGCGCCAGGTCCGCGAGGTCCTCGGGCAGCTCGGGGATCTGCACCCCGTAGGACGTCGCCAGTTCGATCGGTGTGCAGCGCCGCACCGTCCAGCCATGGTCGGTCAGCCACCGGTCCGGATCGGCCCTCTCGTCGTCGTAGAACAACGCGGCGACGTCCATGCCGCCGAACGGCCTGTCCCCGAAGTACTTGTCCCGCAACGCGACGAACCGCCGGACGTCCATGCCGGCCCCGAAACCGTCGACGGCGATGCGGCTCCCGCCCGCCGAGAGTCCGTCGATCCGGTCGAACAACGCGTCGTGCGCGGCGCCCGGCAGGTAGGGCAGCAGACCCTCCGCCGACCACGCGGTCGGGCGATCGGGGTCGAACCCAGCGGCCGTCAGCGCCGCGGGCCAGTCCTCGCGCAGGTCGACCGCCACGACCCGCCGATCCGCTCTCGGCCTGGCTCCGTGTGCCGCGAGGACCTCGGCCTTGAACTCGAGGACCTTCGGCTGGTCGACCTCGTACACCGTCGCGCCCGCCGGCCAGTCGAGGCGATACGCCCGCGCATCCAGTCCCGCCGCGACGATCACCGCCTGCGTGACGCCGTCCGCCGCGGCGGAGTCGAAGTGGTCGTCGAAGAACCGGGTCCGGACCCCCATGAAGCCGGGGAAGAAGAACGGCAGGTCCTCGAGCGGCGACGGATCCGCCAGCAGTGCCGTGAACTGCTCGTCCCCGGCCGCCTCGACGAACCAGCGCGCGTAGTGGTCCTCGATCAGCGCATCCGGTCGCGCCGTCTCGAGCGCCCGAAACGTCGCCACGCCCAACGCGGTACGGCCCACGCTGCTCACGATGTCCCAATTGTCCCCGTCGGTTCGCATCGCCACCCACGTCCCTCGAACTCGGACCCCTCAGCCGACATTACGCCTCCGACGGCGGCGGCCGGGCCACGGAATTTCGCCAATCCCGGCGTGGCGAACCCGCGACAGGAGTACCCAGGAGAAGGGGTTTTCCTCGAGAAAGGGCCACTCGATGTCCGATCACGAGTCTCCGTCCGATCACCGGTCGCGGTCCGACCACGAGCCGACTGCGCACCTCCGCGGACCCCGTATCGACCGCCGCGCGTTCCTCACCGGCGCCGCCGCCGTCGCGGGTGGTGTGACGGTCATGTGCACCCTGTTCGACCGCCGCGCCGATGCCGCGGAGGCGCCGCTCACGCCGCCGCGCGGCGGCTACGTCCAGCCGAACATCGTGTTCATCGTCGTCGACGAGATGCGGTTCCCGCAGGTGTTCCCGGCGGGTGTCACCACCCCGGACGAGTTCCTGCGCAGGTTCATGCCGAACCTGCACGGGCTGTGGGCGCACGGCGTGAAGTTCGGGCAGCACTACACCGCGGGCGTCGCGTGCAGCCCGGGCCGGGCCTGCTTCGCGACGGGCCTGTACCCGATGCAGACGTGGCTGCTGCAGACCCGCACCGGAACCCGGGACGCCCCGGTTCCGTCGCCCGCACTCGGGCGCGGGTTCCCCACGTACGGCCGCATCCTGCGGCAGGCCGGATACGAGACGCCGTACGTCGGCAAGTGGCACCTGTCGCCGTCGCCGGAGCAGGACGTCGGGGTCGGGCAGGGATACCTCGACGGATACGGCTTCGAGGGGCTCACGATGCCGGACGTGATCGGCAACAACGGCGACGGGATCAACTACGACGCCTCGATCGCGCGCCAAGGGGCCGACTGGCTGGCGCATCGCCGTTCCGGCCAGCCGCCCTTCTGTCTGACGGTCAGCTTCGTCAATCCGCACGACAAGCAGTTCTTCTGGGCGGGCACCGAGGCGGACCGCTACAACGCTCTGTTCAGCAGCCACCAGCCACCGCTGACGCCGGCGCGGGTCTGGAAGCAGGACACCGGCGCCGAGGCGGATCCGCCGCGGCTCGGCTACCCGTCCATCCCGCCGAACTGGGAGCCCGCGTCGGCGCTGTCGTCGAAGCCGTCGACGCAGTACTTCGCGCGCGAGTTCCAGTCGCTGGTGTGGGGCGGGGTCACCGACGATCACGCGAACGGCGGGGGCTTCCTGATCCGTCCCTACGGCGACGGCACCGACTCGTCCCGCAACGTGGGGTACGCGCCGTACACGTACTGGGAGCGTGCACTCGACAGCTACACGCAGGTGCTGTCGATGGTCGACGAGAACATCGGCACCGTCCTGCACGCACTGCCCGAGGACGTCGCCCGCAACACCGTGTTCGTGATGACCTCCGACCACGGCGAGTACGCGGGCGCGCACGGTTTCGTGTCCGGCAAGCTCGGCACCGCGTACGACGAGGCGTTCCACGTCCCGCTGATCGTCGCCGACCCGACGGGCCGGTTCACCGGGGACACCGACACCATGCGCGCGCAGATGACGTCCAGCGTCGACGTGCTGCCGATGCTCGCCACCCTCGCCCACGGCGACCGCGGCTGGATGACCGGCGATCTCGCGGTGGCCTACGCGGAACGCCTCGACCTGATGCCGCTCCTGCGCAGCGCCACCGCACCCGGCCGCGACCACCTCGTGTTCGCCACCAACGAACATGCCCCCCAGTCGGTCAACTGGAACAACAGTCCGCTGCACATCTACGTGCTGCGCACCCCGGAGGCGAAGGTCGCGGTGTACGCCCACTGGGTCGGCAACACCGCGTACCTGGACCCGCGGACGTTCCAGTACGAGTTCTACGACTACGCCACCGAGCGGGGCCGGGCCGAACTCGACAACACCTTCGACGCCGATCCGCGCGCGAAAGCGATGGCGGCCCAACTGATGACGCAGTACCTGCCCGGCCAGCTGGCCGCTCCCCTGCCGCCGTCGTTCGCCGATCAGGGTGCCGCCGCACAGGCCCGGTACCTGACGTATGTCGAGGCGATCAACGCGATCAACAACGTTCAGATCGACGCCGAGAACGCCCTCGCGAAACTCACCCCGTACGGAGAGGTGTTCTGACCGCAGGTGCACCCGGCCGGGCGCACCAGTTCTCGTCGACCCAGACCGGGTCGTGCAGCCGGGGGCCGTAGGTCGGCTGCGCCTCGCGGCGCGTCCGGACGCTGGCGTGCACCCGCACGCCGCGGGCAGGCTTGCGGGGACGCGGGATCACGAGGTCCCAGATCCGGCTCATGGTGTGCACCTTCACCGTTGCGCTGTGCGCGTCGGGCGTCGGCAGGTCCCGCAGTTCCTCCCGCTCGCGCAGCAGCAGACCGTGCGCCACCGCATCGTCGAGCACCCACCGCAGCGAGATGTCGGCGAGCTCGTGCTCGGGGAAGCCCCCTCCGACGTCGGAGTGGACTCCCGCGAACCAGGCCTCCTCGATGCGCGGGTTCAACACCGGGTACTCGCGGAACGGTCGCCTCTTCTCGTCGATCGAGACGGCGTGCCGACCGGCGAGCACACTTTCCAGGCGCCCGGTGTCCTCGAAGAACAGGTCCCGCCGGAAGATCCCCGGCGCACTGACCGTGTCCCACACGCCGAGGTACCGAACGGGAACCGAGAAGCCGCCGTCGACCGCCCGGCAGACGGTGCTCGAGAACTCCGCGGCCTCCCTTCGGTCGTCGTCGGTCCACTCGTGCCGCCGCGCGTACGTCCCGATCGCGTACTGCACGAGGTTCTCCGACGACGGCCGGGGAATACCGATCAGGTGCAGCATCCCGGCGAGGGCGCGTGCGGAGTGGGCGCCGCGGCTGAACCCGAACAGGTAGATCCGGTCGCCGGGTTCCCAATGGTTCATCAGGAAGGTGTAGGCCTCGGCCAGGTTCGTCTTCATCCCGACCCCGAACGCGAGTCCGAGCATCCGGGACCACCACCGCCCGACCCGGGTCCACGCCCCGGCGGACGAGAAGGTTCCGACGCCGGGGTCGTAGTAGACCTTCTGTAGACCGGTGGTGTTCTCGAGTGCCCGGAACAGCCGGAGGACGTTGGTGTTCCGGCCGGCGCGGATCTGATTGCCGGTGCCGTCGAGACAGATGACGATGTTCTTCGCCGCCGGGGTCTTCGCCACAGCGGTCTTCGGCGCGAGTTCGTTGCCCGACATGGCTCGGCCTCCTCGTAGCTCGTGCACCCGACGCTACGAGGAGCGGGCACGGCGGGGCACGCGTAGTGCACTACCCGAATTCGCACCGCCGGACCGGAGCAACCCGTCAGGCGTCCGGCGCCACCGTGCCCTCGGTCCCGTCGGGCGCGACGCGTTCGAGGATCAGGCCGGTGCCGTCGGCGTCGACCCGGACGGTGTCGCCGCCGTCGATCGTGCCGGCCAGCAGCATGTTCGACAGCTTGTTGTCGAGTTCCTTCTGGACGGTCCGGCGCAGCGGCCGCGCCCCGAACCGTGGTTCGAAGCCGGTCTCGACGAGCCAGTCGACGGCGGCGTCGGTGACGTCGAGTTCGACGTCCTGGGCCCGCAGGAGCCGTCGGGTCCGGTCGAGGATCAGCCCGACGATCTGGTGCAGTTGCTCCTCGTCCAGCCGGTGGAACACGACGGTCTCGTCGATCCGGTTGAGGAACTCGGGCCGGAAGTGCGAGTGCAGGCGTTCCATCAGCGCGGGCATCAGCGCCGCGAGGTCGTCGTCGGTCGCGTTCAGGATCAGGTCCGAGCCGAGATTGCTGGTCATGATCACGATGGTGTTCTTGAAGTCGACGGTGCGGCCCTGCGCGTCGGTGACCCGGCCGTCGTCGAGCAGCTGCAGCAGCACGTTGAACACGTCCGGGTGCGCCTTCTCGACCTCGTCGAACAGGATCACCGAGTACGGCTGCCGCCGCACCTTGTCGGTGAGCTGACCGGCCTCCTCGTAGCCGACGTATCCGGGCGGGGCGCCGACGAGCCGGGAGACGGTGTGCTTCTCCTGGAACTCGCTCATGTCGAAGCGGATCATCCGGTCCTCGTCGCCGAACACCGCGTCCGCCAACGCCTTCGCGAGTTCGGTCTTGCCGACACCGGTGGGGCCGAGGAACAGGAACGAGCCGGTCGGCCGGTTCGGGTCGGCCAGCCCGGCCCGGGCCCGGCGCACCGCCTCGGCGACGGAGGTGACGGCGTCCTCCTGGCCGACGACGCGCGCGTGCAGCACGTCCTCGAGCGCGAGCAGCCGGGCCCGTTCCTCGCTGGTGAGGTCGGCGACCGGGATGCCGGTGCGACGCGAGATCACCTCGGCGATGTCGACGACCTCGACCTCGGGTGTGGCGCCGGTCGCGGCGGTGCCGAGCGCCTCCTCCTTCTCGGTGATCTGCTTCTTGAGTTCGTTGGCCCGCTCGTAGTCCTCGGCGGAGACGGCGGAGTCCTTCTCGCGCCGCAGCCGCGCGAGTTCCTCCTCCGCGGACCGGGTGTCGGCGTCGGGGGTCTTCGTGCGCAGTCGCACCCGGGCCCCGGCCTGGTCGATCAGGTCGATCGCCTTGTCCGGCATGAACCGGTCGGTGATGTAGCGGTCGGACAGTTCCGCGGCCGCCACCAGCGCCTCGTCGGAGTAGTGCACCTGGTGGTGCTCCTCGTACACGTCGACGAGGCCGCGGAGGATCTCGATCGTGTCGTCGACGGACGGCTCGGCCACCATCACCGGCTGGAACCGGCGTTCGAGCGCGGCGTCCTTCTCGATGTAGCGGCGGTACTCGTCGATCGTGGTCGCACCGATCGCGTGCAGGTCACCGCGGGCCAGCGCCGGCTTGAGCAGGTTTCCGGCGTCCATCGAACCCTCGCCGCCGGCGCCCGCGCCGACGATGGTGTGCAGTTCGTCGATGAACACGACCAGCTCGTCGGAGTGCTCGCGGACCTCGTCGAGGATCTTCGTCAGCCGTTCCTCGAACTCGCCGCGGTACTTGCTGCCCGCGACCAGCGATCCGACGTCGAGCGCGACGACCCGCCGGTCGGCGAGCGTGGTCGGGACGTCGCCGTTGACGATCCGCTGCGCGAGGCCCTCGACGATCGCGGTCTTGCCGACGCCGGGGTCGCCGATCAGGACGGGATTGTTCTTGCGGCGGCGGGACAGGATCTCGACGGTCTGCGCGATCTCGTCGGCCCGGCCGACGACCGGGTCCACCGCACCCTCGCGGGCCTCGGCGGTCAGGTCGCGGCCGTACTGGTCCAGGGTCGGGGTGACGCTGGGCGCCGCGCCGGCCGTTCCGGCCTCGATCTTCGCACCGGACAGTGCCCGCGCCGCCGGGCTCTCGGCGTTGGAGGCGATGCCGAGCAGGATGTGTTCGGGGCCGATGTAGCTGATGCCGGACTGGCCCGCCTCGCGTTGCGCGGTGCGGAGGGCGAGCTTGGCCGCCGGGCTGAGCGCGATCTGCCCGTCTCCGCCGCCGTCACCCGTCCCGATCGAGTCGCGCATCTGCTCGGCGACCTTGTCCGGATCGAGGTTCAGGCCGCTGATGACCCCGCGGGTCGGGTCGGCCAGGGTCGCCGCGTACAGCAGATGCTCGGGTGTGATCTCCGGGTTCCCCCAGTCGTCGGCGGCCTGACGGGCCAGTGCAACCAGCTGTTTCGCGTCGTCGTTGAGCAGCCGCCCGAGGTCGACCCGCTGTACCGGGGATCGGGACACCGATCCGGATCCGAAGAACCGGCTGAAGATGTCGTCGAACGGATCGTGTGCCGGGAGCCAGCTGTCGCTCATCGCATACCTCGAATGTCCGGGAGCGGCCCGCGGGGCCGCGTGCGTGATCGGGCCGCTCCCATCATCACGCAGACGCCGGGGCCGCGCAGCGGACGAGGGCCACCCGCACGCCCACGGTCGTCAGGGGACGGGGCGCACGGTGAGGATCTGGTTCGCGTGACCGACCGGCCCGTCGACGTCGTGCAGAACGCTCGAGGTCAGCCCGTGCCCGTCCGGGCCGAAGGTGACCGTGGTGTCGAGACCGACCCAGTCGCCGCGGGGCCGGCGGGTCAGGTGGATGGTCAGGTCGACGTTCGGGAACATCCACTCGGTCGGCGACCGACGCACCGCGATGCCGTTGGCGGTGTCGACCAGCGCGACGTACCGGGCGAGGGCGCCGACCTCCTCACCCGCCACGAGTGCGGCCGGGGTGGAGATCCACGCGGTGGTGCGGCCCGGCTGCGGCGCGCCGACCGTGCGCACGTCGAGCGAGGCGATGTAGCCACCCGGCCACAGGTCCGACATCTTCCAGCGGTCCAGCGTGCCGGGGTGCGGGAGCACGGCATCGGGCCCGCCCGCGACCGCGGAGGTGTCCAGCACCGCCATCCGCCACACCCGCGCCCGTACCGCCGGCCGGCCCGCCGCGGTCACCGTCGCCTCGAGCAGTTCGATCGTGCGGCCGGGGCGCACCACCTGTACGTCGATGTCGAAGTCCTCGATCGCCAGGACGCCGAGGATGTCGATGCCGATCCGGGCGATCTCCATCTCGTCCGGGCCTCGTCCGGCGACGAACCGCTCCACCGCGTGCACGATGAGTCCGTTGAGCGGGCTGATGTGCTGCTCCGCCTCGGTCCACGCCCCTCCGGTGAGCGCGGTCGGGCGGTACCGGCGGTCGTCGACACGAACGAAGTAGCTCTCCGAATTCATGACCACATTCTGTCCCGTCGACCGCATCCGCCGGATTCCGGCATGCCCGCGGTACCACGGTGGGACACTGAATCCGCCCGTTCGACGAAGTGGGGGCCGCATGGCGACACGGCAACCCGGACTGGTGATCGGTTCGGTCGTGGACATGGCCGGGGTGGCGCGCGCCAAGGTGATGCCCGCCGACCGGCTCGACGCCTTCGTCACCGCCGGCGCGGGCGCGTCGACCTGCTGGATGGTGTTCTGCGCGGACGACCACCTCGCGTTCACCGACACGCTGTCGGTGGTCGGCGACCTGCGGCTGCGGATCGCCCGCGACGACCTGCGCGACCTCGGTGAGGGCACCTGGTGGGCACCGGCGGACCTGACCGTCCAGGACGGCGGCCCGTGGCCGGGCTGCCCGCGCCGTGCCCTGCGCTCGATGGTCGGCAGGCTCGCCGCCGACGGGGTGGACGCGCTCGTCGGTCACGAACTCGAGTTCGTGTTGTTCGACGCCACCGGGGCCGGTGAGTGGTCCGCGTACGGACTGGGCGCCGCTGTGCGACAACGGGGTTTCGTCTCCGACCTGCTGTCCGCCGCCGACCTTGCCGGGCTCGTGATCGACCAGGTGCACGCGGAGTACGGCCCGAACCAGTACGAGCTGTCGCTGGCACCGGCCGATCCGGTCACCGCGGCCGACCAGGCGGTGCTGGCGCGCCTGCTGGTCTCGGTCACCGCGCGCACGCACGGCATGTCCGCGTCGTTCTCCCCGCTGCCGCTCGAGGGTGGCGCGGGAAACGGTGCACACCAACACCTTTCACTCACGCGCGGCGGGGTCCCGCTGCTGTCCGGCGGGGACGGCCCCCGTGGCCTGACCGACACCGGATGCGGCGCCGTCGCCGGCCTGCTCGCGGTGCTGCCCGACTTCATGCTGCTGCTGGCCGGGTCCCCGCTCTCGCACCTGCGGCTGCTCCCCGACCACTGGGCCGGGGTGTACTGCTGCTGGGGTCTGGAGAACCGCGAGGCCGCGGTGCGGCTGTGCGCCGACACGCCCGGCAATCCGCACGGCGCGAACATCGAGGTCAAACCGATCGACCCGTCCGCGAATCCGTACCTGGCAACAACGGTGCTTCTCGGCGGCGTGCACACCGGGATCACCGATGCACTGCCGCTGCCGCCGGAGGTCACCGTCAACCCGTCGCGGCTGAGCGAGACCGAACGAGCGGAGGCCGGGGTGACGCTGCTGCCGACCGATGCGGCGCAGTGGCTCGACAGGTTCGCGGACTCCCGGTTGGCCCGCGAGCTGTTCGACCCGGTGATTCACGAGGCGGTGGGCGCCGTCCGGGGCTACGAGCTGGACCGCTATCGCGGCCGGTCCGTCGACGAGGTCTGCGAGCGCCTGCGCTGGGCGTGGACCGGCTGACCCGGCACCGTCGCCACCGCCACACCCGTCACCCGCCATCCCACGAGGTGTGGAAGGTGTAGATGCGGCACCCGCGCATGTTCGCGGCGGCGACGACCTGGAGCGCACGGTCGTGGTCGTTCCGCCGTTCGAGGTTGTTGGCCAGCTGCGCCTGATCGGCGCAGTACCCGGTGATCTGCTTGTCCTCGGTCGGGTTGCTGACGTAGGTGTCGCCCGCAGGCACGGACGGCGTGGTCGACGTCGCCGCGATGGCGAACGGTGCTGCGGCGACGAGGAGTGCGATCACGGCACCCGTGGCTGCGACATGACGACGAATCATGGGTACGACGCTTCCGGTACTGGGGACGACCACCCCATGGTGCACCGAAGAACCCACCCCGCACCAGCTTACGGCGTCGAATTCCCAGGTCAGGCCCTCACCGGGGCGGCCGTCCCGGCCGCCGCGGCGGCGCGCAGCAGTCGATCGCGCACAGTGCGCCGTTCGTGCCGACGCCGTACAGCGGTTCGACGCCGAGGCGCCGCGCCGGCGCCCCCTCCGTCTGCTCGGCGACGAGTTCGGCGATCAGCCGCGCGAATCTCCGGTCGGTGCCCGGGGTGCCTGCGCGGACGAACCCGAGCCCCAGTTCGGCGGACCGGTCCCGGGCCTCGGTGTCGAGGTCCCAGATCACCTCCAGGTGATCGGAGACGAACCCGACCGGGCACACGATCACCGCGGTCGCCCCGGACGCCGCGACGGCGTCCAGGTGATCGCAGATGTCCGGTTCCAGCCACGGGACCTGCGGCGGACCGGACCGGGACTGCCACACCACGTCGTACTCGTCGACACCGGCCGCCGCCGCGGACAGGCGCGCCGCCTCGGCGACCTGCCGGCTGTAGAGCCGGCCGCCGCCGGACGGCGGACCGGCCGACGCGTCCGCCGCCACCGGGACCGAGTGGGCGGTGAACACCAGCCGCGCATCGGCCCGCTGCGCCTCCGGAAGCTGTTGACGCGCAGCGACGATCGCCTCGGCGACCGCCGCGACCAGCAGCGGGTGGTCGTAGTACTGACGCACCTTGGTCAGTTCCGGAGCGCCGTCGACCGCGGCGCGGGCCCGGGCGACGTCCTCGTGGTACTGCCGGCACCCGGAGTAGCCGCCCCATGCCGAGGTGGGGAACACCAGCGCCGAGCGGACACCGTCGTCCCGCATGCGGGCGACGGTGTCCTCGACCATCGGGTGCCAGTTTCGATTCCCGAAGTACACCGGCAGATCGGTTCCCGCCGAAGCGAATTCGGCCTCCACCGCGGTGATGATGTCGCGGTTGAGCCGGTTGATCGGCGAGACCCCACCGAAGTGCAGGTAGTGCTCGACCACCTCGTCCAGACGCTCCGGCGGCACTCCCCTGCCACGGGTGACGTTCTCGAGGAACGGGCGGACGTCGGCGGGCCGTTCGGGCCCGCCGAAGGAGAGCAGCAGCAGGGCGTCGTAGGTCATCGAAATCGTCAGGCGGTCACAGGTTCTCGGGCAGCCAGGTGTTGTGGCTGGCCCCGCCGTCGACGTAGATGATCGATCCGGTGGTGGCGGGCAGCCAGTCCGACAGCACCGCGACCACGGACTTCGCGACCGCGGTCGGGTCGTTGAAGTTCCAGCCGATGGGCGCCGCGGCGTCCCAGTACTCGTTGAGCTGGTTCATCTTCTTGGCGTCGTCGGTGGCGGTCCCGGCGATCGCCTTCGCGGCGAGGGTCTTGATCGGACCCGCGGCGACGAGGTTCGAGCGGATCTTCTTCGCCTCGCCGACCTCCCGCGCGACGTACCGGTTCACGGACTCGAGCGCGGCCTTCGCCACGCCCATCCAGTTGTAGTACGGCATCGCGGTGCGCGGGTCGAAGTCCATGCCGACGATGGAGCCGCCCTCGTTCATGACGGGCAGCACCGCGCGCGCCAGGGAGGCGTAGCTCCACGCGGAGATCTCGAACGACTTCGCGACGTCCGGGCCGGGGCCCTCGAGGAACGGCTTGGCATCGGGCCCCATCAGCGTCTTCGGCGCGAACGCGATCGAGTGCAGCACACCGTCGACGCCCTCGGGCGCGTGCTCACGCACCCGGTCGGCCAGCGCGTTCAGGTCGTCCTCGCTGGTGATCTCCAGACCGATCGCGGGCGGCACCTCCTGCGGCAGCCGCTTGGCGATCCGGTCGATCAGCCGCAGCCGCTCGGGCAGCCCGGTGATGATCACCTTCGCGCCCTGCTCCTGCGCCACCGCCGCCGCGTGGAACGCGATCGAGGCGTCGGTGATGATGCCGGTCACGAGAATGGTCTTGCCTTCGAGCAGTCCGCCCATGGTAGTGCTCCTCCTGGTGGTGAAAGTCGTTGTGTGCGAGAGGGAGTGACGCGGCGGTCGGGTCAGTGCCCCATGCCCATGCCGCCGTCGACGGGAATCACCGCACCGGACACGTACGCGGAGTCCTCCGACGCGAGGAAGGAGACCACCGCGGCCACGTCCTCCGGCTTCCCGAGGCGCTGCAGCGGAATGAACTTCTTCGCGGTCTCGCGGAGATCGTCCGACAGCTCCGCCGTCATGTCCGTCTCGATGAACCCGGGGGCGACCACGTTCGCGGTGATCGAGCGCGAACCGAGTTCGCGGGTGACCGACCGCGCGAGGCCGATCACACCGGCCTTGGACGAGGCGTAGTTGATCTGCCCCGCCTGGCCCGCAAGACCCACCACGGAGCCGAGGAAGATCATCCGGCCCCACCGGCCGCGCAGCATCGCGCGGTTCGCCCGCTTGGCGCACCGGAACGCCCCGGTCAGGTTCGCGTCGACGACCTTGGTGAACTGCTCCTCGGTCATCCGCATCAGCAGCGTGTCGTCGGTGATGCCCGCGTTCGCCACCAGCACCTCGACCGGGCCCTGGTGCTCCTCGACCTCGGTGAACGCGCGATCCACCGACTCCGCGTCCGTGACGTCGCACTGCACCCCGAACAGCCCCTCCGGGACACCGGAACCGCGGTGCGTGACCGCCACCTTGTGACCGTCCGCGGCGAGACGCTGGGCCACCGCGAGGCCGATGCCCCGGTTGCCTCCGGTCACGAGCACGGAGCGGGACGGGGTGGACGCGTTCGACATTCGATCAACCTATCTGTTGTGGTTCGGGTGGAACGTGGCAGCACATTGTGACAGTCGGCGAAGGCTCAGGGCAGGCGTTGGCGCAGAACCAGAGCGGCACCCAGTCCCGCCGCCGTGCACAGCACGCCGAGCACCAGCCAGGCCCGGCTGGCGTCGCCCCGGACCGTCTCGAATCCGATCTGCTCCTCGAGGGTGTCGTACACCCGGTTCAGTTCCTCGAGGCTGGACGCGGTGAAGAAGCTGCCGCCCGACAGGTTCGCGATCTCCCGCAGCGACGGGTCGTCCACCGGTACCGCGATCCGCTCGTCACCGATGTCGACGGTGCCGTACGAGGTGCCGAACGAGATGGTCGAAACCGGCACCCCCGCCTCCTTCGCCTTGCTGGCGGCGGTGTAGCCGCCGCGTGGGGCGTCGGGGCTGTCCGGCACCGTCTGCTTGCCGTCGGAGAGCATCACGATCCGGGCGGGCGGCACCTGGTCCCCACCGCCCAGGACGGCGCCGAGGGTCTCGATGGACTGCAGCGCGGTGAAGATCGCCTCGCCCGTCGCGGTCCGCTCCGCGAGGGTCAGATGGTCGATCGCGGTCTTGGTCTCCTCGCGGTTGACGGTCGGCGACACCAGCACCGACGCGGTGCCGGCGAACGCGACGAGGCCGAGGTTGATGCCGGGTGTCAGCCCGTCCGCGAACTTCTTGGCGGCCTCCTGCGCCGCGGCGATGCGGGTCGGAGCGACGTCGGTCGACTTCATCGACAGCGACACGTCGATCACCAGCATCACCGTCGCCCGGTTGCGCGGCACCCGTTTGTCCGACGTGGGTCCGGCCAGCGCGACCGTCAGCAGCATCAGCCCGACCAACACGAGCGCCGTCGGCAGGTGCCGGAGCCGGCCCGGACGTGCCGGCGCCACCTTCTCGAGCATCTCGAGGTTGGAGAAGCGCAGCAGGTTCCGGTGCCTGCGTCGCTGAACGAGGACGTACCCGACGGCGAGTGCCGCCACCACGAGGAGAAACGCGAGCCACCACGGGGACGCGAACTGGGTCGCGCTCACCGGCGGGGCACTCGACTCTGCGGCACTCGATTCACTCGGGAACCATAACTGTGCCTGCGGGCGGCGACGAAGCGCACGACGTCCGCGATCCAGTCCCGGTCGGTGCGCAGGCCCAGCACCGGCGCGCCGCACCGTCGCAGCGCCTGCTCGACCTCTTCCCGGTGCGCCTGCGCCGCCGCCGCGTAGTCGGAGCGCAACTGCTCGGTGGTGCTGAACTCGCGCGTGCGCCCGGTCTCGGGGTCGTGCAGGACCACTTCGCCGAGGTCCGGCAGTTCGAGGTCGCGGGGGTCGAGCACCTCGATGCCGAGCAGGTCGTGGCGGCCGGACACCGCCCGCAGCGATCGCTCCCAGTCCAGCGGCCCGAGGAAGTCGCTGATCACCACCGCCAGTCCCCGCCGCCGCTGCGGGCGGCGCAGCGACTCGATCGCACCCTTCAGGTCGCCGCGCACCCCGTCCGGGGCGTGCGGGGTGGTCGCGATCGTCCGCAGCATCGCCTGGGCGTGCAGGCGGCCGCCCCGGGCCGGGATCCGGACGCTGTGGTGACCGGTCGCGACGATCGCGCCGATCCGGTTGCCGCCGCCGCTGGTCAGGTGCGCGACCGCGGCGGCCGCGGCCACGGCCAGGTCCCGCTTCTCGGCGCCGACGGTGCCGAAGTCAAGGCTCGCGGACAGGTCGACGACGAGCCACGTCTCGAGTTCCCGGTCGGCGACCGACTGCCGCACGTGCGGGTGGGTGGTGCGGGCGGTCACCGACCAGTCCATCTGCCGAACGTCGTCTCCGGGCTGGTACAGCCGGGCGTCGCCGGGTTCACTGCCGGGGCCGGGGATCAGCCCGAGGTGCTCACCGTGCAGCACGCCGTCCAGACGCCGCCGTACCGTGAGCTCGAGCGTGCGCAACGCGGCCGCGAGTTCCGGGTCGCGCACCTGCCCGCCACGGAGCGACGGCAACGACCGACCGGCGGGATCCCCTGAGCGGCCCGCCGCGGCGGCCGGGGTCGGGGTCACCGCGGTGCGCCCCCGACGGGTGCCGCCGGGGCCGGGGCCGCCGGACCGGGCACCGGCGGCGCGGGCGCCACCGGCTGGGCGGCGACCTGCGGCAGGCCGACGGTCTGCAGGACGCGGGTGATGACGTCGTCGGGGCTGACCTCGTCGGCGAGAGCGTCGTAGGACAGCACCAGCCGGTGCCGCAGCACGTCGGGAATCACGTCGAGGATGTCCTGCGGCACCACGTAGTCGCGGCCGCGCAACATCGCCAGTGCGCGGGACGCGGAGATGATGCCGAGGGTCGCGCGCGGCGAGGCGCCGTACGAGATCCACCCCGCGACATCGGCCAGGCCGAACGCGTCCGGCGTGCGGGTCGCGGCGATGACCCGGACCACGTAGTCGACGAGCGCGTGGTGCACGAACACCCCGGCGGCCGTCTTCTGCAGCCGGATCAGGTCGTCGGGACCGAGAACCTGCCGGGGCTCGGGCGCCGCGACACCCATCCGGTAGACGATCTCGCGCTCTTCCTCGACGGTCGGGTAGTCGACGAGCACCTTGAACAGGAACCGGTCGCGCTGCGCCTCGGGCAGCGGGTAGACGCCCTCGTTCTCGATCGGGTTCTGGGTGGCCATCACCAGGAACGGATCCGGCATCGGGAAGGTCTTGCCGCCGATCGTCACGTGCCGCTCGGCCATCACCTCGAGCAACGCCGACTGCACCTTCGCCGGTGCCCGGTTGATCTCGTCGGCGAGCACGAAGTTCGCGACCACCGGCCCGAGCTCGATGTCGAACGCCTCACGGCCCTGCCGGTAGATGCGGGTGCCGACGAGGTCCGTCGGGACGAGGTCGGGGGTGAACTGGACACGGGAGAACGAGCCGCCGACGACGGTCGCGAACGTCTCGACGGCCAGGGTCTTGGCGACCCCCGGCACCCCCTCGAGCAGCACGTGGCCCTTGGCGAGCAGGCCGACGAGGATTCGTTCGACGAGCCGATCCTGGCCGACGATCACCCGTTTGACCTCGTAGATCGCCTTCTCCAGCAGCTGCGCGTCGGACTGCACCCCGGCCGCCGTCGACCCTGCCTCGCCCGTCGCCGCACCGTCCGCTGACGTCACCAAGAACTCACCGCTTTCACTCGCGCCCGCACCCGGCTCGTGCAGCCGGGTCAGGACACCATCCGGACCACGTACGGGGTCATGCCGTCCCAGCGCAGCGGCGAGACCTTGACGACCGATCCCGACTGCGGAGCCTCGAGCATCTCCCCGTTGCCAAGGTACAGCGCGACGTGCTGGCTGGCATTGGGCCCGTAGAAGACCATGTCGCCGCGTTTCATCTGCGACGTCGGGACCTGCTCGCCCGCGGTGTACTGGTAGCCGGTGTAGTGCGGCAGCGAGATCCCGATGCCGGCGAACGCGTAGATCATCAGGCCCGAGCAGTCGAACCCGACCTTGTTGAAGTCCCCGTAGCTGTCGGCGACACCGCCGTCCCGGATCCCGAGGGTCGGGCCGTTCTCGTTACCGCCACCCCACGCGTAGGGGACGCCGAGCTGGGACATCGCCCGGTCGATGACGGTCTCGATCGCGGCACCGCCGGTCACGGACGGCTTCGGTGCGGGCTTCGACGGCTTCGCGGTCCCCGGCTTCGGTTTCGGCTTCGCGGTGGTCGTCGGCGCCGGCTCCTCGGCGTCCGTCGTCGACTCGCCGTCCGTCGAGGTCTCGTCGGTGGACGTCTCGTCGTCCGGTTCCTCACGCGTGGACGTCTCGTCCGGCGCGGTCGCCGTGGGCGGTTCGGTGCCCTGGTCGTCCTCGATCTGGGTGTGGCTGCGCTGCCCCTCGGCGAGCGCGCGGGCGCGGTCGCGGGCGGCCTGGTCGGCCGCGACCCGGGCCGCGGCCTTCGCCGCCGCGTCCTTCGGCGTCGCGGCGGCGGCCGCCGCGGCCGCCTGCTCGGCCGCCCGCTGGAGATCCCAGTTGACGAACGCCTGTCGCTGGCTCTGCAACCCGGAGACGTTGTCGCGGGCGGTGGCGAGCTGTGTTTCCGCGGCGGCCTTCTGGGCCTCGACCGCCGCCTTCTTGCCGGTCTGTTCGGCGAGGGCGGCGCGGGCGACGGCGATCGCGTTCTCCGCGTCAGCCTTGCGCGCCTCCGCGGCCGAGGCCGCGGAATCGGCCTTCTGCTTGGCCTCGCGCGCCGCCGAGTTCTTGTTGGCCTCGGCGGTGCGAGCCCGCTGCAGGGCGTCGAGGACGGCGTTCTTGTTGGTGGACATCAGGCGCATCAGCTGGGCCCGGTCCAGGATGTCGGCCGGTCCCTGCGATCCGATGAACGACGCGATCGAGGCCACGCCGGTGCCCTGGCGGTAGGTGTTCGCGGCGAACTCGTCGAATCGCGTCTGCGCGAGGTCGATCTGAGCTCCGGCGTCGCGCAGCGCCTGCAGGGTCGAGCCGACCGCGCCCGCCGCGGCACCCGCCGCGTCTCGTGCGTTCTGCAGGTCGACGAGCGCCTTGTTGACGTCCTCGCGCTTGATCGCGACCGCGTCGTCGAGCGCCCGCAGCTGCTGGTCCGCGGCGGCAACCTGGTTGATCAGCGCGCCGACCTCGCCGACGCGGGCGGCGACGGAGTCGTCGGCCTGCTGCAGTTGCGCGTCACTGGGGTTCGGAGGCGGGGGCGGCACGGCCGCCGCCAGCCCCGGCGTGGCCGCGACCAGCGACAACGCCACACCGAACCCGACGAGGAGGTGCACGCCGCGAGTTCTCGTGCGCGAGAAGCCGCGGCGGTGGGTGCCGCGTGGTGCCCTTCGCCTCACTGTTCTCTCCCTCGGTCCGCCACCGACCGGGGAAGGAGTGCGCGACGGATCCGGTCCGTGGGTGCGTTCACCCACGGACTCCGGTGCGCAGAGGCCACTTCCGTGACAGCCCTGCCCACAGCGACACTTCTTCCCCAAAAGCGCCAATGGCACCGTACGACACTTCGCACACTGACGAAACTCCAGTCACAAATGACACATCGGTAATTACACCGCACACACCCCGGGTGTACTGGGCGGAATCGCGCGAATGGACGAAAGATATTTTCCGACTTGACGTTTCGCGTTGCGCCCGCGAGTGGCGATCAGGCCCCGATCAGGACTCGGCGCGGCGACGGTCCAGCCGACGCGAACGCACCGCCCACGTCACCGCGGCCGCGCCCCCGACGACCACAACGAGGCCGGCGGTGATCAGCCCGTACGGCGCCTCGGGTTCGACCACCGCGTCGAGGAACTGGTTCGCCGAGTCGACCGCATTGCCGGTGTACGCGCGATCCTGCGCGTCCTCGACGGTGACCCGGGACAGCGAATCACTGTAGGTGCCCACCCAATTCGGGCTCAGGACGAGCACGGTGCCGCCGTCGTGCACGCCCACCTCGGTCGCGATGTCCCGCAGCTGCGAGTCGCGGGCGGGGTTCTCCGCGAGGACGACGATCCGCAGGTCGACGCCCTCGTCGTTGGCCCGCGCCACCACCGCCTGCAGCGCCGCCACGTCGTCGGCCGGCGCGGACACCCCGTCGTCCGCGAGGTCGGCGAGGACCGTGTCGATGTCGACCGACGGCGGGATGTCGGCGGGAGCCGGGTGGAACACGATCGAGTGGGCAGCAGGCATCTCTCGTCCGGTGGTCGGTGTGCGGGTGGTCGTTGTGCGGTTGGCGGGCGCGCGGCAGCGGGCCCGGATGCCCGTTCCCCGGGCTGCCGTGACTGTCGTTGCGACCGCCCCGCACATTACGTGACGTCAACCACGGTGGGCCGCGATCGCCCGCCCGCGTTGCGATCGTTGGTCGCGACGACAAGGATCGTCTGGTGTGCGACCCGCGGAGCACGCGGATGTCCCGCGGGTTTCACAGGACAAGCGTACTGTTAGAGTTGCCGCGAGGTGCTTCGGCGCGACCTTCCGGGTCGGTTTTCGGCATGAATCGACCGTTCGGCATCACCACGGTCGCCGCGATGAGCCTCGCTTGCCGTCGGCACAGCCCCGTCGACGGCGAACCTCAAAGACGAGTGGAGCTGACGTGAGCACCAGTATTGATTCGTTCGGCGCCAAGGGGACGCTGGAGGTCGGAGAGAACTCGTACGAGATCTTCCGGCTGTCCACCGTTCCCGGCACCGAGAAGCTGCCCTACGCGCTGAAGGTTCTCGCCGAGAACCTGCTGCGCACCGAGGACGGCGCCAACATCACCGCCGACCACATCCGCGCGATCGCCAACTGGGATCCGTCGGCCGAGCCGAGCGTCGAGATCCAGTTCACCCCGGCCCGCGTGATCATGCAGGACTTCACCGGTGTGCCGTGTGTGGTCGACCTCGCCACGATGCGTGAGGCCGTCGCGACCCTCGGCGGCGACCCGAACAAGGTCAACCCGCTCTCCCCCGCCGACATGGTCATCGACCACTCCGTCATCCTCGACGTGTTCGGTCGCGCCGACGCCCTCGAGCGCAACGTCGACCTCGAGTACCAGCGCAACGGTGAGCGTTACCAGTTCCTGCGCTGGGGCCAGGGCGCATTCGACGACTTCAAGGTCGTCCCCCCGGGCATGGGCATCGTCCACCAGGTCAACATCGAGTACCTGGCTCCGACCGTCATGGTCCGGAACGGCCAGGCGTACCCCGACACCTGCGTCGGCACCGACTCGCACACCACGATGGTCAACGGCCTCGGCGTGCTGGGCTGGGGCGTCGGCGGTATCGAGGCCGAGGCCGCGATGCTCGGCCAGCCGGTCTCGATGCTGATCCCGCGCGTCGTCGGCTTCAAGCTCACCGGTGAGATCCAGCCCGGCGTGACCGCCACCGACGTCGTGCTCACCGTCACCGACATGCTGCGCAAGCACGGTGTGGTCGGCAAGTTCGTCGAGTTCTACGGCGCCGGCGTCGCCGAGGTGCCGCTCGCGAACCGCGCCACCCTCGGCAACATGAGCCCCGAGTTCGGTTCCACCGCCGCGATCTTCCCGATCGACGGCGAGACCATCAACTACCTGCGCCTGACCGGCCGCAGCGACGAGCAGCTCGCGCTCGTCGAGGCGTACGCCAAGGAGCAGGGCATGTGGCACGACGCCGCGAACGAGCCGGCCTACTCCGAGTACCTCGAGCTGGACCTGGGCACCGTCGTGCCGTCGATCGCCGGCCCGAAGCGCCCGCAGGACCGCATCCTGCTGTCGGACTCGAAGGCCGCGTTCCGTCGCGACATCGCCACCTACGTCACCAACGGCACCGCCGCCGCGCACTCCGCGCTGGACGAGGCCGTCGAGGAGTCCTTCCCCGCGTCCGACCCGGTCGAGACGTCCACCGCCTCGGACGACGTCGTCGCCCCGGTGCCGTCCGCCGCCAACGGTGCGCACGGTCGCCCCAGCAAGCCGGTGAAGGTCAAGTCCGAGCGTGGCGAGTTCGTGCTCGACCACGGCGCGGTCGCGGTCGCGGGCATCACGTCCTGCACCAACACCTCGAACCCGTCGGTGATGATCGGCGCAGCGCTGCTCGCCCGGAACGCGGTCGAGAAGGGCCTGGCCTCGAAGCCGTGGGTCAAGACCAACATGGCGCCGGGTTCGCAGGTCGTCGCCGACTACTACGAGAAGGCCGGCCTGTGGCCGTACCTCGAGAAGCTCGGCTTCTACCTCGGCGGCTTCGGCTGCACGACCTGCATCGGCAACACCGGCCCGCTGCCGGAGGAGATCTCCAAGGCGGTCAACGACAACGACCTGTCGGTCACCGCGGTGCTCTCGGGCAACCGCAACTTCGAGGGTCGCATCTCCCCCGACGTGAAGATGAACTACCTGGCGTCGCCGCCGCTCGTCATCGCGTACGCGCTGGCCGGCACGATGGACTTCGACTTCGAGACCGACGCCCTGGGCCAGGACCAGGACGGCAACGACGTCTTCCTGAAGGACATCTGGCCGTCCGCGCAGGAGATCGACGACACCATCAAGTCGGCGATCAGCCAGGACATGTTCCGCAAGTCCTACGCCGACGTCTTCAAGGGCGACGAGCGCTGGCAGAACCTCGCCACCCCCGAGGGCGACACCTTCGCGTGGGACGAGAAGTCGACCTACGTCCGCAAGGCGCCGTACTTCGACGGCATGACGATGGATCCGGCTCCGGTCACCGACATCACGGGTGCCCGTGTGCTCGCCCTGCTCGGCGACTCGGTCACCACCGACCACATCAGCCCGGCCGGCCCGATCAAGCCCGGCACCCCGGCCGCCCAGTACCTGGACGCCAACGGTGTCGAGCGCAAGGACTACAACTCGCTGGGCTCGCGGCGCGGTAACCACGAGGTGATGATCCGCGGCACGTTCGCGAACATCCGCCTGCGCAACCAGCTGCTCGACGACGTCTCGGGCGGCTACACCCGCGACTTCACCCTCGAGGGCGGCCCGCAGTCGTTCATCTACGACGCGTCGCAGAACTACCAGAAGGCCGGCATCCCGCTGGTCGTCCTGGGCGGCAAGGAGTACGGCTCCGGTTCGTCGCGTGACTGGGCGGCGAAGGGCACCAGCCTGCTCGGCGTCAAGGCCGTGATCACCGAGTCCTTCGAGCGCATCCACCGCTCGAACCTGATCGGCATGGGCGTCATCCCGCTGCAGTTCCCGGCCGGCGAGTCGGCCCAGTCGCTGGGCCTGGACGGCACCGAGGTCTTCGACATCTCGGGCATCGAGGAGCTCAACGCAGGCACCACGCCGCGCACCGTCAAGGTCACCGCCACCAAGGCCGACGGCAGCACGGTCGAGTTCGACGCGGTCGTCCGCATCGACACCCCCGGTGAGGCGGACTACTACCGCAACGGCGGCATCCTGCAGTACGTGCTGCGCAACATGATCCGGGGCTGAATCATCCCGGTCGTGTGATCACGTAGTGCGCTGACGGCGGGCTCGGGACGTCAGTCTCGGGCCCGCCGTCCCCTTGTGTACGAAAGGATGTCGGCTGTGCCGAAGGTCAGTGAGGACCACCTGGCGGCGCGTCGGAGGCAGATTCTCGACGGCGCCCGCCGCTGCTTCGCGGAGTACGGCTACGAGGGCGCGACCGTCCGCCGCATCGAGGACGCGACCGGCCTGTCCCGGGGGGCGATCTTCCACCACTTCAAGGACAAGGACGGCCTGTTCCTCGCCCTTGCGGAGCAGGACGCGACCCGGATGGCGGATGTCGCCGCCGAGGAGGGTCTCGTGCAGGTGATGCGGGACATGCTCGCGAAGCCGGAGGAGTTCGACTGGCTCGCCACCCGCGTGGAGATCTCCCGGCGACTGCGCACGGACCCCGAGTTCGCCCGGGAGTGGAGCGAACGCGGCGTGGAACTCACCGAGGCCACCGTGGCCCGGCTCGAGCGACAGAAGGAGGCCGGGCGCCTGCGGGACGACCTGCCGACCGACGTCCTCGTCGGCTACCTCGACCTGGTCCTCGACGGCCTGATCGCCCGCATCGCCTCCGGGCACGGCGGCGAAAACCTGTCCGCCGTCCTCGATCTCGTCGAGGAATCGGTCCGGCGCCAGGAGTGAGCCGGCCGCGTCAGGTCCCCGGCACGGCGCGGCGGCGGTTCGGGCCGCCGCGACCGCGGAGTTCGACGCCGGACTCGGTCAGCAGGGTCCGGATGAAGCCGTACGACCGCCCGGTGGCTTCGGCGAGGGAGCGGATGCTCGCACCCCGGAGGTAGCGGTCGCGCAGTTCGGTCTGCATCGCGTCCCGCACGCCGCCGGACACCCGCACCCCCTTGCGCACCGGCCTGAGCTCTGCCATCACCAATTCCTCCGGAATGTGATGCACGCCACTTGACGGGTTTCAGGCTAGTACACATCCACCCCGGGATCCGAGGACGGAAAATCGCCCTGGTCGGAGGACCGGCGCCGGGTCAGGCGAGCTGGATCAGATCCAGGTACTCCTGCGACCAGTGATCCTCGGTGCCGTCGGG